>CAKSEO010000025.1 GCA_934446565.1 uncultured Oscillospiraceae bacterium | reverse complement strand
CGTGTAAAGCTTTACGTCAGATAATTTATAGAGACTGTGGGGGAAAACTCTTGTTTTCCCCCACACCCCTTTAGCGCTTTTTCGGTGTTTTCCGCGCTCCGCGCGAAGTCACTGCGCGCCAGCGCGCAGAGTAGCCGTGCTTCGCACGGAGTATTTCGCCTACGGCGACGAGGGCGCTGCCCTCGACCTGCAAGGGGGGCGCGCCCCCCTTGACTCCCAATTGGGGGCGCCTGCTAATTAAACACCACCCGCATAAATTATAGTTTACCAACGCAGTGATCACTGGACTGTTCCCGCAGCAATTTTTTCATCATGCCGCAAAAACTGTAGTTTCATCTTCCTATAACACCAGAAGAACAACGGAATCAGAAAACAATCCGCAAATATCCACGCCGCAGGATTTGCAAAGCATATCGCATTGAACCCGAAAAACGGCACCAGCGCAAGCGCAACCAATCCACGCGCCACCATCTCGAAAACTCCCGCAAATATAGCGATCTGCGAAAATCCCATTCCCTGTATCAGGAACCTAACTATATTGACAAACGCAAGCGGAATGTAAAACGCTCCATTACAGATAAGGAACTGCTGCGCAAGGTCAAGTATCTCAGTAACACTGCCGCCGTTGGTATCGTTTATGAACAGCATGGATATATCCTGACCAAGAAACAGTATTATCAGAAATCCAATAACCGCATATCCTACACCAAGCAACGAACATGAAGCAAGTCCTTTCTTGACGCGCTCTATCTCCCCCGCGCCAATGTTCTGACCGCCGTATGTCGCCATGGTACTTCCCATCGCGTCAAACGGACAGCACAGAAGCTGACTTACCTTGCTGCCTGCCGTTACCGCCGCAACATAAGTAGAACCCAGACCATTCACCGCAGTCTGAATAAGAATTGAACCAATAGCCGTAATGGAATACTGAAGCCCCATCGGAATACCAACTCCGCAGAGCCTGCCGATATAGTATCTGTCGAACTTCATTTCGTCCCGGTTAAGGTGAAGTATGTCGAACTTCTTTATCATAAAGATAAGGCATAGAACACCGGAAACCATCTGCGAAATAACCGTAGCCCAGCTCGCACCTTTAACGCCCATGTCCAGCACCAGTATCATGAACAGATCAAGCCCGATATTGAGCAGGCTGGACAGTATCAGGAAGTAAAGCGGCGTCTTTGAATCGCCGACCGAACGTATTATACCCGACAGTATATTATAAAGGAACGTCACCGGAATGCCGAGAAATATCACAAATATGTAGTCGTACGCTTCCTGGAAACAATCGGATGGCGTGTCCATCCAGGTGAGGATATTCGTGCACAGCAGGCATGTCGCGGTAGTCAGCACCACAGCAAATATAATTGATATCCATATGGTATTCCCAACGTATTTTCTCATCGAGTGGAGATCCTTTGCGCCGAACATCTGCGCGACCGGTATCGCGAATCCGGTGCACACGCCCTGAACAAATCCCAGAACCAGGAAGTTTATCGAGCCGGTGGAGCCTACTCCGGCAAGAGCGTTGATGCCCAGAAACTGTCCCACTATCGCCGTATCTACCATGTTATAGAACTGCTGAAATAACATTCCCAGCAAGAGCGGGAGCATGAAACCCAGTATAAGTTTCATAGGAGAACCTGTGGTGAGGTCTTTGGTTGAACTTTTTGCCATGATGATGTTTCCTTTCTTTAAGACTGTTATAGTCAGCTGTGACGCATTTACTGCACAGCGTTTTTTTCTCAAAAACAATAGTAATTATACAGTAACAGCGGCTTATATTCAAGTGGTGAAATACCCAATTATTATCGCTCAAGCAGATGTTTTATACAGAATAATGCACAAATTAGGTAATGCGATTTTGTAACATTTACACATCGCAGTATCAAGATGATTCTGAATAGCAGTTCGTGATTTTTGTAAATTCTGCACAACATACATGTGATATTTTTTCGTACAAAATGCCTATGACATCGCAAGGGAATATCTGATATAATATCATGCAGTGAAGGCGCTGTGCAGTAACGGCGCCTTTTTTATTTTCCAACAAGATTCAGGAGGACAAAAACATGCCAAGAACCAAATTTCAGAATGTAGTATTCACCGCCATCATGGCTTTCTTCATGGTGTTCGGAATGACGGTCTACAGCATAGCTGTACAAACCGGCGAGCTTACATATGGAACACTTCTCGCCGCTATAACCGAAATGTGGATAGAATACGTCATCGTATTTCTTATCGTATTACTGTTCATGTCAAAGCTCGCCGCTAAGATAGCGTTCCGTTTCATGGACCCGCATGCCGACAGGCCAATGTTCATCACCCTCGCCGTACAGACCTGCATGGTCATGCTTATGGTGCCGACCATGACGCTCGTCGTCAACTTTATCCACAATGGATTTACCGCCGACTGGCTGCCGCAATGGCTCAAGCAGTGGGCACTGTGCCTGCCGATGGCATTCTTCTGGCAGATACTCTACGCTGGTCCGGTAGTAAGGCTGATATTCCGCACTATATTCAGAAAGCAGCTCAGTACGGCTTCGGCCGAGCGCTGATACGGCTGCGGCGGTTGACAAATTACTTCCATTGTGCTACAATACTAACGGAAATTCAAAAAGCACAAAAAGAGGTATTTATATGAACAGGGACGATGAATCAAATTACACCGTCAGACCGCTGACAATTGAAGATATCGACCAATACAACGCGCTTTTGCGATACGCTTTCCAGGTCACGGAGCAGGAGCTTTCCGAAACCGGCTGGAAAAACGACGAGATAAAGCGCTCGAAATTCCCGGTACTTCAGCGTGCCGACGTCCTCGGCTGCTTCGATAAGGACGACCTCGTATCTCAATTTGCGGTGTACCCGCTGGAAATGAACATCTACGGCGTGAAGTACCCGGTGGGATTCGTCACCAGCGTCTGCACCTACCCCGAGCACACCGGTCATGGCATAATGAAGCGCCTGATGATACAGAGCCTGACGCGCATGCGCGAAAACCACCGCCCGTTTGCCCTGCTCTATCCCTATTCCATACCGCTGTATCGCCGTTTGGGCTGGGAGATAATCTCCAACAAGATGACCTATATCGTCAAGGATACCCAGATACCCCGTAAGATACAGGAGCCGGGCTACGTCCGCCGCGTTGAGTGGAACGACAAGGAATTCATGGAGCTCCACACGAAATTCGCGCAGAAGACGCACGGCTGCCTTTACCGCAACAATCTTGCCTGGGAGGAATACTGGCGCTGGGACGAGGACGACACCAAAGTCGCGATATACTATTCAAGCTCAGACGAGCCCTATGGCTACATGGTGTACCTTATTAATAATGACATCATGCACGTCAAGGAGATGATATCGCTGAATCACGAGGCGCAGCGCGGTCTGTGGGAGTTCATCCACGCTCACGATTCCATGATAGACGAGGTGCGCGGGAACAACTACTACAGCGAATCCATCGCATTCGAGCTGGACGACAGCGATATCAAAGAAACTATCCGTCCATATTCCATGGGTAGGATAATCGACGTCGCGGAGTTCTTTGAAAGCTACGCCTGCGACCCGGACGAACCTCCGGCAGTGTTCCGGTTTGATGTGACCGATGAGCTTCTGCCATGGAACAACAGCAGTTTCACGGTACGTTTCGAACACGGGAAGTGCCGTATCACTGATGAAACGCCGGATTATACGATGGGGCTCAGCATTGCAACGCTGACTACACTGCTGCTTGGTTACAAGACTGCTGAAAAGCTGTACGTCATGGACAGGATAAACGCGGAGCACTCCGCCGTAGAGATATTGGACGATATACTGTTCCACACTATTCCGTATGTTTCGGATTATATCTGATAATAAGGGCTACTTAAAAACTATAATTTAACGTTGCTGCTAATTTATCACTACCCGCATAAATTATAGCTTTTCCGCCAGACCCAACAGACTGCGAAATCAGCCCCTTAATATTTAAAATTTCACATAAAATCTGCTTGAAAACTGTTGAAATATTTCGTTGGTTATGCTATAATTACAATGAAATAACCCGGTATTAGCTGAATTGTAAAGTAAATTCAGCTAACAAACAGGCATTACTTAACTGCGCTAAGGAGAAATCAATGGAAAACAAATTTTTAGGCATCACCCCGCCTATGGGATGGAATTCCTGGAATACTTTCACCTGGGAGATAAACGACAAACTCATCAGAGAAGCTGCTGACGCATTCGTAAGCGAGGGTCTGAAAGACGCTGGCTACGAGTACGTTGTGATCGACGACTGCTGGAGCGAAAAGCAGCGTGACAAGAACGGCAAGCTTGTTCCCGACCACTGGAAGTTCCCTAACGGCATCAAGCCTGTCGCTGATTACGTTCACAGCAAGGGTCTGAAGTTCGGTATGTATTCCTGCGCCGGTACTCATACCTGTGGCGGTCATCCCGGCAGCTTCGAGCATGAGTTCGACGACGCCGAAACCTTTGCAGAATGGGGCGTTGACTACCTCAAGTACGACTACTGCTACAAGCCCGACCACATTCCCGGCGAAGTGCTGTACAAGAGAATGAGCATGGCTCTGCGCAACTGCGGACGCGATATCATGTTCTCCGCCTGCAACTGGGGCAACGACAACGTATACAAATGGATAAGAGAATCCGGCGCTCACCTGTTCCGTTCCACCGGGGATATCCAGGATAACTGGGAGTCCATCAAGCGCCTTGCGCTCTCCCAGATAGGCAACGAGTGCTACGGCGGCAACTTCTGCCACAACGACATCGACATGCTGGTAGTAGGTATGCACGGCGGCAGCAACAACGAGTGGATAAACTCCACCGAGCAGGGCGTGAACGTCATCGCTGACAGCGGCGAAACAATGCCGAAGCTTGGCGGCTGCACTGACGAGGAGTACCGCACACATTTCAGCCTGTGGGCTATCATGAACTCCCCGCTGATGATCGGCTGCGATATCCGTCACATGACCCCTGCAACCAAGGAGATACTCACAAACAAGGACGTTATCGCCATCAACCAGGATATCGAGTGCCGCGGTCCGTACTGCATAAAGCAGTGGAACAACCCGGACAACGTGTTCTCCCTCGTTAAGCCGCTTGCAAACGGCGATTACGCTATCGGTATGTTCAACTTCGGCGACCGCGCTGGCGAGATGAGCCTTCAGTTCTGGGATATCGGACTCCCCGCTGCGTCCGGACGCGGACTTTCCGTATACGACTGCTGGAAGCACGAGGAGCTTGGAACATTCACCGAGCGTTTCGTTACTACAGTTGAGCCTCACGGCTGCGTAGTACTCCGCGCTAAGGTAATTAAGGTCTGACAGAGTGTGAGCAATTATTCCACCTGCAAGAAATGCGGCGCTAAACTCGGGTCCGATGATATCGCGATACATCAGAAACTGGTATCCCGGAACGATACTGAGTTTTTCTGTATAGACTGCCTTGCGGAGTACTACAGAACTACCCGGGAGGTTATTCAGCAGCGCATTGATTACTACAGAAAAAGCGGAAAATGTACATTATTCAGATAAGGTAACACACTATGAAAAAATTTCTTTCAGTAATGCTTGCAGCGGCTATGGCGCTGAGCCTGACCGCATGCAATAATTCCAGCACTTCTTCCGCTGACACCTCAGCGGCGGAAAGCTCAAGCCCTGCGGATACTGACGCCGCGGTTTCAACAGCTGACGCTCAGACTCCGTCTGACGGCGAAAGCGGTCAGCTCCTTTCAAATCCGATCGCGCTCAACAGCGAGGGCGATATAGACATGGATGTCGCGCTTGCCCACGAAACTGACTACGAGGCGATGAAATCGTATTTCGAATCCAAGGAAGTAGACCCCACGATGCCAGTATCCGAGAATGCCCGCACCAATGAAAAAACCATGGAGGTGTGGAATTATCTCCGCGAGGTCTACGGAAAACAGGTCCTCACTTGCCAGCAGATGATGGGCAACGAGTGCTACGAGGATCTTGTGTTCTACAATGCGACCGGCGACCTCACCGCAATGAAAGGCTACGACTTCATCTTCTGCACCGGCAGCTATCACAGCGACGACATGATAGACGAGGCAATAGAGTGGTCAAAGGAATCCGGCGGTCTGTGCGCATTTACATGGCACTGGAACGTTCCCAAGGATATCGACAATCCAGAGGGCGGCTATGCGTTCTACACCGATGAGATAACGAACTTCAACCAGGTAAACGCGGTAACTCCAGGCACAAAGGAGTACGAAACGGTTATCCACGACATTGACCTGATTGCGACCAAGATACAGCGCATGGAGAGCGAGGGCGTAACTATCCTGTTCCGTCCGCTGCACGAGGCGAGCGGCGCATGGTTCTGGTGGGGACTCCAGGGCAGGGACAGCGCAACTAACGAGGTGTTCCAGAAGCTGTGGTACATGCTCTACGACCGACTTGAGAACTACCACAAGCTGACTAACATCATCTGGGTATGGAATGGTCAGAACCCGCATACCGCTATCCACCCGAACGCATTCGATATCGAGGGCATTGACCGCTACTACGACCAGGAGGACAACTCCGCTGACGCACTGTCCGCTTATTATGCTAAGTGCTACAGCGAACTTCAGGGCTACGATAAGTATTGCGCCGAGCTTGCGGGATTAGAATCCACCGGCAAGATGATGGCTCTGACCGAGTGCGGATATATTCCCGACCCGGAGGGTATCAAAGCTAATAATACCATGTGGCTCTACTACATGGTATGGAACGGAGATTTCATCTACGAAACCGACGCAGCAGGCAAGGCGATGGTAGACCTCAACGGTACTCCTCACCCGAACCCCAAGAAGGGCATCACCAACGAGATGCTGGTGGAGTATTTCAACAACGACCTGTATATCACTCACAACAAGCTGCCGGAATTCAGTTTCGGCGTCCGTGAGATACCGCAGCAGTTAAAGAACTGGGAATACTTCAGAATAGGATAAATTTAAAGGGGCTGGTTTCAGCCCCTTCAGACCGTCGAAAAAGTCACTAAAGTGACTTTTCCGACGAACATCCGCCCTGCGCGCACGGTTTGTCGGCGTTGCCGTCGCCAGCGTAGCCTAGACACTTGTGCGGATAGAAGTGTTTTTTGCCCCGGGAAACCCGGAGCAAAAAACGGATTTCAAAAGCCCGCTTCGCGGGCAGATTTGATTTTTTCGACAAACTGAAGGGGCTGGTTTCAGCCCCTTGTTTTTTATTGCTGCATAGTCGTTATCATCGGCTGTATCTGTATCCCGGAAAGTGCCGCTTCTATTGTTTGCGGTATCCTGCTAAAGTCGGATATCATGGAAAAGGGTTTTCCGACCGGGTCATCCTGGAATATCGGAACAAAATAGAAATTGCGGTAATTGCGGAGCGTTCCTATGTTTTTTGCGGCGCCAGCAAGCGCATCGTTAGTTGAGACCGCTATCACTACGGGACGCTGATTCCGCAGGTGGCTTTTCACTGCCATACAGACTGGTGTATCTACGATACCGGCGGCAAGTTTGGCCAGTGTGTTGCCGGTGCAGGGTGCTACCAACAGCACGTCGAACATCTTCTTTGGACCTATCGGTTCGGTGGTGGTTATTTCATGGAGCACTGTCTTTCCAGTGATGTCGAAGAGACGTGCGGCGTGCTCCTGCGCTCTGCCAAATCGGGTATCGGTAGTATAGGCGCAGGTTGACATTATCGGCGTTATGTCGCAGCCTGCGGCCACAAGCTCGGACAACGCCTGAAACACCCGCGAAAAGGTGCAGAACGACCCGCACACCGCCGCCCCGACTTTCAGCCCAGAAAGCTTTGAAATGTCGGTCATATATAGTTACCGCCGTATTTCAGGCGGAGTCCTCCTTTCGATGGTTTCCGCATTCCTTACGAACGGTCTGCGGAGATAACAGCCCTGGCGATAGCTTCGCCGGCTGTTTTGGGAGAAAATCTGCCAGGGAGCCCTCCCGCCGGAATGTATATCGCGCCGGTGCTTTCCGCCCAGTCCTTTTCGGGTGTCTCCGAGCGGGTCGCGAGTTCCATATAAACGGCGCCAGGATGCATCCTGCCGAAGCATTCCGCAGTCAATATTCCGGCGGGAACAGTGTTTATCACAAAATCGGCGCTTGCCGCGGCAAGTCCCGCAAGACCTGTGGGAAGTGTGCACAGTCCGTCCAGCATTGCCATTTCACGCTGTACTGAGCTTCGCGCAGCTATCGTCACGCGGCAGCGGAAAGCCCGCAGCAGTCGTGCCAGGTACTTGGCTATCCTGCCGTATCCTAGCAGCACGGCGGTGGAATCGAACAGAGCTCCGTCGCAGCTGCTTATCAGCAGCGATATTGCTCCCTCAGCGGTCAGCAGCGCATTTTTCAGCACCAGTTCTTCCATCGCCATGTAGTCTGTGAGATAAAGCCCGTGCATTTCACAGAGCTCCCTTAACCGCGGGGAGGTACCGCCGGAAAAAACATGCGTCCCCTCGTCAGCGTATTCTGTGATCAGCTCCAGCGGGAGATTTTTTGGGGAGAGCGGAGCGTTGATATTAGTCCCATCGCGGGAAAACGGCACCGGCAGAACGATCCGCCCGTATTTTCCGGATGGTTCTTCAAAACTGCCATCTAATCCGAGCGCACATACGCTTCCGCTTTGTGAAATAAGCTCCGCTGCGCAGATCATGCGCCTGTCGCCGCCGATAAACAGAATATCACTCATACCGCACCTCCAGAATACTCTCCACTGTGGTCAATACCATAATATGTATAATGCTCCCATGCGGTGACGAAATTTCAGAAAATAAGCACTTGAAAATACAGCGCCGATGTTGTATAATAAAATCAGCAAAACTCATCGAAAAGGAGACGATAATATGAATATATGGCATGACATCAACCCTGACAGAATAACCCCCAATGATTTTATGGCGGTGATCGAGATCGAAAAGGGCAGTAAGAAAAAGTACGAACTGGACAAGCAGACTGGTCTGATAGTCCTCGACCGTATCCTGTACACCTCCACTCACTATCCCGCAAATTACGGTTTTATCCCGCGCACCCTTGCTGACGACGGCGACCCGCTTGACGTACTGGTGCTCTGCAATGAGCCGATAGACCCGCTGGTGCTGGTACAGTGCTACCCCATCGGAGTCATCACCATGCTGGATAACGGCAAGAACGACGAAAAAATCATCGCTATCCCGTTCGAGGACCCGACCTACAATGCATACAGAGGTATCGAAGCGCTTCCCAGCCATCTGTTCGAGGAAATGCGCCACTTCTTCTCTGTTTACAAGCAGCTTGAAGGCAAGGAGACAGCCGTAAATGAGGTAATGGGTCAGAAACAGGCAGTCGAGGTCATCAAGCAGTGCATAAAGAACTACAACGACATCTACGGCGCACAGCACCCCTACGAGCCGGAGCATACCACTCACGGTAAAAAGTGATGATACTGGCAAGTCAGTCGCCGCGCCGCCGTGAGCTGCTGGGATTATTCTGCCCGGAATTTGAGGTCATCCCTGCAAAGGGCGAGGAGATACTCCCTGATGGGATATCGCCGTGTGAAGCGGTAAAGCTGCTCTCAAAGCAGAAAGCAGAGGAGATATCCGCGCGGAAATTCCCGGATGGGATCGTCCGCGATACTATAATCGCCGCCGATACTGTGGTAGCAATAGACGGCGAGATACTGGGAAAGCCGCACAGCCCCGGCCACGCAAAGGAGATGCTCCGCAAGTTGTCAGGAAGGAAGCACAGCGTTTTCACTGGAGTTACCCTGATAACCCCCGGGGATTCCGCGACATTCGCGGAGGAGACCCTTGTGGAATTCTATCCGCTCACCGAACAGGAAATAGAGGATTACACCGCCACCGGCGAACCTATGGACAAGGCCGGCGCGTACGGCATACAGGGAAAAGGCGCTTTGCTGGTAAAGCGCATCGAGGGCGATTACTATAACGTCATGGGACTGCCAGCGGGAGAAGTCTACCAGCGCCTTAAAAGGCTTGGCGTAATTTAATAATCAAGGAGGGCTTTTGCCCTCCTTTCAGGCCGTCGAAAAAGTCACTAAAGTGACTTTTCCGCCGAACATCCGCGCCACGCGCACAGCGTAAGGCGTAGCCTAGACACTTGTGCGGATAGAATGTTTTTTGCCCCGGGAAACCCGGAGCAAAAAACGGATTTCAAAAGCCCGCTTCGCGGGCAAATTCGATTTTTTCGACAAGCTGGAAACTCCAAAAGCATGATTTTGGAGTTTTTTTATGGTAGTAAAAACACCATATAATTACATATTTGCAGTATAAATTCTACTAACTTACTGCTGAATAACGGCATGAAATAAAGTCCAATTCCGCATATAAAACAGGGAAAGCGGGTTGCTTTTCTTGATGTATATGGAATAAAAACTAACAATTTGTGGGCGTGAATGGGCAGATTTCAGCTCTGCTTTTTACTACTATGAGGACTACTACTGACCGAAATTTGAAGTTTATCTGTAAAAGTTACCTGCTTGTTTATTCCGAAATCAGTCATTCAATCAGATTGAATACCATCATAATGACAGGTTCGATGAGGTCCCGTTCTATGATTTGGCTGAGTATATAAACGGCACCTCATTCTCTGAAGATGAATACTCGTCTGATGGTTTACCTATCATCAAAATTGCAGAGTTAAAGGATCATTAAGCCGCTTCTAAATTATCATTTATCTTTTTATTTACGATGATTTTCCTTTCCATGTTGTAGAGCATATCCCCAATCTTCACTTGCTCCTCATAATCGGGAAGGTACAACGTTAAGAAAGATAATATATCTTCATTGAAACTTGCACAAAGTGTCATGATGGTGTTACTATTGATGACCTTACGAAAATATTTGCTTTTAAGAAAGAACGCCATGTACTTATCATAGGCAATGCCTGTAGTCTTTGGACGAAGCTTTTTTACAAAACCACTATATGTTGCTCTTGGATAGTCTTTTAGGGCGACACAACTCATAGCAAACTCATAAACGGTCTCACTTGTTCGGGTGATAAGAATATCGCCTTTTTTTATAGAATAGGTCTCTTGCTCACGTTCCGAAGTATCCATTAATTCTGGCAGTTCATCGGGCAAGAAGTAATTGTTAAACACGGTACTAAATGAAACAAACGGTGCTCCGTGTCCTGCCTGTTCTTTTGTGGACGAAATACCGGATGTCATATTGTAGAGGTCTGCAAAGGCATATTTATGTTGCTTACTCATACTTCACCTTCTTCAACTGCTCCATAATCTCGGTCTGAAGTGCGTTGCCCTCGGAAAAGAACGCCTGCAGATTGGCGGTGTATTCAGCCATCTTAGCATTGAACTCGTCCTGTGTCAACTCAATGTAGTCGATTTTTACATCGAAATACTGACCTGCATCGAGAAAGTGCTTCTTTTCTTTGATTTATAAGAGCTTATGGTATATACCGAGCTTTGCAGCGGTAGTCTGAAACAGCGTAGGCTTTTCCATTAATCCACGAATAAACCGATCTTTATGCCACGCCGTTTATACCACTTCACAGCGCGCATAAGAAAATCAGCCGAAGAATAAGTGCTGTGTTCCTCATAGCCATAAACAAAGTTGTTCGTAATGCTTGGGCTTATAGGTTGGCTTTGCTGGAGCTTGCGGAAGCAAAGCCAACCTTTTGAGGACTCGATAGAGGCTCTCGACCCGGCGGGTATAGCCTCGTTTGCGAAGCCTGTGCCAAAGCTCGGTTAGACCGAGCTTTGGGTTGCGCCGCCGCATATCTCTGATGAGCTTCAGCTCATCAGGAGTGTGCTCGTTCGGGTGGTGATGTGGGCGCTTGGATTGTTCTGCAAGGGATTCAGCTGTTCCGTCCCAGCGAGCTTTCCAGAAGTAAATATATGAACGACACTTGTTGTATTTCCTTGAAGCTCATTTTACTCCGTATTTCTCAGAATATTTCATCAGGGATTGACGAAACATCATTTCTTGTGTTATACTGTTCATTGAGAGATAGACCTTCTTTCACTTGAATTTTGTGTGGTAACTTTATTCTAGCAGATTTTGGTCTATCTCTCAATCCTTTTTCTTTTTTTGTACAATGTATATTGTAGCACTACAGTTTCAGCGGAAGGCATTCATGAACGGCCTTTCCGAGGACTTCGTGCGCCCCGAGGGGGAAAACATTCCAGCAGTGGATTATCCGGTGGAGTATCCAACCAATTCTCCGGAGGAACTGCAAAAAATACTTGGCGCGGTCTTTGAAACCAGGGAAGAGATGGAAAAGTTTATCTTTGCGCTCTTTACTCTTCCTGCAAATCATGCGTCTATTTTTATCTCGTTGCCATGCACTGACGCAGAGCTTTCCATCAGGGCAGTCGAGCTTATGAATGTCATAATCCCAGCACTTCCCGTGGAACTCAAAAAGAAGATCGGGTTTATAACATATACTGACGATATTTCTGCATATAAGGATTTCAACGTTTATTTTACCAGCAGGAGAGATCTGTCGATGCAGTATATCCCTGATGGGTATACGTTCGACCTTTCTTCCCCTGACAGACGGATAGCTGGTATCAACGAAGAGGACGAGCAGCGCTTTAAGGGTATGATAAGCAGCTTTACTGACGCACTGTGCAGTGGTGTGCAGCCGCCTCTCGACCGTCTCTTGAACCAGATAACTCCTAAGCTCGACGAGTACTACAAATACGATCTCACCACATATGCGGAAATATGGCAGCTTTCTGAGTTCGCTGAAAACAGCAGCTATGAAAGTTTATCTGCTGAACAGCTTCCGCTGATATTCGGCGGGTACTTTAAGTACAGTAGCATGATGGATGACAATGAATTTCTTGATAGCTGTATAGACAACTTCTGGGAGCACGAGAAGAAGGCAAATTTAGCTCACAGCGGTTATAAGATGACTAATCAATTTTATGACGTCCTGAGAGATAACTTTTCTTTGCTTTCTGAAAAGGAAAAGCTCAGGTTGATAAATTCGCTGTATTTTATTATCGGCTATCGTTTTTTTGCTTCAGATAACAGCTTGTTAAGTTATATTTTCGACCCTTCAACAGAAGATAACGATCTCAGAAGTATGCTGATAGAGCATATTTACGGCATGACATACTATGCTGTAAAAAAGCAGCTGAATCGGAATGATCTTTTCTTGGATCTTGTCAACAAATATCTTGACGTTCAGCTCGAACGGTATAGCAGCGATTTCCGCTCGGTCGTTGCCATACTCAAGTCTACATACGATATGACAGAGTCGGAATACTGTGTTTCTGTAATAAATCGTTATCTGCAATCCGATGCTTCCGACCGCAATGCATTTTTTGCAGAGTATTTTCTGCCTAAGTTTACGGTGCTTATCGACGCGATCGTCAAGAACGCTGGGATACTTGAGCTTGCTGATATGGCTGAGGTGATAGGTTCCGTTATGAGCAGCGCCGTTTCGGTGTGCAGAAATGAGCTCGCTGGTCATATCGTAAAGCTTGTTATAATCCCGCGTGCTTCTGAAAAGTTTAATCTCACTGAACTCGACCCGCTGACAGCTGACACACGGTCAATGGATAAACTGGTCGGATTTGTATCGCGTATACGCAGCATAGACAAGGAATCCGTCAGCGGCAATCTTCAGCTGGATCTGTTCCTGCGTTTCTGCAATTTAGTGGATAAGGGCATGAACGCGCCTTCCAAGGATATTTCTCTTCTGGTCGAATTAAAGAAGTTCAACCCCGAGGAGCAGAAAGTGATCTCCGCATGGGCGCCCAATGTTTTTGGCAGCACAAAAAAGGCCGTATTCCTATTCTTGGCTTTTGCAAAGTATGCTCCGCCGGAGAAAAAGCAGGAGCTCACCTCGTCTGATCAGTTTGATTGGAATGCTCCGATAGACCGCGATCATGGTAAGGTATCGGCGGTGCCTCTCAACACTCCGTCAGCGCAGAATGTTCTTGTTATAGACTATCCGGGGCTCATAGCAAAGAAATTCCAGAACGTGAACGATGTTAACACAGTTGCCAAGAATCTTGAGGTAATTCTTGACATAGCCCTTGAATCGCATACATGTGAACAGGAGGCCAAAGCAGCGGTGCTGAGCTATATTACAGAAAACTTTTTAAGCTCTGGAAACAAGAAAACGACCAAAGAGAACGAGAATGTGTTCAACGGTTACGATAAGCTCAGTGAACTTTTAAGTCAGAATTCCGGAAAGCATGGGTTTTCTCTTCCATTTTTAAAGAAGAAATAAGCTGGATCAAAGTACATTGATCACATGCTTTACAAGATAGAAAAAACAGGCGCACCCGTTAAGTTCCGTATCGGAGCTGACGGGTGCGTTTTGCTTTTCGATTTGTTGGATTTACCGGAGTGTTTTAACGGAAACTGAAGGTCGAGCTTTATCACAGGAGAGTTATAGAGGCGGCTATGTCTGTCAGCTGTTCATCTGTGAACACGCCGTTTTCAAAGCGAATGTTGACATAAACGCACAGGTCGGTATTAAATGCGAGTATCCCCGGGAGATAGGTTATTTCGCCGGGAGCTCCGCTTCCGTAGTCTGCCGCTATTCCGATTTTCGTGACCGCGTTTTCGCTTACCTCATCCTGCTTTATTACAGTGTAATCGTTGTTCCAGTTTGCCTGGGCGCTTAACATTAGCTGATTGTATACCATTCTGTAGAAGTTCGGGTCGGAGCGGTCAACGCCGTCGTAAAGCTCAAATATGTTGTAGTCAGCCGTGCCGACTGTTTTGCCATTCAGCCGGATATCCATCGGCGACCAGCCGCTTTCCGTGTTTTCCGATGGTTCGATGACGCATCCGGCGGGGAGCTGTATCGACATTCTGAACGGCTCGATGTCATAAATCGCCGCGCTGTGTTCTGTCCTGTTCGCAAAGCTGTTCGGGAAGTTCACGCGGAATATCGAATAGACAGCCCCGGTCAGCAGAGCTGCGCCGGCGATAACAGCGGCGCAGGTCGCGGTCACTCGGGTGATCTTCCGGCGGCGGTGTGAAGCTTTCCGCTGGCTGACGTAATCATCGCATTCAGAAAGGAATTGCTCGGATATTCCACCGACGGCTTCTAATAATTTGTCGCTCATAGCGTGTGACCCTCCTTTTCAAGAGCCTTTTGCAGGGATATCCGCTCGCGGCGGAGAATTGCGGCGGTTTTGCTTACGGTAATATCCAAGTCGGAAGCTACCTCGGCTACTGGTTTAAGATAAAAATAACGCAGGATAAACACCGCGCGTTTTTCCCGGGGGAGGAAAGCAAGCCACTTTTCAATTATCTCCGCGAGCTGTGCGGATTCGAACTGCTTTTCAACGCTGACGTCCGAGGGAATGCACTCATCAAGTTCGGACAGCGCACAGGCGTACTCCCCACAGCCGCGCTTATGCGCCGTTTTCCTGCGGAGCCGGTCAACGGCGAGGTTGCGGGTTATCCTGCCGAGAAACGCGGAGAGCGAGAGCGGCTTTGCGGGCGGGATAGAGTTCCACGCGCCCAGCCATGTGTCGTTGACGCATTCCTCGGAGTCGGGGCGGCTGTTAAGTATCCGCTGAGCGATACTCATGCACAGCCCGCCGTATTTCTCGGAGGAGCGGGTCAACGCTTCTTCATCGCGGGCGAAGTAAAGCCCGATTATCTGGGTATCTTCCATATTATCACCTCACCCTTTAAGTCGCAAAAAAGGGCAGAAAAATGCGCCCTCCGTGAAAAAGGGCGCAATTTTTTATGCGTTGTGGATATCCTTTATCGCCTGAGTTACCAGCTTCTTGAAAAGCGGAGCAACTCTGTCGGCGGTCTCCTGGACTTCCGCGTGCGTCAGGGGGTTTACTGATATTCCTGCGGCGAGGTTGCTTATGCAGGAGATACCGCATATCTCCATTCCCGCATGGCGCGCCGCTATCGCCTCGATGGCGGTGGACATTCCCACTGCGTCAGCGCCGAGGCGTTCGTATGCGCGTATCTCGGAGGGAGTTTCGTACTGCGGACCGGTGGTCTGGATGTATACGCCCTTTCGAAGCGGCACTCCGGCAGTCACTGCGGAATTCTCGATTATCTTCCGCAGGCGGCGGCTGTATACCTCGGACATGTCTGGAAAACGCACGCCCAGTTCGTCAATGTTCTCGCCGATGAGCGGTGAGGGTACTGACATCGAGATATGGTCGGTTATCAGCATGAAATCCCCGGCGTTAAAGCTGCGGTTGATACCGCCTGCTGCATTCGTCAGGAACAGTACCTTTGCCCCCATCATCTTCATAAGGCGTACCGGAAGTACAACGTCCTGCGGCTTGTAGCCCTCGTAGTAATGCACTCTGCCCTGCATAGCCACGATGGGAACTCCGCCCGCGTAGCCGAACACGAAGCGTCCCTTGTGACCAGGTACGGTGGACACCGGGAATCCCTCGATATCGTGATAATCCAGCGTTTCAACTACTTCCATCGTGTCCGCGTAGTCGCCGAGTCCGCTGCCGAGTATCAGGGCTATTTCCGGCTTGAATGTGACTTTTTTCTGCATGCACTCGAAGCACTTCATCAGCTTTTCGTAATTCTTGTTCATTCTGCACCTCCGTCGTCTGGTTCATCGTCAGGCGCTGCGTTGTCCTGGCTGTTCAGTTTTTTCATGACCTCTATTTCCACGCTCTGGAGCTCTTTCATGGAAACTGCCGCGGTGGAGCGGGGCTTGTCCCCGGCTTCTGACCACAGGGGCGGATACACGCTCACGCCCTTGTCTGCGGGGAGCTCGTCGTAGAGCACGCCGGGGCATTCCTTGATGTAAGGGCGATAGAACTGCTCGATTTCTTCCCGGCTGCATGCGAACTCAAGAAGCTCGTCGTAGTTGTCGCCGAATTCCTCAACAAGCAGCTCGTCCGGAGCGAGGTAAAGCATGGTGCCCTGCTTGTCCAGACCGAATATGCCGCCGAAAACGTCCTCCGCGACTATGGTCATTCCCATCTCGGAAAGTCTTTCGTTGCGCTCGAAGAAATCCATGATCCCGCTGCCAAGCAGGCGCAGAATGCCGTTTACGGAAACGCCTCCGGTACCTGCCAGCACTGTTGCAAGGGGAGTGAATTCCCCTCCCTGGGAGCGGAGTTTCTTTGCTTTTTCCTCGTCGGGCGGGAGTATCTCTATATCGCATTCAGAGGAGTCGAACAGTTTCTGGAGCTGTTCGAACTGTTCTTCAAAGGTCATGTCAGACCTCCCAGCTTCCGAGGTACTTTTCCTGCTCGGGGGTGAGCTTATCTATCTCAAGTCCCCAGTAGCTTATCTTGCGGAGCGCCACTTCACGGTCTATCTCCTTGGGTACGTTTACGGTCATGTGGTCGCCGGACTTTACTGCGGCGCTGTTCTGCGCGATGAATTTCGCGGAGAGCGCCTGGATAGCGAAGCTCATGTCCATTATCTCGGCGGGGTGTCCGTCGCCGGCGGCGAGGTTCACAAGTCTGCCCTCCGCGATAACGAATACGGTGTTGCCGTTAGCAAGCTTGTAGCCCATGATGTTGTTGCGGGCAAGGTAGGAATCGGTTGCTATCTCGCGCAGTTTCGCCATGTTTACTTCCACGTCGAAGTGACCTGCGTTGCAGCAGATAGCGCCGTCCTTCATGTTGAGGAACGCTTCCTCGCCGATGACGTCAGCGCAGCCGGTCACGGTTACGAAGAAGTCGCCGACCTTTGCCGCTTCGCGCATGGGCATTACCTTGAAGCCGTCCATTACGGCCTCCATTGCCTTTATCGGGTCTATCTCGGTGACGATTACGTCAGCGCCTAAGCCCTTGGCGCGCATTGCTACGCCCTTTCCGCACCAGCCGTAGCCGGCTACGACTACGTTCTTTCCGGCTACGATGAGGTTGGTCGTGCGGTTGATGCCGTCCCATACGGACTGACCAGTGCCGTAGCGGTTATCGAACAGGTGCTTGCAGTCCGCGTCGTTTACGAGAACCATCGGGAATTTCAGCGCTTGATCCTTGTCCATTGCTTTCAGGCGAATAATGCCGGTGGTGGTCTCCTCGCAGCCGCCGAGTACCTCCGGGATAAGCTCGGGGTACTCGTTGTGGATGAGGTTTACGAGGTCGCCGCCGTCGTCGATTATCACATTAGGGCGAGCCTTGATGACCTGGGAAATGTGGTGGTGGTACTCCTCGTCGGTGGCGTCGTACCATGCGAATACGTTCAGCCCGTCGTGTACCAGCGCAGCCGCAACGTCGTCCTGTGTGGACAGCGGATTGCTTCCGGTGACGTACATCTCAGCGCCGCCTGCGGCGAGCACCTTGCAGAGGTACGCTGTTTTGGCTTCAAGGTGTACCGAGAGTGCTACGCGCAGTCCTGCAAAGGGCTTTTCCTGCTCGAATTCCTTTTCGATTCCGTTGAGCAGCGGCATGTTGCGCTTTACCCACGCTATCTTGCGTGCGCCGCTTTCCCAGAGTTCGGGATTTCTGATTTCATGTGCCATAGTGTTATTCTCCTTTATTTTAAATAGATTATTTACAGTACTTCTGCGAATATCCCGCAGGCTATCCGCATTTCGGAATTGCCGGAGGGCTGCGTTTTAAAATCGTCAGGCATTGAATGCAGGACGATGGGTTTGCCCGAATAATCCGATATCTGCGCCTTGCCGATGTACACTTCCATAGCGGCATATCCCTCGGAGTCCGATAATATCGGCGGTAGGTCGCCGGCGTGGTAGGGGTGTCTCCCGTACCAGGTGCCGTCCGGGCAAAGGCTGAGATGCGAGCCTGCGTCTTTGAAAGCCTCGCTGCCGTTGGAGGCGTCCGGAGAGCCGCATATTATCCCGTTGTGGATATGGAATCCGAAAATTCTGTCCGGCGGGAGCCCTACGAATTCAGCCTGAATGTAAAGCGCACCGTCCAGCCAGTAGGCGAATATGCTGCCCTCGGCTGTCGGGTGGTCTGTGCTGCCGCGGAGCTCTCCGCGCAGGGCGGGGGGTTCCGCCGCCATGTAGGCAAATTTGTTTACGCTGCTGCGTTCGGTCTGTGACTGTTGGTTGTTGTGGGTCTGTTGGGTCTGTTCATTCGGCATAAGCTGTACCTCTCTTTCAGGTAAGTATATGCTGAAAAACGGAATATTACGCCTGGGCGGCGAGGGAATTCAGCAGCTGGACCAGCTCCTCCTCAAGGCAGGAATAGAACAGCGTAAAGAGTATATCCGCGCTGCCCAGCAGGAACACGTTTTTATTGGTTATCGCTGCAAGCGTGGGCACATAGGTGTAGATATAGCCCTTGTACCATTCCGCGTCGTAGGCGGGAACGGGTTTTCCGGACTTCACCATGCGGCGTATCTCCTCGAAATCATCGGCGATAACGTTGTCGTAGTTGCCCGCGCCCTTGGATATCACCATATCGTAGATCGTTTTTATCTGCTTATCGTTGAGGTATCCGCCGGGGGTCTTGACGTTTTTCAGGACCGGCAGCCTTACCGCGAAGGAATACACCATCAGGGACAGCACGCGCTCATACTCCGGGGTGTTCATCTCGGCGCAGCGCTCTTTGTCCAGCTTTATGCCGGTGTTATAGAGGCAGGTGGTGTCGGAGATGTTGTTCAGTGCTATCTTGAAGATATCCTTGATGTTGATGTTGTAGAAATCCTTGTCGGCTATCATGTAGATGTACTTCACTGCATTGAACAGCGATACGCCCGCTTTCACTATGGTTTCGGATATCGTGTTGCAGGCTGTTCTTTCACTGATGAATTCCATTTTTCCCTCCTGTTTATTCGCCTTATTTGTCGCCGCCGAGGTTAAGTTCTCTCCGGCTGCTGTTCTTTCCCAAAAGGTTGCCCCCGTCCGGTAATATCACGGTGAATTCCGTGCCCTTTCCGAGGTCGCTCTGCACGCCTATCCTGCCGCCGCACATCTCCACTATCTTCTTCGCCAGGGGCAGCCCAAGCCCGTTGCCCTTTGTGGCGTGGGAGCTGTCCGCCTGGTAGAATTTCTTGAATATGTGGGGGAGCGCACTTTGCGGGATACCTATCCCGCTGTCCCGGACGCGTATCGTTATCACGCCCGCGCTGCGGTGGCAGCTCACGAATATGCTGCCGCCCTCCGGGGTGAATTTTACTGCGTTGTCGAACAGGTTATTCCAGACGTGCGCCAGCATTTGTTCGTTCCAGTAGAATTTCACGTCGTCCAGCTCCATGGAAAGGTCGATGTTCTTTTCCGACCAGTGCGGCTCCAGGCGCAGCATGCAGGTGCGCAACTGCTCGTCAAGGGAGAATTCCTCCTTGGAGATGATATCCGTGGTTTCCAGCTTTGTCAGCAGCAGCGTATTAGTGGACAATTCGGAGAGGTATTCCGTTTCCTCCAGGATTATCTTGGAGAATTCCTTCTGCTGCTCCGGGGTGAGGTTTCCGTTGTAGAGTTCCTGGGCGAATCCTCGTATCGACACCAGCGGCGTCTTGAATTCGTGGGAAAAGCTCGCTATGAAATCCTGGTTGAACATCGCGTTGTTGTTCAGCTCCCGGGTCATCTCGTTGAACACCTTGATGAGGTCGGACAGCTCCCGGACGGTATGCTTTTCAGCCCAGCCCATGTCCACCTGCACGGAGTAGTCCCCCTCGGAAACCTTCTTCGTCGCCCTTATCAGCTCGACAAGAGGCTTCAGGAAAAGTCCGCCGACAATGAACGACAGCAGCGTACCTATAATAATACTGCTGACAACGGAGGCGATGATGTTTTCCGTGTCGCTGCTTCCGTTGGAAACTATCATGTCTATCGAAATACGGGCGGAAAACGACAGCACGTCCGCACTGACGGTTATGATGAGTATCAGCAGGCTTAGCTTCGCGCCCAGGCGGGTTATTATCGGATATGAGGTTTTCCGCTTTTTTTCTTTCATGCTGCTCATGTCGCGTCCTGCTTATCGGCGGTCTTGACTGCTTTGTAGCCCAGTCCGCGCACGGTCACTATCTGGATATCCTTGTTGTCCTTCAGGCGGTCGCGAAGCCGGTTTATATGGACGTCCACCGTTCGCGCCTCGGATTCGCTGTCCATGTCCCAGAATTCCTCCATCAGGCTTGCGCGGGTGAAGGTCTTGTTCGGGAACGACAGCAGCTTGAACAGTATCTGGAATTCCTTTTTCGGCATCTGTATTTCCGCGCCGTTCTGTATCAGCGTAAATGAATCGTATATCAGCGTAGTTGAGCCTACGGTTATCTGCTGTTCCTCGGATATCCGCGCACGGCGCAGCAGCGCCCGTATACGCAGTATCATTTCCACATCATCGACAGGTTTTACCATGAAGTCGTCGGTCCCCAGCGTGAACGCTTTCCGCACGTCCTCGGCGCTGTCCCGGGCTGTGATTATCAGCACCGGAATGCTGTTGCCGCTGTCGCGCATGGTTTTCAGGAATGTGTAGCCGTCCATGGTAGGCATCATCAGGTCGAGTATTACAAGGTCGATGTGGGTAGTTTCCATCAGCTTCAGCGCCTGCGCGCCGTCACCGGCGGTGTAGGGCTGGTATCCGTTTTTTTCAAGTGTGTATTCGTACAGGCGGCGTATATGTGCCTGGTCGTCTACCACCAGAATGTTGAACATATTTACCTCCGTAAAACTGCTTCGGCTATTGCCAGGTCCTGCGGACGGGTCACTTTCATGTTGCAGGCGGTCACTGGCGTTATGTGCACCTGCTCACCGCACAGTTCAAGCAGTGCGCTGTCATCGGTGAGTTCCTCCGCACGGCTGCCCAGCCTTTCCACGCAGGAAAGGTACAGCGACTTCAGAAACGCCTGCGGAGTCTGAGCGGCGTAGAGCGCGCTGCGATCCGGCGTGGAGGTTATTACCCCGTCGCTTGTCTGCTTTATCGTGTCAGTCACCGGGGCGGCGGCTATCGCGGCGTTGTATTCCGCAGCGTCGTTCAGTACGCGGTCAACATCCTCGGTGGATATCAGCGGACGCGCCCCGTCATGTATCGCAATATGCGTGCAGTCGGCGGACACCTGCGCAAGCGCGTTCTTAACTGAGAGAAAACGCGTTGCGCCGCCGTGGACTGCGGTTTTCAGCTTGGTTACGCCGTACTGACTGCACAGCGCGGAGTAGCGTTCTTCTTCCCCGGAGGGAACTGCCAGTATTATTTCCGACACCTCAGAGGAGCGCTCGAATGCCAGTGCGCTGCGCACCATAACCGGTATCCCGTCCAGCAGCGCGAGCTGTTTGTTTATCCCGTTCATGCGGGAGGCGCTGCCTCCGGCAAGTATCACAGCGGAGAACTTCGGCATGTCAGTTCACCGCGAGGAAGTTTCCGTGGAAACGGAAGTAGTTGTATTCCGTCTGGAAGTTGTTCAGCAGGCGGAGCACCACCGGCTGCTCGATATTTCCGGAGAACTCGAGGTAGAACATGAATTCGTCTTCCTCAGTGCGGAATTCCAGCGGGAGCGGCTTGCTCTGTATCTTGGTGAGGTCGAGCTCGTTTACTGCAAATTTTGTCAGCATTCTGTAAAGCGAACCGGAGATGTGAGGCAGGGAAACGGATACCGCGATGGTGTCCGCGCCGTCGTAGACCTCGGTTTCCTTTGAAATGCAGAAGAATCTTGTCGCGTTGTTGGGGTCGGCGGCTATCGCGGGGTTCACGATGTCCAGCCCGTGCATTTCCGCGCACTCGCGGGAACAGATGCAGCCCAGCTCGCTGCTGCGGTTCTCTGCGACCATCTGCGCCGCCATTGCGTTGTTTGCGTAGGGGATGATGGTGAGCTCCGGGTGGGAGGTGGTGTACTCGCTGCACTGGCGTATCGCCTGTTCGTGGCCGAACAGTATGCGGATATCCTGCTCCTTTACTCCGTGCTTTGCGGCGAGAACGTGGGTGCAGGGCACGGTAACGGTGCGGTTTACGAATACATGGTGCTTTTCGAGCAGCTCCATGTTGACGGTGACTTCGCCGGCGGTGCTGTTTTCGACCGGGATAACACCGTAGTCGGCGCTGCCGTTTTCAACAGCCTCGAACACCTCTGCAAAGCTCGCACGGAAGTTCATGCGGCCGTCTGGAAACAGCTTCTGCGCAGCCGCGTGACCGTAGGCGCCTTCTATTCCCTGGACTGCTACCTCCGGGGCGCGCTTTATCTGCGTTTCGTGCGGAATACTGACCGCTGGAGTTATCGTGTTGTTCTGGCGGCATTTGGAGATATCCATGATGTTCGTGAACAGGAATTCTGCGGAGCTTTTCAGTTCCTCCGGAGAGCGGTCGCGCACGGAGCGGATTATCGCTTTTTCGCGCTCGCTCTGGAATACCACCATGTTGTGCGCCGCTTTGTATTCCGCCACCTGGCAGGTAAGTCCCATCCTCTGCTTGAAAAGCTCGAGAAGCTGGTCGTCTATCGCGTCTATGTTCTTTCTGATCTCTCCTAAATCAAGCTCCATGCTCAGTTTTCCTCTACTTCCTGTGTGATGTATTCTTCTGTTACCGATATTCCTTCGTATGTGTACCACGGCTCTGATGTTCCGTCGGAGGGTTCCACTGTCGGCGGGTAATTCTCGGCGCAGTATACTATTACTTCCTGACCGTTTTCAACGTCAACAAGGTCGCCTATCTCAATACTGCACTTGAATACGTATCCGTCCTCTGCCTCGTTGGAGCGTTCCGTTTCAACGGAGTACTTGATGTTCAGCTTGCTGAGCTCCGCTATGTACTTGTCGGGGGTCTTTCCGGTGTAGTCCGGGAGCGCCACCTTGCTGGGTCCCTTGCTGACCTTTACGACTACGGTTATCCCGGCGGTGACTTCCTTTCCGGGGTCAATGCTCTGGTCGTACATCAGTCCGTTGGCGTAGGTGTCGGAATATTCGTATGTGGGGACGAACGTGAATGTTCCGCCGTAGCGCTCGGTCTCGTAATCATAGTTTCTGCCGGAGAAATCAGGCATCTTTATCGTGTCTGATGTGATGGGTTGTTCCGGCTGGGGCTGGGATGTTGTTGATTCCGGCTGGCTGGTCGCAGGTTCGTTGGTTTCAGCGGTGATTTCCGTAGTCTTGGGCTCGTCGGACGGGCGGCTGTTCCCGCCGGTCAGCGTTCCGTTGAGCGTCAGCACGAATACCACGATGAATGCCGCAAGAACTATCCCGGCTATCACCATCACGGCGATGGTCTTATTGCGCTCGCGGCGCTGCTTCTGCTCCTTGCGGGTGAGCCTTGCCTTTTCTGCGGGAGCAGGCTCGGCTGTCTTGGGCTGGGTGAACAGGCGGTCTACAAACTCGGTTACAGTGCGTATGCGGGATTCCGGCGAGATGTTCAGACCTGCCATTATCACGGAGGAGATGTTTGCGGGAATGTTCCGGTTGATCATCATCGGCTCCATCAGGCTGGTGCCGTTTCTGGCTATCGCCTCGGTGGGGGTGCAGCCGGTCAGGCAGCGGTACAGTACCGCCGAAACGCCGTAGACGTCCGTCCAGGTGCCGTTTATCTCATTTGTGTACTGCTCGGGGGCGGCGAAGCCTGCGTACATTTCGCAGGGTATCTCGGTGCCGGTGGTGCGCGCCGCGCATATCGCAAATCCGGTGAGCTTGAGCTCCAGTTTGTCGGTCACGAATATCGTGGAGGGGGATATTCCGCGGTGGATTATCCCGGCGGAGTGGATAAGGCTCAATGTCGTGAAGAACGGCGAAAACAGTTCCTTCGCCTGCTCCCAGGCTATTTCCCCGGAGGAATTCGCAAGGTAGGTCTTGAGGGAGATGCCGTTGATGTACTCGAATACCACATAGGCGGTGTTGTTTTCGCAGAATACGTCGAGCACTGTCTGGACGTGAGAAATTCCACGGAGTTTCATCAGGGTGCGGTTGAGGTCGATGAACTCCGAAAGATAGGTCTTGTAGAGCGCCGCGGCGGAGGGATCGACAGTTATGTCGGTTTCGCCCTTTTTGCGGGAGCAGAGCGTATCCGGCATGAACTCCTTTATCGTCACCTTTACGCCTGCCGCGGTGTCGTAGCCGATATATACCGCGCCCTCGCCGTTGTAGCTTATCAGCTTGCCCACGATATAGCGGTCGGCAAGGTAGGTCTTGGGCGCCATATATGTGGGGATGCTCGGCGTGTTATCGCTGTATCCGCACAGTTTGCAGGGACCGTCGTATGTTTTGTCGTTCATGCAGCCCATGCAAAGTGAAGTTTCCTTGATCATTAGCTGTTCTCCTATATTAATATTTATATTTCTTAATTAAGCTGGCGATACACAAACCACCACTATAATAATATACTCCAAACAGGCTGGATTGTCAACAGTTTTAGGCGTTTTGTAACTGTTTGGAAACAAATTGTAGCCAAATTGTAATAAATTGAGTGCATATTGACGGACGGCGGCGGTTATTATGACGGAAATCTGTGCAGATTTTTCATATCTCCGTTGCATTTTTGTGCGAGATGTGATATACTAGTATAAGAGATATACTGCCCGTGAAAGGAATCGTTATGTTCAGAAGCAAAAGACAGCAGGAAATACTGGAATCAACAGAATCAAAGCTTGCAAAAATGTTCGAGGAGATGAACTCCGAAAAGCACCCGGACAATGGCAGGCTGGTGTGTGAAACAGAATGCACCATGGCGCGGATACGCTCGTTTTCGGATTTTATGTACCTGATGAAGGTGCGTCCGTTGCAGACTGCGTGCTATTATGCGGCTGCTGTGCTGTTTCTGCTCATGCTGGCGGCGTTCTGGTGCACGGAATGGCTGCTTGGCGTGATTTTCGCGGTGCTTTTCATTGTTTGCGCTACGCTGCCACATAATATGCGGATACAGTATTTCAACAAGCGCGCCGACAAACTGGAGAACAGCTTCGGCAAGGCGATAAGCGTTGATTTCTCCCGCGATGACAGGCTTGTGCTGACTATCAGCTCGCCGGATGAGGCAGAGATGGACGGCGCGTCAGTTCCCGAACGCGAGGAGATTTCCGCGCGGGTTTCCGAGGCGCTGCGCGACAAAAATGCGCGTGTTGTCGAAATCCCATACAAGAATATTTACAGGGCTTACGAATGCAGCCACAGCTTTTACCTGTTTCCGGTCATGGAAAAAGACGGCGAAAAGCTCGACACGATAATCTGCGACAAGACGCAGTTCATCTGCGGAACTCCCATGCAGGCGCGGGACAGGCTCGCAAGAGGCTGCGGAAAACGATTCAAGATAAAGGTCAAAAAGGCCTGATGACTCAAATCGGACATGTTGTGTAATTTTCACGGTTGCATGGCTATAGGGTTTTGTTATGTTTGCCAAAAATAACGAAAAAATTTGTTCAATTATTAGAAAATTCACATTATGACTTGATTTATAAGGAATGTTTATTGTATAATGTAAACAAGAGTATTCTGACAAATACTGTTCTTTTCGATGATTTGTTCGATGGTATCTATGGGTCTGGGCGCCGCGTCGCGTCCGGGCGGGGTTGCTCTGTTTACTATAAAGTAAGAGGATTGATGCGGTTGTTATTTGGTACAAAGATAGTTAAGACAGATGTACTCGCCCAGGATGGAAAACTGATAGTTTCCGCAGAACGTAATTTTGTGTTCCCGAAAAACATTGATTCCAGTGAGGAGAGTATTCTTATAATCAAGGGAAAGGATCTCCCCGAGCTTGAGCGAGGAATAAGAGTCGATGTAATTGCTTATTCCAAGGCTGGCGACCGTATAAAGTACGCCGGGGATATCTCCGTGTCGCACAGCAGGCAGATGAACGTTTCGCTCATAAAGTCCAACAGCACACAGGTGCTTGAGGAACGCAGGCGTTATTTTAAGATCAAGGTCGATCTGTCTGGCAGGGCGCTTTTCGTTGTTCGCGATGAAAATACCGTGAGATTCGAGGAGCCCGTGGCGATCTGTGTCCAAGATATCAATGTCGGTGGTATTTTTATGACCAGCGAATACGAATTCCAGAAAGACGACAGCGCATGCGTTGACATCGAACTGATTGATGAATACAGGCTCAACACGATGGCGACTGTTTTAAGAGTACAGACCAACGGCGATGGCGAGATAGTCGGTTATGGCTGTGCGTTTGAGTCGCTGACCGCAGCGCAGGAGGACGCCATCGGCAGGTACATAAATTATGAGCAGCTCCTCATGCGTGCGAAGAAGGGCGACCAGGAATAGTGCATTATTTCACATAACGCGGTGCGCCGCGTCAGGTGACAGATAAATATAATTCAGGGGGATATGATAATGGGCAATCTGAAGCTTAAGATCGTGCTTACAGCGGTCATGCTGGTATTCGCGATAGTTCCGGCTGTTATCGTCGGGGCAATAGGCACATTTTCCGTTATGGGATATGAAAGGTCTGCCAAGGAGAACACTCTCCAGCAGGTGGGCGAGTCCAAGTCTGCCGGAATAAAGCAGGTATTCAACAGCTACAGTTCCATCGTCGGAGCTATCGCAAAGAGCGAGGCGGCTGTTGACGCAGCGAGCGGCATGGGAGACGCTGACGCAGAGCTTGAAGCTTCCGTCGCTGCTGATCCGGATATCCTGGATATGATGATCCTCGATGAAAACGGAACCGTTATTTCTGCTGTAAATGGCAACGAGGGCGGCGTTTTTGAGAATCTTCCCATGAACGATCAGGGCGTTATCAATATGCCTACTGTTTCTGAAATGCTTACATGGACCAGCTACGGCGACGCTATTTTCGTTGCTGATCCTATCCTTTCCGACAATGCCACCGGCGAGGCTGGATATGTTGTCGCTATCGTATCCGTTGGTCCTGACAGCGCTGTTATGAAGGCGCTTTCCGGGCAGTTCCTCAATCTCTCCGGAGCAAGCTACATGATCGTGGACAAAAACGGTGTTGCTGTCAACTACAAGCAGAGCGGTAAGGTAGACAGGGATTTTGCAGGTACTGCGCTCCAGGGCGACATCGCTCAGTTCTTCGATACTGCTAACACTGGATACAGCGACCTCAAGAACAGCAAGGATATCAAGTCCATCCGCGGTACCGCCGGCGGTGCTACATATTATGTAGGTCTTACAGGAACTGACGTTATGAACTGGCGCTGGGTGGCTTCCGTTGATAACGGCGCGTTCAGCAAGTTCTCCGCTACTACCAACCTCCTCGGCTGGGTAGTTGTTGCCGCTTCGGCAGTTGTATTCTCCATACTTTCTCTCGTCGTTATCGGCAGGTTCCTTGGCAACATGAACGGTATGCTCAAGACCATGACCGAGATCTCCGACGCAGAGGGCACTACAGATATCCGCTTCAAGGTCACAAACAGAAGAAGCGAGCTTGGCGAGATCCAGACTTCTTTCAACGAACTGCTCGACGAGGTGTTCCTCAGCGAAGAACGTCATCGTACCATTGCAGAACTGTCTGACAACATGCTGTTCGAGTGGGATTTCCACAAGGAAAGAATGTACGCTTCTCCTAATATGATTGCAAAGTTCGACATCGACACTGACAGCGCTACGCTTTCGAACGGCAAGTTTATTGATTCTCTCATGAGCCAGGAGGACGCCGAGAAGTATAAGCGCGACATGAATGGCCTGCTCAAGAACAAGAATGGATACAGCACCGAATATCAGCTCAAGACCAAGAGCGGAGCAGTTATCTGGGTATCACTTCGTGCAGTTTGCATTACCGACCGTCTGAGTGAGCCGCTGAGAGTTATTGGCGTCATGACGGATATTGATAACGAGAAGAAGCTTGAACTTCAGCTCTCCGAGCGTGCAAGCTATGACTTCCTGTCACAGCTGTATAACAGAAATACATTCATCAGAAATCTTACATCAGAGATCGAACGCCGCGGTACAAAGCGCGTTGCGGTTTCGTTCATTGATGTTGACGACTTTAAGTTCATCAACGACCGTTATGGTCATACCATCGGTGATGAGGTCATCAGATTCGTTGCTGACACTATCCGTACCAAGGTCGATGACAGAGGCGGCTTCGCAGGCAGATTCGGCGGCGATGAGTTCGTACTTTGCTTTACGAATCAGGAGGATATCGAAAACATCGAAAATATCTCGATGGATATCATCAACGAGTTGTACGAGGGCTACACCACAGCGGACGGCGCAATGCATATTGACGTCAAGGCTAGTATCGGTGTTGCGTACTGCCCGGAGCATACCGAAGATGTTAACGAGCTGCTGTCCTTTGCGGATACCGCGATGTACTTCGTAAAGAAGAACGGCAAGACAAACTATCATATCTATATTCCTGAGGACAGCGCAACGGATGAATACATTGATCCGGAGGGCTTCTGATCCTTCAAAGAATAACCATCAAGGGCGGACAGTTACTGTGCGCCCTTGTAATGTCTGAATGACAGCCGGTATTTCGGCATAAATCTATTTCCGGGGGATTTTTATGGCAAAGATAATTGCACTCACTAATCAGAAAGGCGGCGTTGGCAAAACCACGACCTGCTGTGCTATATGTGGAGGTCTTGCGCAGATGGGCAAGAAAGTACTTGCGATAGACCTTGACCCGCAGGGAAATCTCAGCTTTTCGCTTGGCATAGACGATGAGGAAGCTTATACCATTTACGATGTGTTCAAAGGAAACTGTGAGATAACGGACGCTATTCAGCATGGCGACATCTGCGATGTCATCGCGTCAAATATCCTGCTTTCCGGCGTTGAGCTGGAGCTGACCGGTGTTGGGCGTGAATATATCCTCCGGGAGCAGATGGAATCTGTACGGGATGAGTATGATTACATAATACTCGATACGCCTCCGGCACTTTCGGTACTTACTATCAACGCGTATACAGCGGCAGATGAGCTCGTTATTCCCATGCTGTGCGAAATACTCAGTCTACAGGGCATCGCGCAGCTGAAACAGACTATTTTTGCGGTGCAGCGGTACTACAATAAGGAACTCAAGGTTGCCGGCATTCTTCTGAACAAGTATAATCCGCGCTTTACGCTGACGAAAGATGTCGAGGATCTTGCTAACGTTATAGCTATGCAGCTAGATACAAAGATTTTTAACAGCCGTATCAGCGCAAGCGTATGTATTGCAGAGGCTCCGGCGCATGGCGAGAGCGTTATCACATATTCCCCGAAATCAAAGGCGGCATTGGAATACAGTGCATTTATCTGCGAGCTTACCGGGGAAAAAAACGGTGTTAAGTCATGACGGACAGAATCACCGAGCATTATCAGGAAAATCCCGAGGGGGCAAGGCTTGTGAGCGTCGTCAGCGATGAGCAGCCTAAGAACGCAGCAGGTCCTCAGAAAAAGAAAACCGAGAAGCCCATGAGAACTGAAAAGTCGGATAAGGCAGTGAAAACAACTAGGTCCGGCAAAGCTACCCGGAAAAAAACAGGCAGTTCCGGGAATGCGGGTAAGTCTGTAAAGAAAAGCGACGCCAGCCCCGTTGATGTTGATGAGAACGGTGAGCAGTCGCAGAGCGTGAAAACTCCCAGCGTTATGCGGTTGGTGGAGGAACGTGCATTTTCGGAGAATCAGGTGGTTGCCGCCGGGAAGAGCCTTATTCCGAGACAGCTGCGCGGTATAGAGCCGCTGTCAAAGGTCATGCGTCGGGAGGCTGAACTTTCAAACAAGGAGCGGCAGGACGAAGTAAGCCGTTCCCCGCTGGTTATGCGGGAGCTCACTGGAATGGTCATTGCAGAGTGCGTTCCCGGTATACTCAAGCGGTTCAATGCCTGCGACTGCGAGAGGTGTACGGCAGAACTCGCACGGCTGACCGCGGAGGAGATACCCGCGCGGTATATGAAGCTCCCGGAGCTTGCAGACCTTGACTGGAGCGGGTTCAGCGATGATGAACGTCTGCTGATAGATTCGCTGAAAAAGAACGTCGTATCGGTCATGATAAGGCTGATGATCGCCAATAAAAAGAGAAATTTCCATGGTTGATAATGAGCCGGTGGGTATCCATCGGTTCATTTTTGACCTGTATTTTGTTTCATGATTTGCTGCTTTTGACTCATTTACGCCACGATTTCAACACATTGATTTCGCGAATTTACTGTACACTAATAAAATGTTTTTGGGCGCAGAAAGACACTTCCGCGTCAGAAAGGATACAATATGAAAAAATATATTGCGATGATCGCAGCGGCTGCGCTGCTCCTTACAGGCTGTCAGTCGAATCAGCCCAGCACTTCATCAGTGGAGGATTCCAGCTCCGCGCCAACTGTTGAGCAGAATACAGCTGCCGTTGATACTTCTGAGGAAAGCACACCCGCAGCAGAGTCTGACATTACCTCTGTTCAGCCGACGACCGAGGTTCAGACTACGGAAACCTCTACAGAAGCTGACTCCGCAGTATTCAGAACCGGAGTATGGCGTGGTACAAGCGGGTATTTTCTGTTCCGCTCAGCCAGCGAGGGCGCTACCCTTGATTTTGAAATTGGCACAGGCGTCCCGTTTGACTACGAATATGGCGATGGAAATATAGTGTTTCACATGGGGTCGGCCGACAATAATACCATCGCAGTTCCCTCTGACATCACAGATGACAGCGTTACTCTTACATGGGAGGATGGTACAGCAGAGAATTTTGTGTTCGTTTCCAGCGACGCGGAGGGATTCCGATTCTACTGCAATGAGGAGCTTGAGAAGATAGCACGGCGCTATTTCCAGGAAAACAACCCGGACGCCCAGGCGCCTGAACTGGCAGACGTGAAGTCTAACGATGACGGATACGCCGTTGTACAGCTTTATGACATGGATGGTGATAACGTCATCACCTCTGCGTGGTACATGATAAACCGCGTGACCCTTACCGGGTCAGACGGTATGACCGGCAGCGCGGTGAATATGTCTGGCTTCGCTGAGGTAGGGACTGCCGAGGGATAATTCGGAGCGACATGAACTGTTCGGTTGCAGCATAGGTCGTTTTGTGTCCCGGCAGAAAAACAGCTTAAAGCTGATCTGACCGTCGGAACATCCGCCCTGCGCGCACAGCGTAAGGCGTAGCCGTCGCTGATGTAGCCCCGATACTTGTGCGGATATAAGTGTTTTTTGCCTAGGCGAAGCTGAGGCAAAAAACGGATTTAAAAGCCCGCTTCGCAGACAAATTCGTTTTTCCGCCAAGCTGATTTTAACTTGTTTTGGAGCAACTAAAGTTTTTTACGCTCTCGAGCCGGTGGGATTTCCCGCCGGCTTTTTGTACGATAATAGACCGGTGTTGAAAAATATCAACAAATCATAAAAAAATGTTGAATTATCCGTTGCTTTATGCTATAATAAAAATGCAGAGCTTTAATTACATATCGGAATACTGACAGGGGGTGTCTTGGTTGGATTGCTGTTTATGGCTCAACAGAAAAAAAATCAGCAATGCGGCTGAGATCATCGACAATTTTGACCTGGCGGCTATTCGCGGATATTTCCTTGGCGGAAGTCTTTCGGAATGGCTGAGAGAGCATAACGGAGCTATCTACGCTGATATGCTGGATGACCTTGACCCGCAGGACATCCATTTCAATGACAAGCTGGCTGCGGTGTTTGGCAAAAGCGCCGGCGATATCAACGAGCTGTTTTGCGGTGCTCCGCAGGAGGACTGCGGGCAGTGCGGGTCGTTTGTTGCGCGCACTCCGGATGGGAGTTTCAAGCCGGGCTCTGGGTGGGCATATTTTGGCGGCTTCGGAAGTTTCCCGAGCCATGGCAGTTTCGGTAATTCCGGCAGCTACGGAGGTCTTGGCAGTTTTGGCGTGTTGGGAAGCTTCAATAAATTCCGGCTCTGGGAATGGGAGTGGGAATGGCGGTTCGGAGGAAATCTCGGTTCGTTCCGGCGTGGGTCATTTTCGTTCGGGTCGTATCAGTTCGGCTCCGGCAGCTATCTGCTGGAGGTTTTCCAGCGGCTTGGCAGCTTTTCGGGGTCGTGGGGGTTCGGGAGCTATTCTGGAATCCCGGGCTCATTTGGCGGCTCATGGGCTGGTTTTTCCGGCGATGAGTACGCCAGGATAATGTATGAGTGTTTGAAAAAGTGCCCGCTGAACTGCTTCGGGTACGGTATACACATAGTCTGACACGAGGTATAAGTTTGGACGCGTTTCATATTATTTCTACGGCTCCGTTTTTCGCGAAAAATAACGGGGCTTTTACTTTAGAGGATTTCGACCTGTTTACTGCGGTGATATCCGCACTGGAATGGAAAAGGGACGGCAGCAGGATATTTTTATACTGCGATAGTATAGCGGCTGATTATATCCGCAGTTTCGGGCTTGAAAAGGTCTGGGATGAGATCTGGGACACTGTTCCGGATGATTTGGATGGTATCGACCCGGAAATGTTCTGGGCTGCCGGGAAGATACTTGCGCTGAAGCAGATGCCTGCTCCATGTGTGATGATAGATACTGACCTCATCGTGTGGAGCAAGCCGGAATTCGGCAGTGATATCATCGCGGCTCACCGTGAGGACCTTAATCCGGACGTTTACCCGCCGCTCGAGTATTTCTCGGCGCGTGGTCATATCCTGCCGGCGTTCAGCCGGGAGGTCTTGCCGCTGAATACGGCGTTCTTTTACGTCCCGGACAACGATTTTAAGGAGTTCTACACCTCGCAGGCGATAGCGTTCATGAAGTCCGCAGAGCGGTGCGGGGAACGTCTTAGATACATGGTTTTTGCGGAACAACGCATGGCGGCGATGTGCGCGGAATATACCGGGACTGGCGTACAGACGTTACTTGATAAGGATACGCTGTTTTTCCCGCAGGATAAGTATACCCATCTGTGGGGCGCTAAGCAGCAGATGAGAGAGCAGCCGGTATTGCGTGAGGAATTCATCTGGCGGTGCATAGCGCGGATACTCCGGGATTTCCCGGAATGGGAGTGGACTATCGACAGGATAAAGGAGGCGGCGAGGTGATTTATCTCGATAATGCGGCGAGTGCTCCGGTGCTGGAGTGCGCTCGGAAAGCAGCTGAGCCGTTTCTGTGGGAATGCTGCGGGAATCCCTCGTCAATTCATTCCGAGGGGCGGAGGGCGGCGCTGGCGCTCATAGAAGCGCGGGAGAAGTGCGCGGCGGCTATCGGGGCAAAGCCGGAGGAGATCGTTTTTACTTCCGGTGGCACGGAATCTGATAATATGGCTTTGCGTCAGGCGGCGATGCTCGGTATGGCTTCAGGAAAGCGTAGGATAGTCGCGTCTGCGATAGAGCACCCGGCGGTGCTTAACACCTGCAAGTCGTTGGAAAAGCAGGGCTTCGAGGTGCGGAATATCGGCGTGGACGGGAACGGATACGTTGACATAGAGCAGGCCCGGGAGCTTATTACGCCGGAAACTGCGGTGGTTTCCGTGATGGCAGCTAACAACGAGGTCGGGACGATACAGCCGGTACGGGAGCTTGCAGAGCTTTGCAGGCAACGCGGCGTGCTGTTCCATACGGACGCGGTGCAGGCGGCGGGGCATATCCCGATCGACGTCAAGGATATAGGATGTGATATGATGTCGGTCTCGGCGCACAAGCTGGGGGGGCTTCGCGGGGCGGGGCTGCTGTATATCCGGGAGGGGCTGGAATTGCAGCCGTTTATCTGCGGCGGCGGTCAGGAAAGCGGAATGCGCTCCGGCACGGAAAACACTGCTGCTATTGTTTCGATGGGCGCGGCTATGAAGGAGGCATGCCGGGATATTTCCGGGCGTGCCGGACGGATTTCGGTGCTCAGGGACAGACTCATTGCAGGGCTGCTGGAGATACCAGGGAGCAGGCTCAACGGTGGCATTTCGCCGCGGCTCTGCGGGAATGTCAATGTTTCATTTGCCGGGGTGGAGGGGGAATCCCTCGTGCTGGGGCTGGATATTCGGGGAGTGTGCGCTTCTTCAGGGTCGGCGTGCTCAAGCGGTAATGAACTTCCATCTCATGTGCTCCGGGCTATGGGTGTGCCGGAGGACATGCTCAAAGGTTCGCTAAGGCTCACTCTGTCGGAGTTCAACACCGCCGACGATGTGGAAATCGCGGTACGGGCTGTTCGTGAAACCGTGGAAACTCTGCGGGAACTTCGCGGGTGGAAAGGCTGATATGAAAAACAGATGGATATTCAATGCGCTGGCTGTTATGGAGGGAATCCTCTGCCCGGTGATGTGCCTTATGTACGCATTCTGCGGGCTTGCCATATGGACGCAGACCGTATATTTTTGCCCGCTGTTGGGCGTGGTGTTGGCGGCGCTCCTGTTTTCGAGGGATAAACGGCGGTTTATCTGGAAATGCGCTGGTGCGCTGTGCCTGTTTGTGGTGCTTTTCGCTCTGGCGCTGGGGCTTGGCTGGTGGGGAGATGTATTCGCTATGTTCAACGCGCAGTACGCGGCTGAATATGGTGGAATGAATATGGGCGACGCGGCGGGTATTTTTCTGTTGTGGACGCCTACGGCCTTTGCGGCTCTTATCGGAGGGATGGTCGTAAGCGCGGGGGTGCGGCGTTCTGTCATTGAAAAGGAAAATCTGCGGGCATCAGCTGGCAGCGTACAGGAGGGGACAGATGATGATACGGGAGCTTGAAGAAAAAATGTGGAGAGCGGCTCAGGCACGGGACAGGGCGGCGTTTCTGGAACTGGTGGACGTGAATGCAGTCATGGTGTGCGGAGGATTTAGGTGCACCGGGGCGGAGTATGCGGAAATCATCGCTGAGTTCGACTGTGCTTCATTCGAAATCAAGGGGTTCGAGACGGTGTGCGAAACTCCCGATGTGGTGCAGGTTCACTATGTAATCACCACTGCGGCCGAGAAACCTGAAAACGCCGACCTTGCCGGGACATTCCACATAACCTCGACATGGAGGAATATGGGCGGCAGATGGAAGCTTGTCTTTAATATGGACAGGAATGTGCCGGAGCGGTAAGTCCTTTTCATTGAGGAAAAAATCTCTGTAAGCTATTGACAAAGGCTGAAATGTGTGATATAATCACAAATAGAATATGTTGAAATGCGACGATAGGAAACAAAGCCCTGGAGCACTTCCAGAGAACCGGCGGTTGGTGCGAGCCGGCAGAGCGGCAGGGTCATAGCTCCTCCTTGAGCAGAACGGCTGAACGGGCGGTCAGCAGGTGGAAAGTCTGCGGTCACTAATTAAGCTGTTACGGTTTCTCCCGTTATCGAGAGGCACATTGTTTGATGTGTTCGAGTGGGCAGTCTTCTCTGTGACTGTCAATGAGAGTGGTACCGTGGAGTTTTAAGCTTCATCTCTTAATGAGATGGAGCTTTTTTTATTTTGCGGTCATGTGCAGTTCAACAGTTCGCTGTATTATAAGCGCGTGTGCGCGGGGCTACGCCCGGAAAGGAAAGAAATATGACAAACGCAAGCAAGTACGCAAGAAGATATTTCATGCCGCCGTTCAGATGCATGGACTGGGCTGAAAAGGACTACATCGAGAAAGCTCCCAAGTGGTGCAGCGTCGACCTCCGCGATGGCAACCAGGCACTCATCATTCCGATGAGCCTTGACGAAAAGCTGGAATTCTTCAAGAAGCTGGTCGAGGTGGGTTTCAAGGAGATCGAGATCGGGTTCCCGGCTGCTTCTGAAACTGAATACGAGTTCTGCCGCGCACTTATCGAGCAGAATCTCATTCCCGACGACGTTACCGTACAGGTACTCACCCAGAGCCGCGAACACATCATCAAAAAGACTTTCGAGGCGCTCGATGGCTGCAAGAACGCTATAGTTCATCTGTATAACTCCACATCTGTTGCACAGCGCGAGCAGGTTTTCCGCAAGAGCAAGCAGGAGATAATCGACATCGCCGTTACCGGCGCTAAGCTCCTGAATGAATACCGCGAAAAGACCCCCGGTAACTTCCGTTTTGAGTACTCCCCGGAGAGCTTCACCGGAACTGAGCCGGAGTTCGCCGCAGAGATATGCAACGCGGTAATTGACATCTGGAAGCCTACCCATGACTGGAAGGTGATCATCAATCTGCCCGTTACCGTTGAGGAAAGTCTTCCGCACGTTTATGCGCAGCAGGTAGAATATATGTGCAAGGTACTGCACAGCCGCGATTCCCTTGAGATATCCCTCCACCCGCACAACGACCGCGGCTGTGGCATCGCTGACACTGAGCTTGGCTTACTCGCAGGCGCTGACCGCGTTGAGGGCACTCTTTTCGGCAACGGCGAACGCACTGGTAACGTTGATATCGTGACGCTGGCGCTGAACATGTACTCCCACGGCGTTGAGCCGAACCTCGATTTCAGCAACCTGCCTGAACTGGCTTCCATCTACGAGCGGCTCACCAGAATGCACGTTTACGAGCGTATGCCTTACAGCGGTCAGCTGGTGTTCGCTGCGTTCAGCGGTTCTCACCAGGACGCTATCGCAAAGGGCATGAAGTGGCGCGAGGAAAAGGATCCCGAACACTGGAACGTTCCCTATATCCCCATCGATCCGCACGACATCGGCAGAGAGTACGAGGGCGACGTTATCCGCATCAACAGCCAGAGTGGCAAGGGTGGCATAGGCTTTCTCATGGAGCAGACTTACGGCATCATCATGCCGCCTAAGATGCGCGAACACTTCGGCTACGTTGTCAAGGGAGTTTCCGACCATCAGCACAAGGAACTCCACCCCAGCGAGATTTATGATATCTTTGAAAAGACATATCTGGAGCCGCAGGGCAAGCTGAAGTTCATCGAGGCGCACTATACTCAGGGTGAGCATATCACGGCGACTGTCACTATGGAAGTAGGCGGTCAGAAACGTACATTGGAGGGCGCCGGAAACGGCCGTCTGGACGCAGTTTCCAATGCGGTAAAGAGCGGTCTCGGCATAGACTTCCATCTTGCGACTTACACGGAGAACGCGGTGGAGCAGTCCTCCAAGTCCAAGGCGGCTGCGTACATCGGAATATCCAAGCCAGACGGCTCCGTAAGCTGGGGCGCGGGTATCCATACGGATATCATCGCGGCTTCCGTCAGGGCGCTGGTGGCTGCGGTCAATAATTCCGGGCTTATCTGATTTTTAATAGATTTAAGGGCGTGCTTTGGTGCGCCCTTTTTCTTGACTTCAAATCGTTCGTGTGATATAATTAAATCTGGAAATGTAGTCTGTGAAGGGAGTGCGTATGGATAAAATAAGGGTCGAGATGAAATGCAACGACAGATTTTTTAATGCTGGCATGGCAGCGGCAGTCATTATTCTTGCGATTTGGTTTGCTGTAATGTTAAAATACTTCTCGGTGGTCAGTCTGGTATTGTTTTTGATCTTCACTGCATTATCTATCGCAATTGTGGTAGCTTACGAAAAAATACCAACAGTCGCAGAAGCGGACAGTAATGAACTCAGGTGGAAACACCTCCTCGGATGGAAAACGATAAAATATACAAATATCCTGACGATTATCTGTGAACCGGAGGAACTGCGCGGGTATCATTCAAGCACGCAATGTATGAAGCTGTATATAACCACCGAGGACGATGAATGTACGCTGAGCCAGATAATAGATACAAATAAAATGCTTAAGGACAGGCTTGACGGACAGGAAACGGATATTCCGGTCATGCGGCTGTATGAATTTATTAAAGAAAAATCCGTAAAATAATTTTGACTTTTTTCAGTTGAAAGTGTTGAAAAAATTGCAGGTTTGTGATATACTATATGTAGACCAATTTGTCTGGAAAGTGAGTGATATATCAACATGAAGTGTCCTGAGTGCGGGTGCGAGGAAAGCAAGGTTATAGACTCCCGCCCGACCGAAAATAAGGTGCGCCGCCGCCGTGAATGTATCCAGTGCGGATTCCGTTTCACAACATACGAAATAATCGAGGATATCCCTCTTATGGTTATAAAGAAGGATAATTCCATAGAGCCGTTCGACCGCCAGAAGCTCGTCGACAGGCTTTGCAGAGCCGCTGTCAAGCGTCCGGTAAAGCTTGAGACTATTGAAAATATGGTGGACGAGATCGCTGCAGAGCTGAAGAATTCCCTTCAGCGGGAGGTCACAAGCGAGAAGATCGGCGAGATGGTTCTTCACAAGCTCAAGGCTATCGACGTTGTTGCTTATATCAGATTTGCTTCCGTATATAAGGATTTTAATGATGTAGACGGCTTCGTGAAGATAATCTCTGAGCTCCAGGAAAACGGATGATAATTTAAAAGACCTGCTTCGGCGGGTCTTTTGTTATTTTTTGTATTCGAAAAAGTATATTTTGTGTAAAACTCAGAAAACTAATTGTGCAACTTTCCTTTAAATATTTTTGAAAAAAGTATTGACTTTTTCGAACAAAGAGAGTATAATATAGAAGCTGTCGCGAGAACGGCTTGAAAACATCGCAAAGTGATTGAAAATCAAGAAAAAAATTCAAAAAAGTTTGAAAAACCTCTTGACAAATCGAAAACAAAGTGATATAATGATTAAGCTGTTTCGAAAGAAACGACAATCTATTAAATCGAGACTTTGAAAGTTTGAAAAGAAATTCAAAAATAAATTTTGAAAACCTCTTGACAAACTCGAAAAGATGTGATATAATAGATAAGCTTGCGAAAAGCGAGTGAGAAACTTCCGATATCACGTCGGAAACGAAAAAATCAAGAAAAATTCAAAAAATAAATTTTGAAAAACCTCTTGACAAACTCGAAAAGATGTGATATAATAACAAAGTCGTCTGAAAGAAATGACAGCGACAGAGTTAAGAAAAGCTCCTTGAAAATTG
>CAKSEO010000024.1 GCA_934446565.1 uncultured Oscillospiraceae bacterium | reverse complement strand
CAGCGTGACATCGAAGATACGTTAAAGCAGATCTACGGAACCGAAATTTCACAAGGCTTGGTTTCGCGTATAACCGACAAAATTCTGCCGGAGGTCAACGAGTGGCAGAACCGTCCTCTGGAGGCAGTTTACCCGGTAGTTTTCTTCGATGGGATCGTGTTCAATTCGCGCAAGGATAACAAAATCGTCACGAAATGCGTGTACTCTGTGCTGGGTATAAACATGGAGGGTCATAAGGAAATCCTCGGCACCTGGATATCGGAAAATGAGTCTGCGAGCTTCTACGCAAGCATCTGTTCTGACCTCCAAAGCCGCGGCGTTAAGGATATTTTCATTGCCTGCCATGATAACCTCACAAGGCTCTGTAATGCGATAAACTCGGTTTTCCCCAAGACGAAGAATCAGCTCTGCATAGTTCATCAGATCCGCAACAGCTGCAAGTTCGTACCGTACAAGGACCGCAAGGCAGTATGCGCTGATCTGAAGAAAATCTATGGCGCTGTGAACCTTGATGACGCTGAATTTGCGAAGGAAGAATTCCGTGAGAAGTGGGATAAAAAATACCCGAATATCCTGAAATCCTGGGATAAAAACTGGGCTGAATTAACCGTCCTTTGTTCGTGCGGTTTTGCGAAGCAAAATTGCCGTCGCTCCGACGGCAAAGGCTGAACATCAGCGCACAGCGTGTGCCACATTATGCTTGAATATCCCCAGGAAATTCGAAAGATAATATACACGACGAATGCCGTCGAGGGCTACCATAGAATGGTCAGAAAATTCACTAAATCCAAGTCGATTTTCCCGACCGATGACGCTATCCGCAAGGTCGTTTATATGAGCGTTTCCGAGATTTCAAAGAAGTGGACTATGCCTGTTCGCAACTGGGGCCTGGCTTACGCTCAGTTCATGATTTATTTTGAGGATAGATTCACAGCCTAGGATCAATTCGGGGCTCTGGTCTGTCGGTCAACCCTTCTGTCACTCCGTGACACCTCCCCCACTGGGGGAGACAACCCGAACCCCGGAGTTTATCCGCCGGAAGATATCGGTGAAGTAAAAAAGCAGCGAATTAGCCTCGCTGCTTTTCACCGTATATCTTGCAGCTGCGTCGGGACGCTCTCCAGCGTTGCCCTGTTTCGCTGCATTTTTAGCTTTGGTACGTTTTTCGGGATTGTTCGCGTTTACACAGTTGTTTTTTCAGACCCATGATTTTTGGTGTGAATACTATCCCGGAATACCGCCGCCACGGCTTGAACTGCCATGAGAGGTTTTCTATTTATTCTATGGGAGCGCTTCCCGGATTTATCTCATCTCAGTTACAATGCTCTCCACAAGCTTATTTGTCAGCTCGTTTTCGGAATAGATGGAATAGGAATATGTTCCGTCAGTCCATGTTGCGGAGCTTACGCCGTCGCCGTTGCCCTTTAATGCAACTGTATTCCCGCCGATTTTCTTTTCGGAAACGTTCTTGTATACGTTGTAGTCGCCGCTGATGTCATCGGTTCCCTTGCCCTTGCGGACGCATATCTCATTGCTGCCGTTGGAGTATGTCACTTCAACGAGGCCGTCCATCGCCTGCACATAGGAAACCTTGTAGCCTTCGAGCTTTTCAGGGGCGCTGAAGCTGATTCCGGTAGCCTTTGCAGCTTCGGAAACGGTCTTGTATTCCTGCCACGGGTTCGGGATCTGATTGCTGTCGGTTTCAGAATCCTCATCGGTATTCCCAAGTTCCAGGGTCTGTACGTCGCCTAGCTTTACCTTACCCTTTGCGGACTTGCTGACTGTTACCAGCGACCACTCGTATGGAGCGTTCGGATAGACCGCCTGGCTACGGCAGAGTATCATATAACTGCTTCCGGATTTGTTCTGACTTCCAAGATAAAGAACAGGCTTGTAATCAACGCCAACAAGCTCCTTCATTGCCTTCTTGTACGCGAAATATACCGCCTTGTTCTTTTTGTTCTTTATCGCGAATTTTCCGGTGTTGGCTTTGAATCCGCCCTCGTCACCGCCGCTGATTATCGTCTGGAAGCCGTCGATATCAACGGTACCGTCAACGCTCTCGTAGATGTACATTATTGTGATCTCAGGCACCGCGTCAGGATATACCGGAGTTGCCCTGCAGAGTATCGCGTACTTCATGCCTGCAACGACCTGAGTTCCGAGGACTGCTATTGGCTGATAGCTTACGCCCAGAAGCTCTGCGGTAGCCTTTTTGAAAGCTGCCTTTGCAGCGGCGTTCTTGCTCATAGCGGTGCTGCCTGAGTTTACTTCCCAGCCGCCTGCAAGGAACTCCGTGTAGCCGGAATCATCAGTGGGTACGGAAGTATCGTCAGCAAATGCGGAGAATGCTGCGCAGGACATTGCGATGAGTGCTGCCATAGCGGCAGAGGTGAATCTGATAGACTTTTTCATGATGTTATACTCCTTTGAAATTTCTTTTGTACTGGCAGCTGTTTTACTGCCTTTCACCCTAAAGGACAGCATTGAAATCGTCAGGTCACACCTTTTTGAAAAAAATTATGGTCACCTCTAAAAACCTTGTTTGAGTGAAAATGTGTATAGCACACCGCCTGCTTCTTTCAACGAGCGAAATTTCTGATGCGACGGCGTCCATGCCGTCGCCCGGTTATTTCGCTTTGCAACATCGTGTTGCACCTCCTCGTAAGGCATACAGCCTTACTTCGTCGGCTTTCATCGCATTCGGCGCACTCTACCCATTTTCCCTTTTCAAACCGGTTTTTAGAGGTTCCCTTATGATATATGACCGCCGAATTTTCAATTCCTGCGGTTCGCAATTATTTTGTTGACTTTTTATGAATTACGTGCTATAATTATTTTGATGAAGCGACAAATCGTTTGGGAGGTACAATTATGTATGACTTTTCAGTAATAATCCCTGCGCACAACGAGGAAAAGTATATCGGAAAATGCCTTAGTGCGATACTTGCCGCTGCAAAAAAGGCAGAACCTCTCACTGTTGAAACGATCGTCGTTGCGAACCGGTGCACTGACAGGACCGCCGAGCTAGCAAAGGAATACGGTGCCTGCGTGCTGGACAACGAGGACAGGTCAATAAGCGCTATAAGAAATCGTGGTGTAAACGCCGCTCAGGGCAAGATAATACTCACCATCGACGCTGACAGCTGCATGACTGAAAATTCGCTGCTTCAGGCAAAGCAAATGCTGGAAAGCGGCAAGTTCGTGGGCGGCGGTTCAGTTTCCAAGTTTGACAGAATGTCGGTCGGTATCGCGTTTTCCGCCATGTATGTCGCTGCTAATTTAATGCCGGCTATGATAAAGAATAAGGCGGCTCTCAGCGGCGGAATGTTCTGGTTCTATAAAACAGATTTTGAAGCTATCGGCGGTTTTGACGAAAGCCTTGTCAGCGTTGAGGACCTCGATTTTGCAATAAGGCTCAATAAGCTTGGGGTGAGCAGAGGGCAGAAATACGGCACCCTGAAAAAAGCGCATATTATCACGTCAAGCCGTAAGTTCGACGAGTTCGGGGACTGGTATCTGATAAAGAACCGCAAACTCACCAAGCGTATTTTTACAGGCAAGGACAGGGAAGCGGCTGACAAATTTTATTATGATGTCAGGTGAATGAGCCGGGCTTGTGAGGGTACATAATGAACATTGAATATATCCACGAACCGACCGACCTGCAGTGCGGTCAGGCGGTTCTTGCAATGCTGCTTGGAACGACCGCCGAGTATATCTGCGGGTATCTCGGCAACGACCGGGAAACAGACCTGCGCGAAATGAAGCGTGTGCTGACCGAGCACGGCATAAAATTTTCGCCCGAACGCAGGCAGGCGTTTACGGCGTCAGACCTGCCGAAATATGCGCTTCTCAGCCTCGAAACTCCACGCTGCTGGCACTGGTCGCTTTATGCGGACGGTGTTTTCTACGATCCGGAGCATGGCGTGCTCAGGGATTTTCCGCAGTCGGAGCGGAAATTTTACTGGGAAGTATTCCCCGAAGCGTAACATAAGTCGTTACTATAATATGGTCACCTCTAAAAACCTTGTTTGAGTGAAAATGTGTATAGCACACCGCCTGCTTATTCAAGCCTCCTCGTAAGGCATACAGCCTTACGAGGAGGCTTTCATCGCATTCGGCGCACTCTACCCATTTTCCCTTTTCAAACCGGTTTTTAGAGGTTCCCATAAATCAATTATCGCACTGCTGAATTCAATGCGTCTTCTGATAACGAAGTCCCATTCTGCGATACTTCGTCAGGAGATGCCGGTTTTCTTCATTCTGACCGCTATGTACTGCCGTGACGGAAGCTCCACGCGGAAGCGCCCGCTGAATCTCCCGACGCAGGTTATCGTCATGTTCCGGGTATCGATTATCTCCACGTCGTACTCGCAGCCGTCGTTTATCTCATAGTCGCGGTAAGCCGGGCGCATAAAGCTCTAATAAATGCGGTAGCCCGTCCGCTGGAATTCTCCATCGTCCTCCGGGACTGCAAGCAGCTCGTCCCACATTCCGCCGCCGGATCTAAGCCCTGGAGCGGGGCTGTCCGCCATGATGTCCCGCAGGAACTTAAACCTTTTACAGCTCTCGCCGTGGAGCTCTCCGCCGTGCGACCACCAGATGTCCCCCGGGTCGGTAAGGTAGGTCTCGCCGTGACCCGCATATCCTCCCCGGCAGAATGCTTCCCAGAAACGGCGGAGCATTTACTCTCCGGTGATGTTTCCCCAGCCGTAGGGCATATTCCCCTCGTAGGCTATTTCGTCCAGGACGACTGGCTTTCCGTACTGCCTGCGCCATTCGTCCGTAAGCTCCGCAGTCTTGTATATGTCCTGCCGCTGAATACTGCAATGCGTTACCCATGCCGCCGAATGGTCGAAAAATCCCATGCAGTTGTGAATGGAGCGCAGGTGCCCGTATGGATCGTTCTTAATTATGACATCAGCGTAGTAATTCCAGTCGTCAGCGTTGCGGTCCGGCATAAGGTCGTATTCATTCGCCAGCGACCACCACACGTTGCTGTACGCCGAGAATCTCGCGGTGACGTACTCCGGATACAGCCGCGACTGCTCCCGGTTCAGCATGGAAAATCCCCAGCGGTCATAGGGGTGGAACAGGATAATATCCGCTTCGATGTGCAGTTCACGCAGTCTGAGTATGCATCCTCGATGCTACGGAAGTACTCCGGCTTGAACCTCGTAAAGTCCCATAAATTGCCCTCGGGACAACCGTTGTATTCGTTGAAGTTGCTCATGTTCAGCACGGAACTGTCCATAGGCGTCCCCTCATAGAGATAACACGGCGGCTCCGACAGATTATAGGCGTAATGCTTCGGGAACACGCAGAAGCGTATCTTGTTGAAACCGCATTTCGAAAGGTTACTGAGAGTCAGCTGCTTCGTTTCCTCAGACTAGAGATGCCATACATAACATGTCGTCCCCACTGAATAATACGGCGTTCCGTTAGCGTAGGCGAAAGGGTATTTCCCCGATACGCCGACCATTCCATGCTGACCGTTTTACGGCGAAGTGACTATGAAGCTTCCCTCTGCGGACTTATCGGAAAAATTCCCGTAAGTTTCGAATCTGTATTCGCCGATTTTCTGCGGCATGAATCTGACGATGTACACACCGTTACCGTCGTAGAAGCCACGTACTGACTTACTTTCAGCGCCGGATATTTCCGCATAGATATGCGCTCCGTGAACGGATCGCCGTCGGAAACGCCGCTGCATTTTATTTCAAGAGTTCCGTAAAGCGGAACAGTTTTACTGAACTCCATAACTCCCCCATAATATAAATAACTGCTCCGAAACCGGGGCAGTTATTATTATAGTCTTATTTTCTGTAATCGTCAAGCACAGATTCAACGACCGGGTTTATCTCTGCGCTGAGCTGCGTCCAGGATTCGCCCTCGAATGCAACGTTGTTAAGTATTGAGTAGTTGTTCCAGAACTCCTGACCGAATCCGAAGCCGTCCTCGTTCACGAAAGTGAATTTCTCCGGGTCGCACATCTCGCGCCAGAGGTCATACTCGTCCTCGCCCCAGACTATTTCCCACTTCTGCATGCCCTCGTATTTTCCGGAGGTGAAGTACACAGGCTCCGGGGAAACATGGTCGGCTCTGACCTGCGCAATTACGTTCTCATCGGTGTCGTACACACGGAAGCAGTTTATCATATCCACCGCGCCCTTGATGTTCTTCGCGCCCTTGGGCACTACAAAGCCGTAGGTATTGTACGCGGAATAGTATTTATCCGCCTGCGCGTCCCGCGGGAATGGCACGAACGCGAAATCCGAAACGGTGTTCAGTATATCGTTCTCGACGCCCTGCGGGTTCTGTACCTGCTTTGTTGCGGCTGTGTAGGTCCATTCCGACTCCATGCCGAGGAACAGCAGCTTGTCGCAGTTCTGCGCGAAAAGTTCCGGAGATACCCAGTCGTTCAGTTCCCTGCCGTTCATCACGCCGTCACGGTTGAGCTTTTCGTAGAACGCCATCGCACGCGATACGTCCGGGCTGAGCGTGTTGTTATTATCGTGCCGTCCGGATGTACCTCAATCATCGGGGTTCCCGTGGTCGCGATAAGCCCGGTGAGAATGGTGTCCGGTCGCATAGAAGCCCATGTTACCGTCGTCGGCGTCGCAGAATTTTATCATCAGCTCGCGCCATTTTTCCCATGTCCACTCGCCGTTTTTGTAGAGAGTGTACGGGTCTTCAAGGTCGTTGTCGGCTATAGTCTTCTTGCTGTAATTCAGCGCAAACGACGTGGTAATGCGGTGCGGATAATAGTAATGATTGCCCTGGTATTCATATAGGTCGATGATATCTTTCATATCTACCCACAGCGGAGATGTGGAGTCAATGTAATTATCCAGCGGCTCGAACAGATTCTTCCCGACGTTTCCCGGGTACTGAAGCGCGTCGCCGACCGTGATATCCGGCGAATCATCAGAAGCTATGAGCGTTGCCAGCTTCTCGCGGAACGCGTCGCCGCTCGGCGTGGAGATGTACTCTATCTTGCCGCCATACTGCTCGCTTTCGAACACCAGGCACTGCTCCGTGCCTTTCTGGTCGTCATGGATGTCGTATTATCCTAGGTACTTCAGAGTTCCCGCGTTGCCGTCCGGAGCGTACCCCTGAAGTTTCGACCTGCTTCGCGTCCTTGTCGGTGGGAGCGTTTTCGTCCGGGTCGGTTGTCGTTGTCGGAGTCGTGGTCATCAGCGTGGAATTTCCGCTGGACGCAGGCGCGCTTTCATCGCAGGCAGTAAGGCTTGCGACCATTCCTACGATAAGTATTCCGGCGATTTTTTTCTTGATCTGTTCATAAATATTCTCCTTGAAATAAAAGTGAAAATCTGTTATACTGTTGATATTGAGGGGGTGCTGTATATGATCTTTCAGCAGGAATTCCAGACCGCCGACCATCCGGAGAAGAGCCACGCCGCCTGCGCAGTCTACCATACCAGCGAGGACGGAAATTATCCGCTGCACTGCCACTCCTACTACGAGATATCCTACGTCATCAGCGGAGAGCGCTACGAGGTCATAAACGGCAGGCAGTACAACGTCAGGGCTAATACGTTGGTATTCATTCCGCCGCTGGCTTTTCATGCGAACTACAACGTCTGCGCCACCGATGTTTCCGTGATACAGTTCTCAACGGGATTCCTCCGGGACACATCCTCCGTGATGAGCGATTCTCTGATACTCAGGCAGCCGGACGGGCTTCCGCCGATTTTCACTCCAGAAGTCAGCGGTGTGACCTACAATGCGCTCCAGCGGATAATTGAAGTATGCTCAGGCGTCGGGCCGAAAAATTACGCGCCAGCCACGGTGCTGACCGACCAGTTCCGCAAGAACGGAATGGTGCTGGAGCTTGTCGCAGCGCTGCTCCAGGAAAACTGCATCGTTCCAGCCGAGGGTGCTGGGATCTCCACCCAGAACGTAAGACTTGACCGGATAATCGAGCATATTCTGAGCCACCCGGCGGAAAAACTGGACATGAAAACCGCCGCCGCGATGGCGAATATGAGCTACTTTGCGTTCAGCCGCAACTTCAAATCCGCAGTCGGGCTGAACTTTTCGGATTACTGCAATCTGCTGCGCATACGCTTCGCGGAGGACAAGCTGATATCCACCGATATGCCGATATCCGATATAGCGGCTGAAATCGGAATAGACACGCCAAGCTACTTCTCAAGGCTGTTCAAGAATACAAACGGGATATCTCCGCAGGAGTTCCGAAACATAAACCGCACCCGCTGATATTACTTCGCGAACGAGAACGAAACCAGCTCGAACAGCGGCTTCTGCTCGAACGCTTCCACGAACCAGCCGCCATAGCCGTGTTCTGCCTTGAAATACACGGCGTGCCTTCCGGTGACGCTCTTTACGGTGGCTGAGTAGACTCCGTCGTGAGTTCCAATTTCGCACACGCCTATTTCCGTACCGTTTTCGTAATCGTCTATCAGAATATGCAGTTTAGAATGACATCCAGTGCCATTTGCTTTTACGAAGAATTTCATCGTACTGCTCGAATTGTCCTTGCCGAATTCAAAGTACTTATAGCCGATAACTGCACCATTTTTTATGTTAGTCACCGGACGCGTGAAGAAGTCCTTTTCTGTGACATAACAGCCGCCCAGAAGTACGCAGGCAATCTCTGCCTCGTTGGTTTTGTATGGCGAGAGGTACTCCTCAAATCCAAGCGATGTCATTTCCACCGTGGGGACAGTGCCGTCCGGGAGAATGTTTATCTTCTCAACGCAGGCTCTGCGGGACATTATGGAGTTGTTCGTCATGCGGTGGTAGAAGATGTACCACTGACCGTTTATGCAGCACACCGAGCCGTGGTCGTTTCCGCCGGGGTACTGGTCGCCGTTGTCTATGATGTACCCGCGGTAAGTGAAAGGTCCTGTCGGCTTGTCGGAGGTCGCGTAGGCAAGCCGGCAGCCGATAGGCGGTTTCGGCGAATAGATCAGGTAGTAGGTGCCGTTTATTTTCCTCGGGGAGCTTGCTTCAAAGAATCTGAACGGCTCGGATTCCGGTATCACATTTTCTTTCAGTGAGCCGTCGATCATCTCGTACATATTGTCCGGGTTTATCTCGTTCATGTAGGAATGCTCGAAACCGTAGTATATGTACACTCTGCCGTCGTCGTCAACAAGTACTCCGGCGTCGTTGAATATTCCGTCGTCGCCCGCGTTTCCGTCGGCATATTTGTAGGTCGAGAGCAGCTTGAACGGTCCCTCCGGAACATCGCTGACTCCCACGCAGCCTTTGGAACCGAGAATGTACGCATAAAGATAATACTTCTCATCCTTTTTGATAACGTCGGGAGCGAACAGCGGGCTGTCTGTCCATGGCGTATCAGAAGCGTGATCCCTGTCAGGAATAGTATGGAAGCTGTCGCCGTGGCACTCCCACTTGTTGAGGTCGGATATCGGTGCTGACCAGACCTTCAGCTTGTAGTCGCAGAACGAATCGGAATCCGGACGGTCGTGCGAGCCGTAAATATAAACCCGGTCGCCGAATACCCGCGGCTCTCCGTCCGGGATATACTCCCACAGTGGTAAGAATGGATTCGGAATTTACTGCTCCTTTCCCACCTTTGACGGCGCTATCAGCTTTTCAATAAATTCGGGATTCCTGAACCTCGCGTTGTTGCGGTCGTACTCATCTCCGGAAGTGTCCCAGAGTATCGGGCAGGCGCCTATCTCATACATCGCGGAGGAAACGTCCAGCATATAAGCTTCCTTGGTTTCGCGTGTCTTGTTTTTCCCGAAACAGCCGTATTCTCCGACTATGACAGGTATTCCGTTGTCGATGAAAGTCGTTCTGAGCAGGTTCATGCAGCGGTTCAGCTCCGCAATGTCGGATTCACTGCCCCAGTCGGTCTTAGCCTTGCCCCAGTCAGCGTCCTTTTCAATAATTGTGAGCGTTGACGGATTGTAGTAATGTACTGACACCGCAAGGCGTCCAGCCGGGTCGCTTGGCATTTTGAAAAGCTCATCGCAGGTGAGGTCTATATCCGTGTTGTAACCGGATATCAGCAGGTGGCGCTTTGCGTTGTTGCCGCCGGTAGCTCTCACGGTATCAACGAACGCCTGATTTACCCTGTTCACAAGGTCGTAGGAGGACTGCTTTTCAGCGCCGTTTGTTCCGCTGTACCTGTTCCAGAGACTTTCCCAGCCGAGCGCCTCATTCTGGGATTCAAACACCAGCTTGTCGCCACGATCCCTGAACAGTTCGGCTATCTGCTTCCACATAGTGGTGTAGCGTTTCATGTTTTCGTCAACGTTCTCCGGGAACTTGCTGATCCAGCCGTTGTCGTAATGAATGTTGACTATAACGTACATTCCCGTGTCCAGCGCCGTATCAACGACCTCCTGCACCCTTGCGGCGTATTCCGGATTTATCGTATATGTGCCGTCGTCCGCCATCATATTCGACCACGCTACCGGAATACGCAGTACGCCGAATCCGGCGTCCGCATAGCCCTGTATAGCCTCGGAAGTTATTATCGGGCTTCCCCATGCTTTTTCGTAGCTTGACGGAGAAGATCCGTTTATCCAGTCACCGAAGGATTCCAGCGTGTTCCCGAGGTTTATCCCATAACCCATTTCGCGTACGACATCCATGGTAGAAATGTCGCGCATTCCATTGTTCGAGCTGTCGCAGCCGGACATCATTACAGTCATGATAACTGCAAGTATCGCGGAAATTATACTGTTCATTATTCTCCTCCTATGCAAAGTGCATAAAGTTTTTAACTTTCTGATTTAATTTTACAATATTTTATCCATTATCGCAACGGGCGGATTTGCGAATTGCTTATACTTTTTTGCTCTTACTTGGCAAATATATAACCGATATATGGTAATATCATCATATACAGCAGAAAATCCCCCTATGGCTTGGGTCATACCATAGGGAGATTTTCTATTCAGCCAAAGGCTTTACGTCCTGAGAGTGATAGTGGAGGATGGCTTGGAATAATTCGTGCCGTCCGTGGAGATATACACAACGTATGTGTAGGTCTTTCCGCTTTCAATGCTGCTGTCAGTCCAGGAGAGATTTGCAGTTGACGCCATCGTCTGCCACTTGGTTCCATCGTTGCGGCGGACGCGGTACTTCTTCACTCCGCTCATCCTGCCCCAGCTGATAACTGCCTTGTCGTCTGTCTTGACCGCCGTGACAGCCGCTGACCCGCTCGTGCCTACAAGGGCTACCTTTACTGTATCAGAGGGTGTTCCAAAGCTGCCGTTTATATACGGATATACGACATAGGTGTAACGCTTGCCGCTCAATGCCGCAGTATCCACATAGCTGGTCTTTGCGCTGGTCTGGAGCGTCGTCCAGCCGGTGCCGTCGTTGCGGCGGATTCGGTACTTTGTTGCGCCACTTACTGCATTCCAGGTCACGGTAACGTTGTTTTCCTGCGCCGTTACGTTGAGGACAGGCGTTTCAGCTCCAACAAGGACCTCAGCTATTTCGGACTGGAGATCGGTTCTAAAGCCGCCATCTACAAACGGAATTATCACATATTTATTAGTGCCGGATTCCGGGGCTGTATCAACATATGTCGTTGAACCAACCGTTGCAAGAGTAGTCCAGCCGCTGCCGGAATTGCGACGTACACGGTACTTCGACGCACCCACGGAGCTGTCCCAGGATATCGTCACCTTTCCGCTGTTATAAACAGCTTTTACATTTTCAGGGGCGGTAGGCGTAACAGACTGAGCTTCTGCAATGTCAAGCTTCTTGATATCAAGAAGGCTGTTTAAATAAATATCCAGCGACCATACATGAACCTTATATTCACCGGGCTCATTAGCTGTGAACGAGAAATAGTTATTCTTCTGCGTGTTTGCGTAAGTGTAATCCTGACCGTTAGGGTCATATACCGTTACCCAATAATAATTAAAAAGGTCATCGTCAGGAGAACTATCCCAATTGAAGGATATGAGCTCACCGGTATAATACTGCTCCTTATCATAATGCTGATACGGCATTTTGATAGTGGTGCAAATATTAAAATATACGGTTTGAGAACCGGTGAATCTGCCGATTCCGCTGATCATTACACTGGCTGTTCCTGCCTTGATATTGTTATCATATGCCAGCGTGTAGTCAACGTCTTTCTGAAGCGTCTTCCCTGCAAATGTAATCGCGGGCTCAGGGCTTATCGCGCTGCCGGTGCATCTGTAGTCCGGTATCTCACTGACTTCTGCACGGGAAATATCGCCCACGACTTCCAGTGATTTTGTGCTTGTGGATCTGTTGTCGTATATATCAACAGCCCATACGACCACCTGATATGTTCCGGGCTCATTCGCGGAGAAAGAGTAGGAATTTGATTTCCGATTATCTAAAGATATGTAGGAATTTCCGTCAGGACCGGTTATGTCTACCCAGTAATGATCCAGAACGTTTTCCGCGGTACTGTCCCATGTGAGGGATATCTGTTCGCCGGTGTAATACTGTTCTTTATCATAATACTGGTTGGGAACAGTGATATTGCTGACAATATTAAAGTTAACTGTTTTGCTTCCGGTAAATCTGCCGATTCCGCTGATAATTACACTGGCTGTTCCTGCCTTGATATTTCCATTGTATCCCAGAGTGTAATCAACGTCCTTTTTGAGCGTCTTTCCTGCAAGAATAACTGTAGGCTCGGGGGTTATCGCGCTGCCAGTGCATCCGTAATCGGGTATCACACTGACTTCCGCAGCGGAAACGTCGTTCACCACCTGAACGTAAGTAGGCGCTGCGCTTCCGCTGTATACGCCGCAATCGTTGTAAAGGTCGCAGTATACCTGATAGGTGCCTGCGCCATCGTTCGGATAGAATGAGAATACGTTATCCGTTCCGCGGATGTAGGTATGCTTAGAGCCGTTGGGGGTAATGTATGTGAACGAATAGTTCAGTATGTTTCTGTTGTCACTCGGCGTTGCTGTGACTGTTGCAGTCCTTCCGCTCGCAATAACCGATGACGACGCTGCCATGGAATAGCCTGTCGGCGCAAGCATGCTGATTATCTTGTTACGCGTCGCGTCACCGCAGCTTCCGTCGGCGGTGAGACCGTTAGCCGACTGGAAATTCTGTACCGCAGTTTTTGTGCCGGATCCGAACGAACCATCAATATCGCATGAATATCCCAGGTTGTTGAGGCATCTCTGGAGCCATGTCACACCGCTTCCTTTCATTATCGAAGAACTGTTGTAATACAGCGGAGATGTCGGGATAGAACTGTAATACGTCTCTGGCATAGTTCCGATATCGGCGCTGGTAACGTTCCAGATCTGGAACAGCTGATACTTGGAACCAGTAAACGGCTGGAGAGTATAAATCCCATTGTCGTCAAGCGTTAACGCCAGACTCTTTGCGCCGGTAGGTATGAACGAATAAGCGCCGGATTCTCCGGTTATCAGCCAGTTCGTATTCCAGCCGCCGACCTTCAGACCGCTTCCGGACTCAGGCGAATTATAGCCGAAGTACTTGTCGCCGCTTGCTTCCGGCATATAAATCACGGTCGTGTCCGCTTCGGTCGCATGTCTGCCAAAAAACCATACCTGTCCCGGATCGTCAAGGATATCCTCAGCGGTCAGAACGCCATCGGAGTGATATGTCATGTGCTTCCAGTTGTCGGTTCTGATTATGTAGCCGTAATAGTCGTAACCTCTTCCAAGAGCGGCGGGCTGCTTATTCGGGCGAGCCACGCCGATTATTGTGTAATTCTGACCATATACGTGCTTTTGAATAGTATGTGAGGATACTTTAATAGTGCCTGATTGGGTCGATTGCTCCACAATGGTGTAGGTGTTCCCCGACACCGTATATACTACCGCAGCATGTCCATACTGCGGGTGGTAGCCACTCTCAAATGAAACAATATCTCCAGGCTGGAGGGTCATTCCATCATAATACGGTATCTTCGTAAAATCATTCGGGAACGCATTTACAATTCCAGAATAATATGTATTTCCATTTCCATAACTGGACGTTGCATTTAATCCCAGGCAGTGCCGTGCAAAATACGTACAAAGCTCAACACATTGTGTACCAGCTTCTCCGCCCGTATCAACAGCCGCCTTACCAGCGAGATTTTCCCTTATCCACGCAGTGTAATAATTGGTGTCAGCCGAAGCTCTGACAAGCGGGATACCAGTCATGCAGCTTATCGCTATTGTAAACGACATGAAGCATAGCATGATCTTCTTTAGAATCTTCATAAAATACCTCCTACAGAAATGCGACAAAAATAGAATTTTTGTATTTTATCACTTGTATTATATCATATTAAACTGTTTTTTTCAAGAAGTATCGGACAATTATTTTGCTGAAATATCAATATCGGGCTAAAGCACAAGGAAAGCCGTGCTGTGAACGAAAAACGCTCCCCGCTGCTTTCTCCGGCGGGGAGCATTCTGTCATATCGAACTATGCCATTCAGGGTCTGGAGGTGATGGTGGAGGACGGGTTGCTGTAATTTGTCCCGTCAGCCGAGATGTATACAACGTATGTGTAGGTCTTTCCGCTCTCAATGCTGCTGTCAGTCCAGGAGAGATTTGCGGTGGACGCCATCGTCTGCCACTTGGTCCCGTCGTTGCGGCGAACGCGGTACTTCTTTACTCCGTCTATCTTATCCCAGCTTATCACAGCCTTGCCGTCAGTTGTAACTACTGTGACGGCCGCAGAGCCGCTGCCGCCTACAAGCGCCGCCTTGACAGTCACTGAGGGTGCGCCGAAGCTGCCGTTTATAAACGGATATACGACATAGGTATAACGCTTGCCCTTGAGCGCTGTGGTGTCAACATAGCTGGTCTTTGCGCTGGTCTGGAGAGTCGTCCAGCCGGTGCCGTCGTTGCGGCGGATGCGGTACTTTGTCGCGCCGCTTACGGTGTTCCAGGTCACGGTAACGTTGTTTTCCTGCGCCTTTACGGTAAGCACTACAGCTTCCGCGTTCACTGTCGCAGTTACAGCGTCGGACTGGTATTCGGTCGCGAAGCTATCGTTGATATACGGTATCACGATATATTGATTCGTGCCGGCAACGGGCGCTTCATCAACGTAGGAGGTAGAGCTTACTGTTGCAAGCGTAGTCCAGCCGCTGCCGGAATTGCGGCGTACACGGTACTTGGACGCGCCGTTAACAGCGTCCCATGTGAGAGATACCTTGCCGTTTTCGGAAACTGCCTTTACGTTTTCAATCTTTCCCGGGGCTTTTTTGGTGTATGCCTTTATTCTAACATTTGCGATGCCATATGAGTCATAATAATCAGCAGTGTCACGCCATTTGCCCGAGTCGCTGAAATAGGATAATTCAGCAGAGGGTCTGGAAATGTCAGTAAATACATAATGTTCTCCGTCAGAAGCGCTGATATCAACAGAAACAGCGAACTTGGTACCTGCCTTGAGCAGGACTTCCTGCGACAGGTCAACGGTATGATAGCCGGAATATGTACTTACGCCGCTTGTCGTTACTTCGGATACCAGCGTACCAGTATCAGGCGTATTCCCCGTGAGGTCGGTGTATACCTCTATTCTGTAATCGGAACCCGCCAATGGAGTATAGAAAGATACCGCGGAAAGGTTTTCATCCTCGGAGACGGTGAACACGTTTGCAGCGCCTTTGATGCCGGGAGAATACACGCTTTTCCAGGAAGCAATCTGTCCATTATCCTTACGGATGCAGCCGCCGTCGTACTGATATATCTTTTCGTAATTGTCGCTTGTATCCATCGTCAATGACGCAAATCCGGTCAGAGACACATTCTCATACGACATGTAGAAGTAACCGTCAGTTCCCCAGGTAGGACCCCAGCTGTTTCTGCACAGCCATGCGCCGTCAGACTCCGGCGTACCGCCAGCGGTGAAGTTGCTCTTTGAGAAGTCGTCATCCCAGCCTACAACAGTTATGGAGTGGTTCGAGGTATAATTCGTGGGGCAGTAATAAGCCGCAAATCCCGCGTCGTTATTCTTGGTAAGGTACTGGTTGTTCGCATAGTAAGCTATCTGTACTGCGCCATCGTTCATGATAGCCTGTTTTATGGAGCTTATATCATCATCGGCGTATTCGTTGACGTTGCGCAGATGCGCATAAGAATGATAACGGTGGGATTCATCAACGCCGTTTTCAAAGTCGCCGTATGGTACATCGGATTCCAGGTCAACGCCTGTCCAGGACATCAGCGTGAACATCACATCATCCATGTTTCCGCCGGCGCTGAAAGCTTTAGGTGCGCCAAGCGCACTGAAATCGCCGTGGAGCGGGTCGCCCTCCGGAGCGTCGGTGCCCATCGCGAACCATGCAAGGTGCTTTTCGGAGAAATCCACGGACGACGCAGATTCGTACCCCTGCTTGATAAGGCTGGATTCCGCCATTGTCATTCCGGCATGCGCCCAGCAGGAGCCCTCTGTCCCCTGATTTCTGACTGCGGGAAGATATCCCTCATCTACCATGCTGTACTTAGAGGGCAGCACTAAGGAATCCAGCGTAGTGTACGAGCCGCTCAAGCCGGCATTGGGGTCTATTTCGTTTCCGTTTTCATCAACTGTCCTGAAATTGACATAACCGTATTCAGACGGCACGCCGTCTGACAGGCTAGTCATAGTATGGTACTTCTGGAGCTGGGCTCCGGCATCCTCTGCGAATGCCGCGCATTCCAGCGAAGTGGAGAGCACTGCTGCCGCCGAAAGGACCGAAAGCGTCTTTAAGCTTTTTTTCATATAGTTTCCTCCCTTGTGATAGAAAAATCTGCCACAATAATTATACCATTAGTTCAATAGAATGTCAAGCAGTATACCTGTTAAAAAGTTTCCCCGCCGTACAGCGGCGGGGAAACCGGATTCAAATCACTCAGGGCTTGATGGTGAGCGTAGAGGACGGATTGGTATAGGTCTTGCCATCCTTGGAGATGTATACAACGTAGGTGTACGCAGAACCGCTCTTTGCGGTTGTATCTGTCCAGGAGAGGTTAGCTGTGGAAGCCATCGTCTTCCAGCCGGTACCATCGTTGCGGCGAACGCGGTACTTTGTTACTCCGCTGATCTTATCCCAGCTGATCTTGATACCATTGCCGGTGTTGGTCGCGGACATTGCGGCGGAGCCTGTCTTTCCGACCAGCGCAGCCTTAACGGTAGCGGAGGGGTCGCCTGCCGTGGAGCCATAGAACGGATATACAACGTATGTATAGCGCTTTCCGGCTACGGCATTGTTGTCAACGTAGCTTGTCGCCTTGGAGGTCTGGAGGGTAGTCCAGCCTGTGCCGTCGTTACGACGGATACGGTACTTGGTAGCTCCCTTGACGGTGTTCCAGGTAACTGTTACCTTGTTCGCCTGGGTCTTAACGGTGAGTACCGGAGGAACAGCCACTATCTTCACGCCTGCGGCTGAGGACTGGAACTCTGTTCTGAACTCATCGTTGATATACGGGATAACAACGTAATAAACCGTGCCGGAAGCGGTCGCGTCAGTGTAACTCGTGCCCTTTACGGTTGCCAATGTAGACCAGCCCTTAGCGTCCTTGCGGCGGATACGGTACTGTGTCGCGCCGTATGCCTTGTTCCAGGAGAGCTGCGCGCTGCCGTTGACGGAAGCCGCCTTGAGAGTTACCTGGCAGCCGGGGACCGGGGTCTGAACATTCAGATTATACAGCGAAGCAGCCTGCGCAACGAATGTATCCTCGTTGCAGATAGCGGTCACGCCGGAGCAGTTATAGAAAGAATCAACGCCTATCGCGCCAACAGTGTCGGGGAATGTGACGGTTCTGAGGTTTTGGCAGTTATAGAATACACGAGCGCCAAGGGACTTGGTGAATTCCGGAAGAACTATGTTTTCAATGGCTGTATTGTAAAATGTGTCTTCAAGAATTTCTGTTATATTGTCAGACAACGTTACATCTCTGAGGGAAGTACAGTTATAAAAGCATCTTGTGCCAAGAGTGTTAACGAATTTCGGAATTTCAATAGAAGTAAGAGATGTGCATGAACGGAACGCGCTTGTTTCAATGGTTTTAACCGTATCTGGAAGCTGCACTCCATCAAGGCTGGAACAGTTATAAAATAAGGATTCAGGGATGCAGGTGGTAAAATCAGCAATTGTTACAGAAGTAAGATTGGTACAATCCGAGAAGATGCTCTTTCCCGAATACTGACTCAAAACTGGCACATCAATTGTTTTTAAGGATTTGCAGTAATAAAAAGCATAGTCGCCTAATTCTGAGTATGTAGGAATGGAAATAGTTGACAAATTACTGCAATCATAAAATGCATAAGAACCTATTTTGCTAAGATACGGATTTTCGATTTTAACCGTTGCAAGATTCTTACACCTATAAAATGTATCTGCTTGAATTTCGCCAAGACTTGCGGGTAATGTTATTTCAGTAATTTTGTTAGAATAATTATTTATATTTGCAAAAGCGTACTTTCCAAGATATTTGAGTCCGCTGCCAAGCTTTACCGTTTCAAGATAAGAACAATCGCGAAAACAATAATCACCAATATATTCAACAGAATTAGGAACAGTTATTGCTTTTGTTGAGCTATATGCAAATGCATATCTCTCTATTCTCTTCATGGTTTTTGGCATGAAAACTGAAGTTACGCTTGAACTCGAAAAAGCTTTTTCACCGATAGATGTAACAGGATATCCATCGATTTTTGCCGGGATATTTACAACGCCGCTGGCGCTTTTGTTGCCGGTTATGCAAACCTCGCCGTTGCTGATGGAATACAGCAGGTACATGTCAGAGCCGAGGTCGTATGAAAGCGAATCGGCGGTTTCTGTATATTCGCCAACGGGAGCTTCTTCAGCGGTCTCTGCTGCTTCTGCGGACTCCACGGGCTGTGCGATTTCGGCAGTTTCTACGGCTTCGGAGGTCTCTGCCTCCTGCGCTACCTGTGCGGCTTCTGCAACGTCTGCCGCAGCGCCATCCTCAGCGAATGCACCGACGGTCGCAGATGTGCTCATGATAGCTGCCGCACTCATCGCGCTGATAAGCTTTTTGAATGTGTTGTTCATGATGTTTCTCCTTTTCATTTTGACTTGAAATAGTACCAAAAACCAATTTTTATTATACACCGCCCGTTGCTAAAAGTCAATAACTTTCCGCAAAAAAACTCCCCGCTGCTACAAAAACAGCGGGGAGCAATTAGCTTATAACTTTATAGTCAGCGTGGAGGAGGGGTTGGAATAGGTCTTTCCGTCCGTGGAAACATATACCACATAGGTGTAAGCCTTTCCTCTCTCCATGGTGGAATCTACCCACGAGAGGTTAGCTGTGGAAGCCATCGTCTGCCAGCCGGTACCATCGTTGCGGCGAATGCGGTACTTCTTTGCACCGGAGACTGCCTTCCAGCTTATCTCTGCCCAATTGCCTGTAGACATTGCAGAAACGGTAGCCGAACCTGACTTTCCTACAGTTGCTATCTTGATAGTGTTGGAGGGCTCGCCTGCGACCTTTCCGAACAGCGGATATACAACGTATGTATAGCGCTTGCCGGAAGCTAAGGCAGTGTCGGTGTAGCTTGTGTCGGTGGTGGTGATGAGCGAGGTCCAGCCGGTGCCGTCGTTGCGGCGCAGACGGTATCTTGTTGCGCCGTAGGTCTCTGTCCAGCTGATGTCAGCCTTGTTCTGACCAACGGAAACAGTGATGTCTACAGTGCTCATCCCTATGTTGGATTTAGCTACATCTGACTGATAAGCCGTGTCGAACTTGCCGGAAATGTACGGTATAACAACGTACTCGCTTTTGCCGACAGCGGGAGCAGTGTCAACATATGCCGTCTCTGCGACTGTAGCGAGGGTAGTCCAGCCGCTGCCCGAGTTGCGGCGAATGCGGTACTTGGAAGCGCCGCCTGCCGCGGTCCACCTGAGGATTGCGCTGTGATATTCGTCGTTGGAGATTATGGTAAGCTCCGGCTTTGAGGGCTCAACGCCAAAGGATACCTTTTCGGACTGGTACTTGGTATTGAACGCACCGTTGATGTACGGGATAACGACATACTCGGAGGAAGCGCCTACAGCTGCGGTATTATCAACATAATAGGTGTTGGCTGTAGTGGCGATGGTCTCCCATGCCTTGCCGGAATTGCGGCGTACGCGATACTTGGTCGCATTGGAGGTAGCTGTCCATTCCAGTCTTACGCTGCCGGCGTCACCGGAAGCCCTGAGAGAAACAGGAGCAGCAGGAGTAGACACCTTAAAGCCGCCGGACATATAATCATCCGTTGCTTCAACGAAATAGTAGACATCCTGTCCGCCGGGGAAAGTGGTGTCGATGTAGGAATAAGTGCCGTCCACGCTGTCAGATTCGAAATCAGCATGGTCTACATAGACTGCGGGGCTGTCCCAGTCTGTTCCTCTGAATATAGCAAATTTCTTTGTGTAGCAGTTATTTCCTGCCACCCATGTGAGCTTTAAGCCCTCCGAAACGGCTTCGGCGCTTATGATCTCCGGTACACTGTTCCAATTGGAAGTATTCCTGCACAGCCTATAATAAAGGTTTGACGGAACGCTTCTTCCTGCGTCTGTAACGGCTATTACGAAATAGTCGCGGTGCTCTACATAGTTGTACTGCTGGTGGAACAAGAATTTTGTATCTGTGGTCGAACCGCAGTACTGGGGAGTTGTCTGCTCCCTTTCGCCGACGGTCTTGGGATAGTAGTAGACATCGTAGGACTTTGCGCCGGAAACCGCATTCCAGGTGACGAGGTCGCCAAAGGTATCCTCGTCGGAGGGATCGTCACATGATCTTACAGATGTCACCTTGGGCGCTGTTACCTTTGCGGTAGGTATAGTGGCGGAAACCTTGTTGGATAAGTATCCTGTTCTTCCGATCCAAATGGTAGCGCGATATTCAAACGTCTTTCCGGGAACGGGGTGGTTATCAACAAATACGCACTTGCCGTCCGTCTTTTCATAGAGCTCAAGGGAGAGCTCCTTGTTGCCGGTCGTGCTGTATGTGTTGCTGTCCGACAGCTGACGCGCGTTAACTTCAACATTTTCAGAATCATAGTTCTCGGGGAGGTCTACATAGACAAACACCTTATCGTTGGTCGCCTTAATGGAGGTTATCTTGCTGAATTTGCCGGTGACTTTCTCCGGACCTTCGAGGGTCAGAGGCTTGGAAAGGCAGCTGTACCATCCATTGCTGGGATCATATATTATTGCCCATATTGTTTTTCTGGCGCCGGCATATACCCTAATATTTTCAGAATTGCTATAGAGATTTGTAACACTAGTGTAATAACGGTAATTGGAAGTTCCGATATTATATTCCGTCTTTTCGATCAGGTAGTACCGATTGTTGCTGCTATAGTCGTAATTGTCAAACTTAATGGTATAGACATTGTTAGACGCATCGGTGTAGGTTTCGTTCAGATCCCAGCTTGCAAATGTCGGCTTAGCCAGGGCGCCGTGGATATTGACTGCCCTCATCGACGGATAGCTTGTTTCTGTCTTGCTTACCGCCTGCACCGCATAGGTGTAGATGTGTCCGACGAGCACGTTGGTGTCCTTATAGCTGGTGGACTTGGTCTGCGCAACGAGCTTGAAATCACCGGAGGATCCCATGTATGTATCCCTGCGGTAGATGTTGTAAGAAACTGCGCCGGCGGATGCTGTCCATGAAAGATCAACCGGACCGTCGATACCGTATTTCAGGCTCTTATATCCAGTATTATCATAGCACTTGGAAAGCTTGGCAGTCAGGTCTAACGGCGCTTCAACGCCCGGATATTTCTTTGAAACGGTGACAAGGGCGAAGTCCGGGGTGAGACCGTAAGCGTTCATATCTTCCCAGCACTCGTCTACATAGCCATCTTCATCTTCCCTTTGACCGTTCTTGATGAACCATGTTCCCTTTGCGGGGGTCTCCTTCTTGCACATGATGTTGGAGTAGGAGTCGTCACCAATATAATAGCTGGCGCCGGAAATAACGATACCATACTTATGTCCCTTTTTCAGCGGGACAGCGTCCCATCCTATATCCAGAGAGTCTGTGCTGTAGCCATCAATGTATGTTAAGTACTCTCCGGAATAAGGAGTAGACGTAACATCTTCATAGATCTCAATGGACATATAGCTGAAATCAGAGAACTTGGAATCAAATCCCGTGATAACACAGTCCTCAGCAGGAGTGTACATCATGCCAAGAAGGACATCCTGATGGGAATCAATAAAGCTGAAATCCCCATTAGGGTCAAGCGGCATGTATTCATCATTAGTGATATAGTCCCATGACAGACCGCCGTCGGCTGACGCACTTATACCGGCGCATGAAGCCATCACCGCAGCCGCGGATATCACAGCTGTGATGCGTTTGAACAACTTGTTCATATTAATTACCTCTTTCCTTTTTTATGATGCAGAATAATTCTACACACAACGAATTATACCACAGAAATAGTTGATTGTCAACAGTTTTGCAGCCAAAAGTAAATACCCCGCTGCAAAAGCGGGGTATTTTATGTTATCAGCCTTTTAACGTCAGCGTCGAGGACGGAGCCGAATACGTCACGCCATCTGTAGATATATAAACTACATAGGTGTAAGCAGTTCCGGATACGACCGTGTTGTCGGTCCAGGAGAGGTTCGCGGTGGAAGCCATCGTTTTCCAGGCGGTCCCGTCATTCCTGCGGACGCGGTACTTCTTCACGCCGGGTATCTGCGCCCAGCTTATGACCGCCTTTCCGTCATCGCGTACCGCCGTCAGTGCCGCAGAGCCGCTGCCGCCGACCAACGCCACCTTTACGGTCTCAGAGGGTTCGCCGAAACTTCCGTTTATGTACGGATATACCACATAGGTGTAGCGCTTTCCCTTTTCTGCGGCGGCGTCAGTGTAGCTGGTTTTGGTACTGGTCTGTAGCGTTGTCCAGCCGATGCCGTCGTTGCGGCGGATACGATACTTGGTTGCGCCGCTCACCTTGCTCCAGGTCACGGTCACGTTGTTCTCCTGCGCTGTAACGGTAAGTACGGGGCGCTTATCCTCAGCCGGTATCTGAACAGATATCGTTTCGGACTGCCTTGACGTGTCGAATGATCCGTTGATATACGGAATCACGATATACTCGTACTTAGTGCCGGAAACGACCGCGCTGTCAGTAAAGGAAGTTCCCGATACCGTGGAAAGAGTCGTCCAGCCGGAGCCGTCGTTTCTGCGGATGCGGTACTTGCTGGCTGCTGTCAGCTTATCCCAGGACAGGACGACAGACGTATCGTATTTCGCGTCAAACCCGGATACGGACGTCTTGTCATTCCCGGTAGCGGGGATAACAGTGACCTTGATCTGGTCACAGCCGTCAACGGAGCACTTTACCGTCCTTCTGCCATTAGTGTCGGCAGAGGGCTGAAGCGTCACGGTCTGCTGACCGTTGTAAACGTGAACGTGTCCGCCGGACGCATTTGCAACGCTTACCTTGGTGACTGTGAGCGAAGAACCGGTGTCGCCGATATATACCTTCCCGAGAGCGTCGAACGACCCGCCGAAAGCGTTGAGCAGGCTGCTCACACTCCATTCAGCAGTACCGCCGGAGATACTGTCAGGAGACACCTTCACCCAACCCTTGGAGCTGTCGGTAAAGCTCTGGAAAATGAGCTCGGGACTGCTGTCGGAGGAATAGCTGCAAACAAGCTTGTCGCCGGTTTTCATAGCAGTAACAACGGAAGCGTCCATCGACACCGCCTGTCCCCAGCCGCTGCTGGAGGCATTCCCACTGAAAACTACATTCTCGCCGCTGACTTCAGTTTCATACTGAGGGTCGCCGGTAAATGCCTCATTTAAATTCTTAGCTATGCCTGCATATGTAAAGCTTCCGGAATTCCTGTTAAATATTCCGAAGTTTTCCGCACCCTTATTGAACGCATTGTTGTCCCACCATACGCAGGGGATATCCTGCTCGGCGAACTGACGCGCAAGCGCCGGATATATCTTCGCGTAAAGCTCGCGCTGATCTGTATTCTCCTTATTGCAGGCGCCGAATTCACCGATGACCACCGGAACGCCCTGGCTGATGAAGCCGCTGTAAATTCTGGTGAAGAAAGATTTCAGCTCTGACAGATCGCTCGTGTTCCACTGCGTATGTCCGTCTCCGTTGAATGCGAAATCGAAAGGGAGATATGCATGGATAGAAGCTGCGACCATATCATCGCCGCCACTGCTCCAACCGCTTATTTTGGCTGAGTCTCCGGATGCACAATATGTCGGCATCATGATAAGGCGCTTTGCATTGTTGCCGCCCGTTCTGCGTATCGCGGTGCGTGCGGTCTCATTGTAATCGCTGACGCACTTGTAAAGAGCACTGTTTCCGGTCCAGTCCTCTCCGTTACGTGGTTCGTTTATCGTTTCGAAAATCAGCTTGTCGCCGTAATTCTTGAAACGCTCTGCTATCTGCGTCCAGATGGAATCCAGCTCCTGCTTGACCTGCGCCTGCACGGACGCGTCCTCGGACGCCTTGGCCTGGAGGTCGTTGTGGTGGCAGTTCAGGATAACGTACATTCCGTTTGCGAGTCCATAATTCACAACTGTCTCAACTCTGTCAAAATAATCTGAGCTGATGTTGTACCCGTTTGTATAGTGGTCGTCCCATCTTACCGGTACGCGGAGCGTAGTGAATCCAGCCGCAGCGATCTTGTCGATCATCGCTTTGGTAGTTACTGGGTTGCCCCAATAAGTCTCGTTGTTTTCAGACTCAAGAGAGTTTCCGAGATTCCAGCCGGCTCCCATGTCGGATACGAGCTGGAATGCGGTGAGCCCGCGCATTTCTGTCGGGTGGGAATATCCAGCCGGGAACTCCGACAGGGACATTGAGGCATAGGCTGTGACTCCGGTGCTTAACAACTCCGGCATCGGAGCTGCAAAAACGGTCAGCGCAGCGGCAGCAGACAAAAGACGTTTTGTAAGTTTCATGATTTATCCTTTCCAGATACATTGATTTTATGTCACGGCAGAGCTGCATCAGCGTTCTGCCGGAAGCACTCCGGTTTTGAGGAACTCCTCATACTGATCGCAGATTGGCTCTGTTTCGCCGAACGCGATCTGATTTCCATGATGCAGCCACAGGACCTTGTTGCACATCCTGCGTATCTGACCTATGGAATGCGAGACCAGGATGGTGGCTTTGCCATGCGCGATTATTTCACGCATTTTTTCCTCGCTCTTGTCCCGGAATTTTCCGTCTCCGACGGAAAGCACCTCGTCAAGAATGAGTATTTCCGGCTCGACCATGCTAGCGATCGAAAAAGCTATCCTTGCTTTCATGCCGGAGGACAGCTGCTTGAACGGACGCTGTTCGAATTCCTGAAGCTCTGAAAAAGCCAGTATCTCCGGATATTTCTTGTCCATGAATTCTCTGGTGTATCCGAGCATCGCTCCGCGGAGATACGCGTTTTCTTTCAGGTTAAGGTCCGGGTCGAATCCGCTCGCCAATTCCAGGAGAGCCGCTATCTTTCCGTTGACGCGTATCTTTCCGCCGGATGGCCGCATTATCTGCGTCACCACTTTCAGCAGAGTGGATTTTCCTGCGCCATTCGTGCCGATTATCCCGAGCATATCGCCCTGATACAGCGTGAACGACACATCGTTCACCGCCATGAACGCCTCGGTGTGGTAAGTGCGGGTGAGCTTCTTCATGATGTACTCTTTTAGCCCGATATTCCTGAGGTCGCCGGTAATATATTTTACGGAGATATTTTTCGCGTCTATGATAACATTATTATTCATTCAACAATTCACCGAAATCAGATATAATACAGGAATTTGTAGTTCTTGCGCTTGTAGATAAGGGCGCCTATCGCAAGGGCGACTATAGCGTATCCTGCGGCTATCGCATGATGCCACAGCGGCGGGATAGTCTGCTCCAGGATTATGCTGCGGAAATAGCTGATGTTTACATAGACCGGGTTGAGGTTGAACAGCCATCTTGTTTCCTCAGGAAACGCGTCAACGCGGTAAAATATCGCGGAAAGGTACATGAGCAGCATCGTAAAGATGTCATAAAGGTATTTGAAATCCCGGAACATCATGTACAGCGCGGAAAGTATCAGCCCCATCCCGAGGTTGAACCCGACAAGGCAGCCTATCGGGTATATCAGCAGGACAAGCTTCCATGTGAATGTGACCTGGTCGATAAGCATGAAAATGAACAGTATACACAGGTTTATTCCGAAATTTATCAGCGCAGAAACGTTTTTCGACAGCAGGAACATATACTTCGGGACATTGACCTTTGAAAAAATAGAGGAATTGTCATAAAGAGATGTCATGCCGGTCGCGGTGGATTCCTTGAAGTATGTGAACAGAAGATTACCGCAGAACATGTATATAATAAAATGCGGAGTATTTCGCCCGAAAAACTGAGTAAATACCAGTGCCATTACCGCAAGCGTCATCAGCGGTCCGAGTACGCTCCAGAGCATTCCGAGCGCGGTCCGCTTGTATTTTTTTGTAAAGTCACGCTTCACCAGTTCCTCAAACAGGAAACGGTATCGCTTTATTTTTTCTATCATCAGAGCCTCTTGATTCTCCATTGCACAAATTGAGACGGCAGCAATTCTACAGTCATTATTAATTATATCCCATTTCGGCTGATTTGTCAATCTGTGCGGAAAAAACCTGCCGGCCGTGAATAAATTCATAGGACAAATCAGGATATGCTCTTGTATTATGGTAATAATTGTGATATAATTAAGAAAAGCTGTCGGACGACCCGGCGGCATGTAATTTGGAGGTCATTATGAAATTATGGAAATTCGCCGCGGCGACGCTTCTGACATTATCGCTCGGCGCAGCTGTCTCAGTCAGTGCTACGGCTGCAAATGAGGCAGAGTACAGCACTCCGCAGGACTGGCAGGAACCTGTGATTATCGACGTAACCGAAGATGAAATGAAGCAGATACGCGATTACGTTGAAAAGAACACACCCTCTCCCGACTACTTCGTATCAACGACTGCATCCAGTCAGTGGGACTTCTCCAGTCACTACTATTATGATCAGCTGTCGTCGGAAATGAAAAAAGTCTACGATAAGCTTAAAACCGACTGCACAAACTATCTGAACAATCCCTACAACATCAAAGCAGATTCTCCGTACCTTACTTTTCAACAATTTCCGGGCAACGGAGTGACAGCAGCCGAATGCAAGGCATTCATGAACGCATTCTATTTTGAAAATCCGCAGTTTTTCTTTATAAGGAACGGCTATTACCGCTACACTAATTCCTCCGGATTGACATCAAGTGTTTCGGTATGTCTCAATACGGACTACATAACCGCGTCGGCAGTGAACGAAATGTCGCAGAAGCTGCAAACCATTACCCGCGACTGGATGGACGACCTCGAAAAGATAAACACCGATTTTGGCAAGGAAATATACATAGCCGAACGTTTATGCGATGAAATAACGTACAAATTCTCTAACAACAACCAGAGCATAATCGGCGCGCTGATCGACCACGAGTGCGTTTGCAACGGCTACACCATGGCGTTCAATTACATCAGCGCGGCATGCGGTATCGACACCATCGGCGTGGTCGGAAACAACCACGCATGGAATCAGATATACCTTGACGGAAACTGGTACAGCATCGATGTCACCTGGATGGATCAGGGTACTGCAAAGGATATCTGGTTCAAATGGTTCAACAATACTCAGGAATATTTCCTCAAAAATGACAACCAGGGCTCTCACAAAATAAATGAAACTCTGTATACCGGTCTCTTTGAGCTTCCAGAAAACAAAGCGGATTATTCCGACTCCTACAAGTACATAAGTATTGCGGATACGTTCCCTGATAATGCAGTGGCAGACGTGATCAGTGCATCCTACGACCTCAACAACGACGGAAAGCTCAGTTCATACGAGCTGGAACGTATCTACAGCCTGGATATCAAAGAGGAAACGACCTATCTTGACGGCATCAATGATATCCCCAATCTTTCCGCGCTGAGCATAGTACCGTCTGACAGCGTCATGTCCATTTCCCTTTCGGACAGCATTTATTCGTTCTCCGCGCCAAACGGACAGATCTCCAGCATCGACCTGTCAAACGCCACGTCGCTTGAGGAACTTGACGTAAGCAATAACTGCATACGTTCGATAGACCTCGGCGCGTGCGAGGAGCTTTCCAAGCTCAACGTATCCGGCAACCAGCTTGCATTTATCGATCTGAGCGGTCTGGACAAGCTTTCCAGCGCGTCGCTCTCCGGTCAGAAGATAACGGCTGAGACCAGCCCGCTCAACGGCTACGGCTTTGAGGACATTGGCATGGTGAAATCCAACGCAGCTGCAACTTCAAACGGCTACAACTATAAGTCTGGAAAATACACGATGGACGTCACCGTTACAGCTGAAAAGGGCGTGTCCTATTTTTCTTCCGTCACCAGAGACGGAGTTACCAGCGTTGCGTGGACGCCCGTAAGCGGAGCGAAGTCCTACAGCGTCTACGCCATAGACTCTGACAGCGTCTACGACAGCATATGGGCAAAGGATTCCTGTTCCTTTATAAATGACGGCAGCCTTTCCGTTGTGGACCTTTCCTACTTTGACGGGGAAAAATGGGTGTTCTGCACCGGAAATACCGACTGGTTCCTTATGGACGCTTCAGGCGAGGGCGACGGCATGTGGATATCATGGAACTATGAACCTGCCGACAAGATAGAGGTCTCCTGCCAGTCTGCCGACGGCACAAGAAACGTAGGCAGCACGACGGGGCTTTATATCCACGATACCTCAGCGGTGAACAGCGGCGAATATGTTTACTATCTCGATGTAAAGAGCGGAAGCGACACTGTTGCCAGCTGCTCATATTCAGCTAAAAAACCGGACAAGATCGAACTCAATGCAAAACTCTCCGGAAATCAGGCTGAACTGTCATGGGTAAACAATGCGTCTAACACGACCCGCATTTTAAGAAATACTGGCAGCGGCTGGGAGACAGTCGTCACAACGAACTTCGCCAACTACACTGACGATATTCCGGACGGATGCGGCGAGGTTCAGTACAGAGCCGTGCCGTTCATGCCGTTTGGTCAGAACTTTAATTTGCTCTTTAGCTCAGAAATAAAGTCTATTAAGATAAAGGAAGAACCGCTCGTGCTTACTGCGGTTTCGGGCGATTCCAGCGTTTCGCTTTCATGGGACTCGCTGGGTTCCGCGACAAAGTACCGCGTCCGCCGCAAGAGCGGAGGAGCATGGACGACGCTTGCGACAGTGAGCGGGACCTCCTACACCGACGCAGCGCCCGCAGACGGCGAAAACACCTACGTTGTTATCCCCTACATCGGAACTGAGTTCAACACCGCATTACAGTCCGAGCCCGTCACAGTTAAGGTCGCCCGCGCCGCCGCTCCGGTGATAACCTCCTCGGTTAACGGACGCACCGTAGAGCTCACATGGACCGAGACCGCCGGCGCCAGCAAATACCGCCTGCGCGTTAACGACGGCACCGGATGGCAGACGGTTGCTACTACCGCAGAGCTGTCTTTCAGCTACACTTCTGACGACGACGGCTTAACTCTGGAATTTGTTGTTATCCCCTACATCAACGGTGCGTTCAACACCGCTCTCCAGTCGAAGTCCGCAAAGGCTACTATCGAAGCCGAATCCACCACAGCCGTCCTCACCGTCACCGCTCAGGAAAACAACGTCACCGTTTCCTGGAACAAGGTCAGCGGCGCTTCCAAGTACCGTATCCGCCGCAACGACGGCACCGGCTGGACTACTCTCCAGACCAGCGACAAGACCAGTTACGTTGACACCACTGCTCAAAATGGCGGCAGATACACCTACGTTGTTTATCCCTTTGTTAACGGCAGCTTCGCCGAGCCCTCCAAAACCGTTAAGGTCGCTCTGGTCGGCGGCAGCGGCTCCGCTGCGCTCACCGTATTCACCGATGACGGCGTTGCCGAGTTGAGCTGGGCGGCTGTACCCGGCGTCAAGAAGTACCGCGTCCGCAGAAACGACGGCACTGGCTGGAAGACAATGGCTTCCACCTCTAACCTCTCCTGGACGGATAACTCCCTTGTTTCCGGTACTACCTACACATATGTTGTGTATATATCCACTGACGGAGTGAACTACAGCGATCCTTCATCTACCATCACCTCCAAGCCATAAGCGATGCCTCACATCCAAAAAAACTGTGCCCCCGTATGACCACGGGGGCATTTGCTTGACAACGAAGCCCGAAAACTATATAATTGATACATGAACTAAAATGGAGGACATCATGAAATACTGCCTTTATATGTGCTGTCACAGCGGATTCAGCATTGTTCCGCCCTTGTTTGAACCTATCCAGTGCGGCGCGGCGCTCAACGCCCCTGTACCCGGAGCGCTCCGGGACGATTCCGGCGAAAATATATCAGCCCTGAACCGCGAATACTGCGAGCTTACCGCTCACTATCATGCGTGGAAGAATATATCAGCCGACTTTTACGGATTCTGTCACTACAGAAGATTTTTTGCACCCTGTGCAGCTACTTCCCGCCCGTACATCGTCCGCAGAGACCCGGATGGGCAGTACGCCGGGCTGCTTGGGAACGGCGATCAGCTTGAGAGACTGATAAACGAGCATGATATAATTGCGCCGCGTTCAGAAAACATGGGGCTGTCAGCGTCAGAGCACTACTGTACGTCAGTCCATCATTTTTCCGAGGATCTCCGGCTTTTCACTGAGATACTTAAAGAAAACTCACCCGCCATCGCACAGACCGCGGATGCCTATCTTGCGCAGGACCGGCAGTATTTCTGCAATATGTTCATCATGGACAGAAAGCATTTTGAGGAATACTGCGGCATACTTTTCCCTGCCCTGGCTGAATTCGACCGCCGCAAGACCCGCCACGGATATTTTCAGGCTGACAGGACAGACGGATACCTCGGGGAAATATTTACTGGAATTTTTATCACATGGGCAAAAGAGCGCGGCGCGGATGTTGCAGAAATTCCGCGGCTGGATACAGGCTGCTCACAGAAAAAGATGATCGGCTGTGCCCTCCTCCCTCCGGAATCAAAGCGGAGATTCATTGCAAAGCGCTTTGCCAAACGTATGAAACGTAAATAATTATCACAAATCGGCTCTGCTTAGGGTATGTAATAACCTAAACAGGGTCGTATTTTTTGTTGAACTTCAATAAATGCCGATAGCGAAAATTGGAACAATTGTCAAGTATAATATATATTTATAATGCAGTTTTGCATACCAAAAAAAGCCTTATAGGTGGTATAATTATTGTAGCACTATTTCAATATATTTACAAGGAGGATACTACATGAAAATAAGGAAACTTATGTCCGGTATGCTTGCCGGCGTAATGACTGTGTCATCGTCTGTGGTATACCAGATACCCGCAGCCGCAGAGGAAAACAGCTCCGCTGCGGTCGCAACAATATCTGAAACTCTTCAGCCGGAAAGCGATTCGATATTTATGCTGGTGCCGAAACTTGGCAGATATACCGACAGCTCCAGCATATCCATCAGCGCCGCTGCAACCTCTGCGCTCACTCAGAAAAAGGACGGCGAGACCGTTGAGGCTGAAGATGCACTGATAGTTGTGATCAACGGCGACTGGGACAATCAGATAAAGTGCGACTATGTGAGCGGACAGCTGGAATATTCCATGACGCTAAACTCCGCTCAGCTTAATGGCGCTTATAGCATTCAGATAATCAGCCCGAATAACGAGCAGATCGAGGTAACTGTCGAAGCCTACGGCTATGCCCAGGATAACAGAGAAGTAAGCACCATCGAAACGTTCAACAGCAATTTCACCATGACGGTCGATAAGCCGGAATGGATAGGCGGCGATACCCGTGCGGACCTGACCATTGAGAATGCAGGGCTCACAGAAACATGGAGCGGCAAGACGATAAAGGAACTTCGCGAAGCGGTGAGCAGGTTCGATTTCCCGGTGCAGCCCTATATAAACGATTCCGTCGGCGCAGGCGTCGAAGCATTCACCCAGTCCCTGTTCATTGAAACGGAAACCGGATGGTACAGCGGCAACGGCGACGTCTATTATGCCCTGAATCACTCCGACTCCACCTACATGGATCAGATATTCCTGGATGATTCAAACGACAGCGAGGTCATCAAGCGCATAGGCGTCCAGATAAGCACCATCTCCTCATGGAATGACTCCACGCAGAAGAACTACTGCCCGAGCGAGAAGCTCAACGCTCTCCAGAAGGGAGATCAGATAATACTTGAGTTCGTCGCGGACGACCGTGAACCGCTCGCGCTCCCCGAAGCGATCGGCACGCTTACGATGGACGTGTTCAACGGCGACTGGATAATCGGATGCACGGCAAGCGGAGATATAGAGCTCCCAGCCCCGGATGGAGTTACATATGGTGAAACCACTGTCAGCGAGCTGCTTGAAGAGTATAAGCTGTTCAATGTACCGGCAGTGTCGATTGATTCCTGCGAGCTGGATACCCTTACTCCGGATATGCTCAATATGGGTATTGCCATAAGAGTGACTAAGGACGGAGAGGTATACGATCTGTATCAGGATGGTCTTTCCGTCGGAAAGAACGGCATAATAATGATTGACGGATTCACTGACGCCCAGTCTCACAGCGACTGGACGATCAAGGCTATCTGCCTTTCCGCAAGTGTAATTACCGACTGGGACAGCGAGCAGAACAAGAGCTACAGCGTATGCCCCGAACTAAAGAGCATGACCCGCGAAAGCGCATTCGATATCGACCTCACTGAAAACACCCGCGGCACACTGACGCTCCCTGAAAAGAAAAACACCGTTTCCATACACGCATACATTGACGAAGAATACAATGAGGGAGCGCTTGCAAGCGACGAGATCGAGCTCGGAAAAATTGACGGAATAACATACGGCGACACCACTGTCGATGAGCTCCTCGCAGCGTACAGGAGCATTACTATTCCGGAGCTTTCGTTCCACTCCAGCAATATCGAGGGACTCACCCGCGACATGATGGAGAACTATGTCACCATCTACGCGAAGAAAGGCGACGAAACCGTTAAATTCCGTTCAAGATGGGCTCTTGACTTTGACGGCGGCAGCGCTACCATCGGCGGACTCAGAACGGATAACGGCGAAAAGCTGGCAAATTTCGGAGAATATGTCATTGACAGAATAGTACTCGACATGGCGGTCAAGACCACGCGCAATGACAGCGGAAAGAACGTCAGCGTCTGCGAAAATGTAAGAGGTCTGTCTAATGGCGATGAAATAGTTATCGAGCTCACCGAGGATGTCCGCGATATCGTCACGGTCTCCCCGCTCAAGGGAACACAGAGCATCTGGACATTCACCGATGACAGCTGGCTGGACGGCACTACCGCAGGCAGCGACCTCAGCATAGACAGCGTTAGCGGCATTACCCCGGGCACCACAAAGGTTTCAGAGCTCCTCAGCGGATTCAAGAGCATCTCTGTCCCCTCTAACGAATTCACATCCAGCAGCCTTGACGGACTTACAAGAGACATGCTGTCCGTCAGCCCAAAGCTCCATTTAAGCAACGGCGAAGAATCCGTATGGCTTTACCAGGATGAAAAGAGCCTTGACGGCGGAAGCTTCGCAGTAGAAGACTTCACCGACGGCAATGGCGGAACCACTGCAGATTATTCCAACTATACCATCGAAGACGTGTTCGTACGCGTCAGCCTGGTCAACGAATATGATTCATCCATAGACAAGAGCCGCTGCGTATACGAACCCGTAAGGACAATGGAATCAGATCAGGAAATCAAGATCGAGTTCACCAAGGATGAGCGGCTTCCAGTAAAGCTCGGCAATGTGCTCGAGACGCTCGGCAAAAACAGCGCCAGCCTGAACATCATTAAGGATGACACCTTCAAATATATCGCGTTCGATTCCGCACAGTACACAGACTGCGGGCTCATCGGCAAGACCATGGACGAAGTATTCAGCGAATACAGCACCATCAGCGCCGACGCTCCCGGATACGTCAGCGATAGTGTCAACGCCGGCGCTGACGCATTCAGCTGGTATATCGGCATACAGGTACGGCTGAAAGACGGCGATACGAATGACCCCGACTACTATAAGTGGCTTGATTCTCCGAATATTCCGCTTAACGAGAACTCTGAATTCAATATCTCTGATTTCAAGGACCGGTTCAAGACCGGAGAATCCTCAAAATATGAGGTGTACGGAGTCAGCGCAAACATCTGCCTCGCATACAACGACCTCGGAGATAACAAATTTGAACCGTGCAGCGACACTATCCTCGCAATGCAGCCCGAGGACCGGATACATGTCCAGTTGGCGAAGGAAAGCCGCAAAAATGCCGTGATAGACGGTCTGTCTGAACAGCAGACCATCACGCTCACCGCAAAGGACGACGCCAACTATGGAATAACAGCTGAGGGCGGGTTTGCCGTTGCACTCGGCGAGAAGTACGCTGGCATGCGCCTGGCTGACTTCGCCGACGAATACGGAAACCTGACTATTTCCGGCGTAAAATTCGTTTCCGACGACAAGTCGCTTGGAGACGACGGCTATCAGATGGCGGCATTCCTGAACGTAAGGAATGCGGAGGATTCCTCTGTTGAATCGCTGTACTGCGGATTTGTGAAATTCGGCGAGGATATGACCATATACCTCGACGATAATCTACAGGCGGTCCGCGACGCCGCTGATTATGTCCTGGAGGACATCTGGGTACATGTCCGTGCAAAGATAGACACCACCGGCGATAAGCCTATAGCGGCCAGTGAAACTATCCGCAGCATGAGCGCCGGAGATACTCTGGACGTCGTAGCTGAGCCGGGAAGAAAGTACCTTTCCATCTCTGAACCGACCGCTATACGCACCGAGCTTTCGATATACGACAACGGAGGCGGCGGAAAATTCGCCTTTAATTCAGTAGATGCTGACGCGCCCGATGGAATAACCTACGGCACCACAACAGTCGGAGAGCTCCTCGAAAACTACAAGGTACTCAGCATGTCCGGACTTCCCTATTACAGCGACAGCCTGAATGCCGGGGCAGCAATGTTCATGTACGGCGCAAATGTGTATGCCGAAAAGGACGGCAAGGAATTGTTCCTAGGAAACGGCGATTTCTACACGCTGACCAGCGACAGTTATATTTCTCTTGACAGCTTTGAGGATGGCAATTCAGGGCTATCCATCGCTGACGCAAAGGACTATGTTATAACAAGAATTGCTTATAACATTCAGATGGTTTCTGAATACGACCTCGACAGCCTTGATATCGGCGATAAGGTGACGCTTGAATTTACGCAGGATGAGCACGGCTCGGTAACATTGCCCGGATTATCCGGAGAAATGACCCTGACGACATTCAGCGACGAGCAGCTTATCGGAAGCTCAGCGTCAGGATATTATCCGCTGGAAGATGTTTCGGATATACAGTTCAACAACATCACTGCGGGCGGCCTGCTCGAAAGCAAGAAGAACTTCACCATTCCGGCTCTCACGCTTAACACCGCATATTTAGACGGGCTCACACAGGATATGCTGGAGGTGAGCGTTGCTCTACAGCTTGGTGACGGCCGGAACGTATTCACAGTCGCTGCAAGCGACACCGCTCCTTTCGGCAAGGCGGCTGAGCTGTCTTTCAGCGACATTCTGAAAGAATACAGCGATTACTCTGTCTACGGCATAGGCTACCAGATCAGTGTAAAAACAGAGGAGGACAAAGCGTCCGGCAAGCTGATATCCGTATGCCCGGCACTCCGCACGGTAAGCGACAGCATCAACATAATCCTTGAATTCTCCGAGGATGAAAGAAATATCGCAGAAGTGCCTGCAATACGCGGAGATATCGAGCTTGGCGTTTTAAACAGCGACACAAACGAGGAACTTTCGCAGTGGTGCGTCGGCGCATGGGCGTTCAGCGATTTCAATATCTCGCTGGACGGTATCGAACCCGGAAAGTCAACGATAAGCCAGCTCAGGGAAAAGTACAAAATGCTGGATATCGCCGGACCCGCTTACGTCAGCGACTCTGAGGATATCGGCAAGGATAATTTCAGGAACTGCGTGATCATTCGCACCTCCGACGGTCTGGAAAGCAACGGCACCGACATGGCATACGGCGAGCGTATGCTTATCAGCGTCGATGACCTTATCCGCAACCAATCAGGCGACGCGACCATCGAGAAGATATTCATCCGCGTTTCTTCCAAAATGGAGGATATCGGCGACGGCTCATCAAAAATGCAGGCAGCCAGCGAAAAGCTGCGCTCCATGAATGATGGCTCCAGCATAACCATAAGCAATGCCGATTCACGCAAGGTATACGAAATATCCACGGACGCAAAGGCTTTCGAACTCACTGCTGAATCCAACGGCAGCTATATCAACGTACACGGCGATATGACAATAGAAGACGACGAGATCATCGGCATGACCTTGGCAGAACTGTTCGATAAATACAAGGCAGCCCAGCTGACCGACGCGCTCGGATATTTCAGCGATTCCGTCGGCGCAGGCAAGGACGCATTCATCGCACGTATAAACATCATGGCACGCGACCCCGAGGCCGGCGACAATGACTGGTCTGCGGAAAACTGCACATGGCTGAACTGGGAAGGCTTTGCCCTTGACAAGGCAGGCTACGACAGCTTTAGCAAGTATGAGGAGAACCTGCTGCCTGAAAGAGCTGATTACAAAGTAATGCAGGTGCAGATACAGATAGACGCCGCCACCGACGAATCCGGAAAACCGCTCAGCGACAAAATAAGCATACTCAATTCCGGCGACAAGGTCCTCCTTGAATTCAAGGAGGATACCCGTTCAGAGATATCGCTTCCCGCTATCACGGAGGATGTCACGCTGTACGCGTTCCACGACGAAAGCGGCACATGGCTTGACGGCGAGGCGATAACAGGAAACGCCGATCTTGACATGGATGAGATCATCCCGGGCATAAAAACAGTCGGCGAGCTCATGGACGGCTTCAAGCAGTTCGTTTCTCCTGCGAATGTCTATGCGGGTGATTCCGAGGATATCGGCGCAGAGCACTTCCTTTACTGCGTCAATATCATGACAGAGGACGGCAGCACCTACGGCGGAAATCTGACTGCGTCGTTCTGCAGCAGCGGCGTTTTCAAACTAGACAACATGACCACAAGCGACGGCAGAAAGCTTACTGACGCAGACGGAAATTTACGTATCACGTCTATCAACTACACCATTTCCAACCGTTATGGATGGAATTCCGAGAAGAATCTCAGCTATTCTCTCAGCGACAAGATATACTCCATGAAAGACGGCGACACTGTAGTACTCCATCCCGGCAAGCGAACCGCTGTTCAGTTCAGCGTGACCACCGCAAAGGGCAGCGCTGATATATCCTGGGAAGCTGTTTCCGGCGCTGAAAAGTACACGGTATACTGCTATTCCGGCGATGATATCGTAAATTCCAGCGAAGTTGACAGCTCTGCAAACACCATCCGCATTTCCGACCTTGTCGGCGGCGAAACATACGGTTTTGCAGTCAGCGCCTATGTTGACGGAAAATGGACCGAAATCAGCAATTCTGACATTGTTTACAAGACCATCGACCCCACTCTGGAACTCCGGGCACAGACTGGTATCACAGGCATAGATCTTGCATGGACCAGAACATCCGGCGCAACTAAGTACCGTATCCGCCGCAGATCTGCCGGAAGCTGGGAGACCATCGCGACTGTAAACGCCGTAAAATATACCGACACAACAGCCGTGATCGAAACCGATTATGATTACATCGTTATCCCGTTCATAAATGGCAGCTTCGTTACCAAGTACCAGTCTGAGGCTGTCGGCGCAATGATCGAAAATTCCGCACCCGTCGTAAAGACAGCTGTCAGCGGCACCAATGTTTCCCTTAGCTGGACCGAAACCAGCGGCGCGACAAAGTACCGCGTCCGCCGCAAGAGCGGAGGAGCATGGACGACGCTTGCGACAGTGAGCGGGACCTCCTACACCGACGCAGCGCCCGCAGACGGCGAAAACACCTACGTTGTTATCCCCTACATCGGAACTGAGTTCAACACCGCATTACAGTCCGAGCCCGTCACAGTTAAGGTCGCCCGCGCCGCCGCTCCGGTGATAACCTCCTCGGTTAACGGACGCACCGTAGAGCTCACATGGACCGAGACCGCCGGCGCCAGCAAATACCGCCTGCGCGTTAACGACGGCACCGGATGGCAGACGGTTGCTACTACCGCAGAGCTGTCTTTCAGCTACACTTCTGACGACGACGGCTTAACTCTGGAATTTGTTGTTATCCCCTACATCAACGGTGCGTTCAACACCGCTCTCCAGTCGAAGTCCGCAAAGGCTACTATCGAAGCCGAATCCACCACAGCCGTCCTCACCGTCACCGCTCAGGAAAACAACGTCACCGTTTCCTGGAACAAGGTCAGCGGCGCTTCCAAGTACCGTATCCGCCGCAACGACGGCACCGGCTGGACTACTCTCCAGACCAGCGACAAGACCAGTTACGTTGACACCACTGCTCAAAATGGCGGCAGATACACCTACGTTGTTTATCCCTTTGTTAACGGCAGCTTCGCCGAGCCCTCCAAAACCGTTAAGGTCGCTCTGGTCGGCGGCAGCGGCTCCGCTGCGCTCACCGTATTCACCGATGACGGCGTTGCCGAGTTGAGCTGGGCGGCTGTACCCGGCGTCAAGAAGTACCGCGTCCGCAGAAACGACGGCACTGGCTGGAAGACAATGGCTTCCACCTCTAACCTCTCCTGGACGGATAACTCCCTTGTTTCCGGTACTGCCTACACATATGTTGTGTATATATCCACTGACGGAGTGAACTACAGTGATCCTTCTTCCACGTTGACCGTGAAAGGCTGACATCTCCGGTAAACTCCGCTGAAATATCATACCCCGCTGTTAAGGCAGCGGGGTATCTTATTTGATGTGATCCATTCCCAGCAGGAGCTTTTCGTCAGCGCAGCGCAGTCCGTTAACGGCAGTCGATGAAACGGATACCGCAAGCGAATAGTGAGGAGAACAGCACATCTCTATCACCTCGAACGGCACATTTTTCGGAAGCATCGGGCAGCCCAGGTCGCTGTAATCCGCAATGTCTCGGGGATGCGGCTTTATCACTGCGTCAGGGTAACTCCGCGACAAGCCGGCAAATATCTCTTTCTGCCGTTCAAGGCTCATCAATCCGTCGTCGGCAAACGGCTGAGTTAGTATGAGCGTACCATGCAGCGCACTTTCATCGTGAACATCCGGCAGGAAAATATCCGCAAGCTTCTTGCGGTCAGCTTCCGAGAGGGAATCAAACATAGGCTTACGCGGTACTTCTTTTACCTCGCAGGAAAAATCAAGTCCATCTGCCGAATTGACCTCTATTGACTGAACGCACGGGCACTGGTCAACAAAAACATATCCATATCCCAAAAGCTTCTTTATCCACTGCTTCGGTCCATTTTTCGTCATATATCCGAACACGCTCTGATCTATGCTCTTGAAACTGTCAAGCGCGTCCTCGATCAGGACGTATGGTATGCGGGCGTCTTTCAGGTACCTCGCAAACCATGTATCATCATGGAATATATTAATCTCATCATATCCGCTGAGATCCACCGTAAGCTGCCTGCCGACCAGGCTGCGGTTGCGGCTGTGCAGGAAAAAGAGCTTGTCGAACGCATTTGCGGGTTTGTATTCCCTGGGGGTGTGCAGAAGCATTACTTTTCCGAACAAGCCGCTTTTCTGAAGCCTTTCAGAAAGTCCCTCTGCTTCCGGGATATAATCTGTAACTGCTATTTCAGTCTGAATGCCCGACATTGCCTTTATGCAGGTTATCAAGGTATGATAATAGGTTGAACATATGAACAGTCTTTTCATGTTTTCATCTCATTTCAAAAATGATTTATTATATTATAGCACTATGTACCGACAAATGCAAGCGCTGACGGCATGTTCGTCCTTGACATAAATGCTTTTATGCCGTATAATAGAATTCAGACATGCTGAACAGGGGGAAATCATAAATGTACGATTATCTGATAGTTGGCGCGGGACTATTCGGGGCTGTGTTTGCTCACGAGATGACGCAGCGCGGAAAGCGCTGTCTTGTGATAGACAAGCGTGCTCACACCGGCGGAAACTGCCACACTGAAGCCGTAGCCGGGATAAACGTACATTGCTATGGCGCGCATATTTTCCACACATCTGACCGCCGTATATGGGATTACATCAATCAATTCGCGGACTTCAACAATTTCATCAATTCCCCTGTCGCGATCTACAACGACGAGCTGTATGACCTCCCGTTCAACATGAATACGTTCAGTCGCATGTGGGGCGTCAGGACTCCGGCAGAAGCTCGCTCGATAATAAACGGACAAACAGCGGATTTCGCCGGCAAAGCGGCGGAGAATCTAGAAGAACAGGCTCTGTCCCTGGTCGGACGAGATATATATGAAAAGCTGATAAAGGGATATACTGAAAAGCAGTGGGGACGTCCCTGCCGCGAGCTTCCTGCATTTATCATCAAACGAATCCCGCTTCGGTTCACGTTCAACAACAATTATTTTAACGACCCTTTCCAGGGAATCCCTGTGGGAGGCTATTCCCAGATATTCGATAAGCTCCTGTCGGGATGCGACGTGCAGCTGAAAACGGATCATTCCGCAGTTCGCGGCGAAAAGCTTGCCGAAAGGACAGTCTACACAGGTCCTATAGACGAATTCTTCGGATATTGCTGCGGACACCTGGAGTACCGCTCTCTCCGATTTGAACATGAGGTACTTGACTGCGATAACTACCAGGGAAATGCAGTAGTGAATTATACGTCGTCTGATGTCCCCTACACAAGGATCATCGAGCACAAGCACTTCGAATTCGGAACACAGCCGCAGACCGTCATCAGCCGCGAGTATCCCGCCAAATGGCAGGAGGGGAACGAGCCGTACTACCCCGTGAATGACGCGACAAATAACGCGTTATACGAAAAATACAAGTCGCTGACAGACAGGTATCCCGATGTCATCTTTGGCGGACGGCTCGGGGAATACAAGTATTACGACATGGACAAAGTAATAAGGTCCGCACTGAACGCAGCAGCGGCGGAACTAAAGAGGTGAGCCATTTGCTGATCCAAAAGCTGATAACAGACGAATCCGCTGGAGCCGTTATAGTTAACGGCGGACGATTATCCTGCGGGAAGCTATTCATTTCCGCAGGAAATACAGCTTCATTTGACACGTATTATAACTGCATGTGTTACACCAGGTTCCGGAAATATACCCGCGTTAAGTCTGTGGAATTGCGTGTGAAGGTGTCCGGAAAGTCGAATGTATCGCTTTGCGTGTTTGACGGAAAAGCCCAGGTCATATCATCCGTACAGACAGACGAGGACGGCATGGCAGTGCTGAAAACAGAATTATCTGAACTTCCGGAACAGGGTTTCATGTATGCGTCGATAGCCGCGCTGACGGACTGCAAAGTCGAAAGCGCTGAGTATCACACAGAAGCTGAGCCGGACGACATACACACCGCGGCGGTCATATGCACTTACAAGCGCGAAGAATATGCCATACGGAATTCAGGAATGCTTCGCAGCATGGGCTCACAGTTCATTGACCGGGTATACGTTATCGACAATGGCGGCACACTGGACGCTGAAGCTCTGTCTGACGGCCTTGTGCACGTCCTGCCGAACAAAAACCTTGGGGGAAGCGGCGGTTTCACCCGGGGAATAATAGAAGCCGTGCGCAGCGGCGCGACCCACATCCTGCTGATGGACGATGATGTCAGCTTCTACCCGGAATCACTGGAAAGAATGAATGCATTCATCTCCCTGCTGAAAGATGAATATTCTGAAAGCTGGCTCAGTGCAGCAATGGTTGCGATAGACGCTCCGTTCGTTCAGTATGAAGCGGGAGCCGACTGGACCGGTACTCAAGCGCTTATACACCATCACGGTCTTGATATGACCGACCGTCGCCAGCTGCTTGACAATCTCAGTGAAACCGCTATCCAATACGGCGGCTGGTGGACCCTGCTGATGCCCGCAAGCGTGACCGAGAGAGGGCTTCCGCTTCCGCTGTTTATAAAATTCGACGATGTGGAATACGGGCTCAGAAAGCCTGTTGATACAAATATCATCACTATGAACGGCGTTGCCGTACGCCACGAGGCATTCGACCGCAAGACCAGTTTCGTGCTTGATTACTATAATCTCCGCAATGAACTTATAATCAACTCTATTCACTGCGGACTTACTGTCAGCAGAGCGCTGAAGCGCTTCTGGCACGAGGTGCTTAAAGAATGCATGCTGTATCGGTATGACTGCTGCAAACTGGTTTTCCGTGCGGCGGACGATTACCTGGAGGGCGCCGAAGCTTTCCTTGACCGCGATAACGAAGAACTTAATTCCAGCCTTATACGCTCCGCACCGAAACTCACATCACTCACCGATATCCCGGAATGGAGGGAAGAAATGCGGTGCGACAACAGCGTCAGGAACAACCGCGTGACTGTGGCATTTGCCCTCACGCTAGGCGGGCACCTGATCCCACCCTTTCTCATGAAAAAAGAGGTATCCGCGCTTCCGCTTTCCCGTGCGGGTCTTAATGATATGTTCCGGCGGCGTATCGTCATTCAGTATCAGCTTGGCGGGGATAAAGGGATAGTGACCCGCAAGTCGTTCATCAAACTGACAAGATGCCTGGCTGGTGCGGTCGTTAAGTCCATCAGGCTGGCAGCAGGCTTAAACAAAGCCAGAGAGAGTTACTGTTCCCACATGAGCGAACTTACTTCATTCGATTTTTGGGACAGACAGTTAGGGTTAAAATAATAACGGGAGGGCGCTGACCCTCCCGCTTTGTTTAAAATGCTTTTATGGCTCTGCTGATATCTCAATGTAGCTGGTGTTGTCACGGAACTGCGCGACAGCTCCGCCAGCGGTTCCTCCCGTTATTGGGAATGTCGCGGATATCGTGCCGCCCGAAGCATGCGCGTCGCCGGATATAGCCGTACAAGGGAGCGCTGCAGCTCCATAGTGCGACTGGTCGCAGATATATATCGTTCCATTCAGACTGACGCTTATCGTCCCATCGCATACCGGAACGGCAAGCGGAAAAACGATGAACGAGTTGCTTCCATTCTGCACGACATACCCGGATCCGCACATCGCATAGTTCTTTCCACCTATGCGCTGGTAGTATCTTTTGCATCTGATGAGCTCCGCCACCGGATCCGGAGATATAAATGCAGTTGCTGTGCTCCCCTTTTCAAGTTTTGCCCATTTTATTGTCTCATCGGCAGCCGTGATGGAAAATGTGCGGGTACTGTTATCGTATGACGGTGTTCCGGCGTTTGCCGACGCGGTAACAGAAGTTCCTGCCGCAGCCTCGAGCGTCTGCGACATTGTGCCGCTGAGCACGATAGAGCCATCCGAGTTTATCACAGCGCTTCCGGAGATGAGCTTCCACCTGTCGCAAAGATGACCCGGTGCATTGACTGTTCCAGAGAGCTTCCGCTGATTTATCCCGAAGTCCGGGTTGTCAAGCAGGTTTCGGTTAGCTATCGCGGATCTTACCGCTTTGTCGCCGCTGTCTACATACTGTTTTGATACGCCGCCGGAACCTGCTGTTGCCGACGGCTTAAAAAAATTTACCGGCTCCGTGCTTCCGATAAGCGTTACGTCTCCGGTTCCGGTAACGTACAGCTTGTTTCCGGCGAGCGGGAAAATCGCACTGCATCCTGCATCGACCGCCATGACGTCTCCGGAATGGGGGTCGGCTCCGGCGCTTTCCGACGCGTACACAACATCCGCGCTGCGATTATTGATACAGCAGTAGTTTCCGGTTATGCCGCTTACGCTCATTTCACTTCCTGTAAGAGTGACATTTCTAATTTTCATAAATAACCTCCTAATATCTGATATATGGGGTGTTCCCCATGCTCAAATAATACAATGGCGTAAACTGCATTTTACTGCAATGTCAACTCAAACACAAAACCCGCTATACCTAAAGGTACAGCGGGTCAGACCGTCGAAAAAATCGAATTTGCCCGCGAAGCGGGCTTTTGAAATCCGTTTTTTGCTCCGGGTTTCCCGGGGCAAAAAAC
>CAKSEO010000023.1 GCA_934446565.1 uncultured Oscillospiraceae bacterium | reverse complement strand
CAAGCTGAGCGTGAGCTGAAACGCGCGAACAAGCGGCTTTCGGAACTCGACAGGCTGTTTGCGAAACTTTATGAGGAACACGTCAACGGCAAGGTCAACGAGCGCAACTACAACAGCCTGTCTGCTTCCTACGAAAACGAGCAGACTGAACTGGAAAGCAGGATCAGCGAACTGAATGCGGCAATAAAGGCGGAACGTGAGAATGATGAGAACGCCGTAAATTTCGTTGATTTAATAAAACAGTACGCCGATATTGACGAGCTGTCGCAGGCTCTTCTGAATACCTTGATTGACAGGATCGAGGTTCATGAACCGGAAGATGTGGACGGAGAGCTTATTCAGAAGCTCGATGTTTACTACAAGTTTGTCGGCAGACTGGATTAATTTTTTGTTACTATGAGATGTTCCGTTGGGTGGGGTCAACTGAGGTTGATCAGAATGGTCTTTTCAAGCCTGTCGTTCCTGTTTCTGTTCCTGCCTGCGGTGCTGCTGGTTTACTTCGCAGTGCCGCGGCATGGTAAGAATACAGTGCTGTTTCTGTTCAGTCTGCTGTTTTACGCATGGGGCGAGCCGATTTACGTCCTGCTGATGATATTCTCAACCGTACTGGACTATACCTGCGGGCGGCTGGTGGATAAGTTCCGCGGGACGAATAAGCGGAAGATGGGGCTGATAATTTCCGTTGTCGTGAATCTCGGACTGCTGTGTTTCTTCAAGTATTCCGATTTTCTCATCGGGACGATAAACGGAATTTTCGGCTGCGGTATTCCTCTGCTTGACCTACCGCTTCCTATCGGAATTTCGTTCTACACGTTCCAGACGATGAGCTATACGACCGACGTGTACTGCGGCGAAGCAAAGGTTCAGAGGAACATAATTTCGTTCGGAGCGTACGTCGCGCTGTTTCCGCAGCTCATCGCGGGTCCTATCGTGCGCTACCGCGACATTGCGGAGCAGCTCGACAACCGTACTCACTCCACCGATAATTTCGGCGAGGGCGTGAAGCGTTTCGTCACCGGGCTTGGAAAGAAAGTACTGCTGGCGAACAATATCGGACTCCTGTGGGATACGGTCTCCGGAACGAACGCGGCACAGCATACTACGGTCGCCGCGTGGCTCGGGATAATCGCGTTCGCTTTCCAGATACACTTCGATTTTTCGGGATACAGCGACATGGCGATAGGTCTTGGAAAGATACTCGGTTTCGATTTCTGCGAGAATTTCAAATACCCATACATCTCCAGAAGCGTTACGGAATTCTGGTGCAGGTGGCATATTTCCCTCGGGACATGAGTCCGGGATTACATCTATATTCCCCTCGGCGGCAACCGGAAAGGGCTGCCGAAGCAGATACGCAACATCGCGGTCGTGTGGCTGCTTACCGGATTCCGGCACGGTTCAAGCTGGAATTTCGTTCTGTGGGGCGTGTTTTACGGGGTGCTCCTCGTCTGCGAAAAGCTGTTCCTGCTGAAATGGCTGGATAAAGCGCCCGGCTACATCACCGAAAACGGCATAACAGAGGTGCTTGTTCTGTACAATATACCGAACTTCTGCGAGGACGCCGCCGCTGCGACATGCTTTTAACGCGGCTGGACCGTGCAATACTAAACCCCTGGCAAACGGCTTTGCTGAGCTGTTTGCCAGGGGTTATTCATAACGTCATACGATTGTTTGCTGAGGGCTATCCTGCACTATTCGTCAAACTCGTCATCTTCGGGGGCATAGTCCTCCGGGAAATGCACGACGCCATCAAACAGGAATGCGCCCCTGTTACGGCGCACATACTCGCGAAGATAATTACCCAATTCGTGCTCACGGTCGTAGAATTTTCTGTCGAGGTCCTCGAAATCGGCATTGTGCATGCTCATTTCATGCCAGCGCGTCTCGCGGTCTTTCGACGGAAAGCCGCCTATCCTTTCTGCCGCTTCTTTCAGTATTGCCGCAAATGTGTTGCAGCCTATCTCGCGAAGTCCCTCCAGGGCAAGCTCCCACACTATCCCGGTGTCATTATAGAAGAACTGGTCGTGACCTCCGTTCTCCACCTCGGAATAGTACCACTGTATCGCCCAGACGTATTTCTGCGCGTCAGTGAAACGCTCCAGCGCGTCCATCATTTCAGTTTCGCCGTCATAAATGCTGACTTCCCACCACAGCGGCGTGATTATCGCCTGCATATCGCCGTCGTCTATCTGCTCATCCGTCACACGGTAGCGGCGCGGCACTAAATCATAGTTCATCGTTACCTCCTGAAAGCTGCTCCAGCTTATTATAGATAAGGTACATCTTCTGCACCGAGTTTTCCAGAAAATAATAATGCTTGATGTACGGGACCAGCAGCACCAGGAAAAGCGCCGCGAGAACATATATCCCAAGGCTCCCCTGAATGAGCGCCATAAACAGCGTCATCAGGAAAAAAATAGCGAATGCAAGCATGATGAACATGTGGACTATCCTCTCATGGGAGAAGAATCCGATGCGCACATGCAGCCTTTCCAGCTCCTGCCTGTATTCTTCCCTGGTGTGTTCCCCGTCAAGGAACAGCCGCAGATGTTCCATATACTCCCTTATCTGCTTTGTCATGTGTCGAACTCCTCCAGGGCAAGGGAGGCTTCCTCCCAGGTCTGCATTGCCTGTTCCTGGCGCTTACGCAGCTCCTCTATCTCATTCGAGAGCTCCATCGCTTTCTGGTAATCAGTCAGCCCGGAAAGCTCATTGGTTTTCTGCTCGATGAGACTGTCAAGCTCCTCTATCTCCGCCTCGGCGCGGGTCACTTTCGTGTTAAGCTTGCGGCGCTCGCTCTCGCGTTCCTTTTTCAGCTTGTAATCGTTGACCTTTTCAGTCTTGGCAGGCTTTTCCTCCTGCCTGGTCTGGGCTGCGTTTTCTGTCGCAAGAGTGTACGCGTCATATGAGCCGCGGTATTCCTTTACTCCGTCCGGAGTGAGGTAGTATATCCTGTCTGCAAGCTTATTGATAAGGTAGCGGTCGTGGGAGATAACGAACAGCGTGCCGTCGTAATTCAACAGGGCGTTTTCCAGCGCCTCGCAGCTTGAAATATCAAGGTGGTTAGTCGGCTCGTCAAGCAGCAGCATGTTTGCTCCGGACAGCATGAGCTTTAGTATCGCGATACGTGCGCGCTCTCCGCCGGAAAGCTCCGAAACATGCTTGAAAACGTCGTCGCCGCGGAACAGGAACGATCCCAGCGCGGTTCGCACCTGGGTTTCCGTCATGCGCGGGTAAGCGTCCCACAGCTCGTCGATAGCGGTCTTGCTGTCGGTAAGTCCAGCCTGAGCCTGGTCGAAATACCCATACTGCACCCTGGAGCCGTATTTGAAGCTGCCCGCGTCCGGCGTGTACTGCCCCGTGAAAACCTTGAACAACGAGGTTTTTCCACAGCCGTTTCCGCCTATCAGGAATACGCGCTCGCCCTTTTTGATATCGATATTGACATTGCGAAATAGCCGTTTCCCGTCAAAACCAAGCGCGATATCGTGCGCCTCAAACACGTCGTTTCCGCAGCCGTCGGCGCTTTTGAAACTGAAATGCAGCGCGTCCGGAGCGTCCTCCGGCTTATCCAGGTCGGAAGCTATTCGGTCTATCTGCTTCTGCTTGCTGGCTATGGTCACATAATTATGAGCCTGATTCCAGCGTTTCTGCTGGTCGATTATACCCTCTATCCTACCTATCTCGCGCATTTTCGCTTCGTATTCCTTGCGGCGGCGCTCGAGGTCCTCCGCTTTCAGCTCCAGGAAGCGGGTATAATTGCCCTTATAGTCGCGGATGTGGCAGTTTTCAAGCTCTATCGTGCGGTTCGTTACCTTATCGAGGAAGTAACGGTCATGCGAAATGACGATGTACGCCCCGCGATAATCGTTCAGGAACTTTTCCAACCACTCGACAGACTGGATGTCAAGGTGGTTCGTAGGCTCGTCAAGGAGCAGCAGGTTTGCATTGGAAAGCAACAGCTTTGTCAGCTGGAGCTTTGAACGCTGACCGCCGCTGAGTACTGACACCTGAAGTTTCAGGTCGCTCTCTGAGAATCCCAGTCCCATCAGCGCGGACTGGGTGCGGCTCTTGTAGGTGAGTCCGCCCTCCCGCTCGAAACGCTCTGTGAGCATTGTCTGGCGCTCGATAGTCGCCGCTGAGTGGTCGCCGCCGTCAATGCGGTCGTGGAGCTCCTCAAGTTCAAGCTCCATATCCTCGAGCCAGTCGAACACGGTCAGCGCTTCATCGTAGAGCGTCCTGACCGAATCCTTGCAGGCGAACTGTTCCATCACGCCAATCCGGCAGCTACCGGCGATGTGTATCCCGCCCTCGTCTGGGATGTGTTCGCCGCGCAGCATGCGGAAAAGCGTAGTCTTTCCGCTGCCGTTGATCCCTACAAATCCGATCCTGTCGTTGTCGTAAACATCAAGCGTCACTCCGCTGAACAAAGTTCGTTCGGCGAATGACATCGCGACATCATTTAAACTCAATAATAACATTTCATCACCGGATCTCTCTATCAAAAAACCAGCCGCCGGTATCTGCCGGCGGTTGGCTCGTCTGATCAATTTCTAATTATTTGCCAATGCCGCGGAGCTTTTCAGGCGCGTACTTTGTGTTCACAAGGTAGTCGTCCAGCTCAACGGAATAACCGTCGTACTCGCTCTTGAGCATTTCGTCAAAAGCGTCGTCCTTTACGCCATGAAGCAGAGTCTCATGCTGCTCGGTCATCCAGTTCTCCATTGTAGTGATATCGTCGCGTACTACAACGTAGGTGCAGTTTTCCTGCTCGTTCTCGAACAGAGTTGCCTTGCTGTCAATATCCGCATTCCAGATGTACTCAGTTACCTTTTCGTTCAGAGTGGAGGAATCCTTTCTTATAAAAGTCTCGCAATCCTCGGCAGAGGTCTTTTTCTCTGCGGTCGCTGCGTCTATCTTCTCCTGTACGTACTTGTCGTAATCAGCGTTGCCGGTATTCACTACAGGCTTTGCGAATAGATCCGCAGCAGTTTCTTCCTCGGAGGTCGCAGCCTCGTCAGTGGAAACCTCGGCGGTCGAAGCTTCGCTTGTTCCTGCTTCGGCGGTCTGGGCTGCTTCAACGGTGGGCTCGGCTGCGGAGACGTCTGCTTCCGCAGTGGAGGCTGCTTCGGCTGTGCCGGAGTGCTCCTCGGCGTAGCTGTCGTCGGCGTCTTCCCATGCCTTGAGCTGTGCTGCCCTCAGGTCGAAGTCGTACTGGATATCCAGCCAGTCCTCGCCGGAGTTAACGCGGTCAGCGTAAGCCTGCGCGAGGTCCTTTATCTTCTGCACCTCAGCGTCATCCTTGAGGGTCAGACCCTGATAATCAGTGTATTCAAATTTCAGGAGCTTTACGGCTGCGAAATTCTCAGAAGCATAGCTGTTGAGCTCGTCGGCGGAAGCCGGAGTGAGACCGTCAGTGTCGTAGTTATGCAGGAATACATAGCTTTCCTTGTAGCTGTTTTCGGACAGCTTGCGCAGGGAATCCTTGCTGATACCCATGTTGGAATAATGCTCGCCGAAAGTGCTTTCCTCTATTCCGTAGTACTGCGCGTAGTAGCCGAGGTCGTTGTCAAGGGAGGAGACATAGTCGTTGATGGACTGGATATCCTCATCGGAAAGAGTCAGCCCGTATTCGTTGAACAGGGTCTCTACCGCTGCGTAACGCTTAACGCGGTCGAGCGCGTAATCCTTGAGCCACTGGGAAGCGGACTTGCCGTCGATGGTTTCAGTGAAAACCGTGACTTCCGCCGTGCCGAGGGAATCTCCCTTATCCTCCTTGATTTTGGAAGAAGCCTGATTATAGGCTGTCAACTCAAGTTCGAAAAGATACAGGCCATTGGGAATCTGGATCCCGTTTACAGTTCCGATGTATCCGCTGTCTGAGCAGCCCGTAAGCGAAGCGGCGCATACTACAGCGCAGGACGCCGCAATAAATCTCTTAAAGTTATGTGACATTATATCCTCCTCAGGCTCTAAGTGTGATGTTCTTCTCAGCAAGCGCCTTGAGTACCTTTGCAACTACTGCGTCGGCTTCCTCGTCGGTCATGCTGCCGTCCTTACGGAGGACGAGTTTATAGGAAAGGCTCTTCTTGCCCTCGGGGACCTGCTCTCCCTTGTACATATCGAATATCGACACGTTCTCAAGGTGCTTTGCATTCTTCTTGATAATTTCAATGATCTCATCGGAGGTCACTTCATCGTCGCACACAAGGCTGAGGTCGCGGGAAGTAGACGGGTACTTCGGCAGCGGCTTGTACTTGCGCTCCTCGCCGCGCGCTTCGAACAGCTTCGGGATGTTCAGCTCTGCGCAGTATACGCGGCAGCTGATATCGTAAGCCTCGGTGACTGCCGGGTGTAGCTCGCCGATGGTGCCGAGCTTTACCTCGCCTGCGTAGATATCAGCGCATCTTCCGGGGTGGTAGGTCTTGTTGTCCTTTACAGGAACAAATCGCGCGTCTACTACCAGGATATTGAGCAGCTCCTCAACAGCGCCCTTGACGGTGAAGAAATCCTCGTCCGGACCGTAAGCGCACAGACCGAGAACGTCAGTTTCGATCGGCAGTTTTTCATCAGTCGGCTGGAACACTCTGCCAAGCTCGAAGAATCTTGCTTCGAGGTTTCTCGCGCGGATATTGGTGTTGGCAACGGTCATAAGCGAGGGCAGCATGCTTGTACGCATTACGCTGGTATCCTCGCCGAGGGGGTACTGGAGGACTACCGACTTCTTCATCTCGTCGTCGAAACGGAGTTTGTCATAGGAACGCGGCGAAATAAAGCTGAACGACATTGTCTCGTAGAATCCCTGGGACAGCATGCAGTCTACCATCTTGTTCTCAAAGCGCTGGCGCGGAGTTACCTCGCCGACGGAAGAAAGCAGCGGCAGCGTTGTCGGGATCTCGTTGTAGCCGTAGATACGCGCAACTTCCTCTGCGAGGTCGCACTCGCGGACGATGTCCACGCGGGTGTTCGGAACGATAACGTTTCCGTTCTCGTAGCCGAAGCCGAGCTTCTTAAAGATGGCTATCTGTTCCTCTGCGGGAATGTTGGTGCCGAGGTGCTCGTTTATCCAGTCGGTGTCGAGCTTTAAGGTATGCGGAACTTTCTTCGCGTTGTCAACGTCGATGTACTCGCGTACTACCTCGCCGCAGCCCAGTTCCTCCACAAGCTCCAGCGCTCTCAGGAGAGCTGCCTTGGAATTTATCGGGTCGATCCCCTTTTCGAATCTGGAGGACGCGTCGGTGCGCTTGTTTATCTTCTTCGCGGTCATTCTTACGGATACGCCGTCGAAGCATGCCGCCTCGAATACGACATCCTTAGTGTCGTCCATGATACCGGAGAACTCGCCGCCCATTACGCCTGCAACTGCTATCGGCTTCTTCTCGTCAGCGATTATCAGCATTTCGGGGCTGAGCGCTACCTCGGAGCCGTCGAGAATGGTTATCTTCTCGCCCTGCTGAGCGTTTCTGACGTTTATCTTGCCGCCCTCAACGTAACGCAGGTCGAACGCGTGCATGGGGTTGCCGTATTCCAGCATTACGAAGTTTGTGATATCAACAAAATTGTTGATGGAACGCACACCGCTTGCTTTCAGTCTTTCAGCCATCCAGCGCGGGGAGGGGCCTATCTTTACGTTCTTTACAACTGCTGCCATGTAACGGGAACAGAGCTTGGTGTTCTGTACGTCAACGCTGATGTAGTCCTTTGCGCTGCCGTCAACGCCCTTGAACTGCGGCTCCTTGATGTTCAGCGGCAGGTCGAAAGTCGCGGAGGCTTCCTTTGCAAGTCCCAGTACGGACAGGCAGTCGGGACGGTTGTTGGTTATCTCAAACTCAACAGTCGTGTCGTTGAAACCAAGCGCGTCGTGAATGTCCTCGCCGACGAACATCTTTTCGAAATCAGGGTCGTCGTTCAGGATAAGAATACCCTCGTTGCTGGAGTAGGGAACGTCGGACTGGTCGAGGTTCAGCTCCTCGTAAGAGCACATCATACCCTCGCTGGGAACTCCGCGGAGCTTGCCTTTCTTTATCTTCATGTAGGACATGTCCTTGTGGTTGTAGCAGGTCGCGTTATTGAGAGCAGCCGGTACGAACGCGCCAACGAAAACGTTCTGCGCGGAGGTAACTATCTGCACCGGCGCTTCCTTTCCAACGTCTATCTGGCATACCCAGAGAGTGTCGGCGTCGGGGTGCTTTTCCATTGCAACGCACTTTCCGACTACTACATTTGTGATGTCTGCGCCCTGCTTTGTCCAGGTCTCGACCTTGCTTCCGCTCATGGTCATCCCATCGCAGAATTCCTTTATAGGCATATCGGCTTTAACGTAATCGTTAAGCCACTTCATTGAAAGATCCACTTTTATAATCTCCTTAATGTATTATTATCAGAACTGCTCCAGGAAACGCATGTTGTTCTCATACAGCAGGCGCATGTCCTCTATCTCGTAGCGGAGCATAGTGATACGTTCGATGCCTATGCCGAAAGCAAATCCGCTGTATTCCTCAGGGTCGATGCCGCAGTTTTCCAGTACCTCGGGACGTACCACGCCGGCGCCCAGTATCTCTATCCAGCCCTCGCCCTTGCAGAGCGGGCAGCCCTTGCCGCCGCAGCGGAAGCACTGGAAGTCTATCTCGCAGCTCGGCTCGGTGTACGGGAAGTGGTGGGGTCTGAACTTCAGCTTCATTCCCTCGCCGTAGAGCTTCTTTGCGAATGTATCCAGAGTACCCTTGAGGTCTGCGAACGTTATCTTCTTGTCGATGACCAGACCCTCGCACTGGTGGAATATCGGAGAATGAGTGCCGTCCACCTCATCGCGGCGGTATACGCGTCCGGGGCTGATGATGGCGATAGGCGGCTTCTGCTTGAGCATGGTCCTTATCTGAACTGAGGAAGTCTGCGTTCTCAGCAGGACATCATCGTTGATATAGAATGTATCGTTAGGGTCTCTTGCAGGGTGTCCCTCAAGAGTGTTCAACATATCGAAGCAGTGCTTGGTGTCCTCAATCTCGGGACCGTCTACAACTGTGTATCCCATGCCGTGGAAGATGGACTTCAGGTCATCGAGAACTATGTTCATCGGGTGGCGCTTTGCGATGAGCTTACGCTTGCCCGGCATTGTTACGTCCACAGTTTCAGTCTTTAAGCGCAGGTCGGTGAGCGCCGCTTTCATGGAGCCGGTCTTGTCCTTTACTGCGTTCTCGATGTCGGCGCGTATCTCGTTCGCGAGCTGACCGATTACCGGACGCTCCTCTGCGGAAAGTCCGCCCATCTGCTTGAGTATCGCGGTGAGCTCGCCCTTTTTGCCGAGGAATCTGACGCGCAGTGCGTCGATCTCCTTCATGTCAGCGCTGTCCTTGACTGCTTTCAGGGCTTCTTCCCTGATCGCCTGTAACTGTTCTTTAATCATTTTTATAGATCAATCCTTCCCTGTCGGAATATTTCAGACACTACTTTATAGTACTGTCTTGTGTTCAGAAATTTTAAATGCCACCTGTTATTATAACACAACGCGGAATAAATTTCAAGTGGGTCACGACATTTCGCCGCCTGCCTCGGCAGTCTGCGGCTCGTAGTCGCTGAATCTTACGGACATCAGCGTATCCTTGCCGTCCCAGCGGCTTATGGTGTACTCCATGTACTTTTCCGGAAGCGCGCTGATACCGCCCGTACCCGCAACAGCAGCGAGCGTCGGCGGAACGTAGCCTACGATAACAGTATAAACATCGCCGTCCCCGGACAGGCTGATTATCTGCGGGGAGTAGGTAAGATAACGGATATTCTTGTTCGCGGAGTAGGTGTGGGTCTCCTCATTATAGGTGAACCTTACCTCCGCAGTGCCAACCGTCTGGTGCGTCAGCGAGACCGTCGAGCCGAAAAGCTCACGGCAGGACGCGGTCACGTTGTACTCCGGTATCGTCAGACCGTTGCCCTCGTCTTTAGCGAACTCGGAAGTATCCTGATTCAGGAGGATATTCCAGATCGCGCAGGATATTTTGGAGGAATCCGGTATCTCGTCCGGCTCCTCGAACGGCGCGATATCGTTTACGACCACCGGGAAGATGAACCGCGCGAATTCGTTTTTCAGCGACGTGTTGTCAACCAGATTCGATGTAAGCTGCGCTACAAAACGCACGCTTGAGATAACGCCAATCACCGCCATGATTATTACAACGACGGCGAACACGAAGTAAAACCGGCTGCGTGGCTGCTTTTCCGGGACGGCCTGTTCGGTGTCCGTCCCGCCGAGCTCCGCAATGTCGCTTTCGATATCCGGCTCCTCCAGGTTGCCGAAAAGCTCGTCTATGACGCGGCTTTCCTCCTGTTTGGGCTGTGTTTTCTTCGGAGCGTTCGCAGGAGTGGTATTCGGATTATTTCCGCCAGCCGCCTGCTGACTGTTGTTTTTCTTTTTCCTTGCCATAAGTTCCTTCCTAGCCGCGTATCTGACCGTTTCCGTTGATCAGGTATTTATAGGTCGTCAGCGCTTCAAGTCCCATAGGACCGCGCGCGTGGAGTTTCTGTGTCGAAATGCCTATCTCAGCTCCCAGACCGAACTCAAAGCCGTCAGTGAAGCGCGTGCTCGCGTTGACGTACACCGCCGCCGCGTCAACGCGCTGCTGGAACAGCTCAGCACTGCGCAGGCTCTGGGTGACGATACACTCGCTGTGCTTCGTGCCAAAACGGTTGATGTGAGCGATAGCCTCGTCGATACTCCCGACTACCTTTGAAGAAAGGCGGTAATCCAGGAATTCCGTTGCGTAATCTGTATCGTCAGCGATCTTCTCGACCTTTACGAGCTTTGCGGTCTGCTCGTCTCCGCGGATAGCCACCCTGCCCTGCCACAGCTCGTCCAGCTTCCGGAACAGCTCCGGAGCAGCCTTTTCGTGCACCAGGATATTCTCGATGGCGTTGCAGACGGACGGGCGCTGGGTCTTTGCATTGTTGATTATGTTCACCGCCATGTCGATGTCGGCGCTTTCGTCAACGTAGACGTGGCAGTTGCCCTCGCCGGTCTGGATCACCGGAACGGTCGCGTTTTCAATGACCGCGTGGATGAGTCCGCCGCCGCCTCTCGGTATCAGCAGGTCGATGTACTTGTTGAGCTTCATCATCGCGTTTGCGACTGCGCGGGAGGTATCCTCGACGAGCTGTATCGCGTTCTCGTCAACGCCGCAGGTGCGCAGCGCAGTCCTCATCAGACTTACCAGCGCCTTGTTGGAATTGATTGCGTCGCTGCCGCCGCGGAGTATTACCGCGTTGCCTGCCTTAAAGCACAGTGAAGCGGCGTCAACAGTAACATTAGGGCGCGACTCGAATATTATCCCGATAGTTCCCATGGGGACGCGCTTCTTGATAACATGCAGACCGTTAGGCAGGTCGCTGCCGCCGATGACCGCGCCGATAGGGTCAGGCAGGGAAACCACTTTGTCAACCCCTTCTGCCATGCCGTTTATGCGCGCTTCGGTGAGGGTCAGGCGGTCTATCATCGCCTCGGACATTCCGTTTGCACGTGCGGCTTCGATATCCTGCTTGTTTGCGCCGATTATCTCTGTGACATGAGAACGGAGCAGCTCCGATATCTCGGCAAGCACGCGGTTCTTTTCGTTGGTGCCCAGCGCGGATACTGCGGATTCAGCCGCTTTAGCGTTCGCACCAAGGGTTTCAATGTATTCCATCAGAGTACCTCTTTTCTCAGTTTACAGCCTTGAAATATGTACATGTGGGCTCGCCCTCGAACAACTCGTAGAGCAGGTCGGGATCCTGATTGCCGATTATCACCGTGTCTATCCCGGCTTCAGTCGCTATCTGAGCGGCTTCTATTTTGGTGAGCATTCCGCCCGTGCCCAGCGCGCTCCCTGCTCCCTGCGCCGCTGCGATTATCTCGGGGGTTATATTGTCAACCACTGGAATGAGCTTTGAGCCTGGCTGCTTCGGGTCGCCGTCATACAAACCGTCAACGTCGGTCAGCATCACCAGCAAGTCAGCGTCGCAGAGTGACGCGACTATCGCGGAGAGCGTATCGTTCTCGTCAAAATCGAGCTGCTTAATCGAAATCGCGTCGTTTGCGTTGATTATCGGTATAACGCCCATCTCGAACAGCCTGTTGAACGTGTTGATTACATTAGTACGGCGCTCTTTATTTGAAATAACGTCGCGGGTCAGCAAAATCTGAGCCACGGTATGATTGAACTTACCAAAAGTCTCGCTGTAGAACGTCATCAGCTCGCACTGACCGATCGCCGCCACTGCCTGCTTTCCGGGCATATCAGTTGGTTTGCACGGGAGACCTGCCTGCGCAGCGCCTACGCCCTGCGCGCCGGAGGTGACGAATACGACTTCCCTGCCGGAATTCTTGATGTCGGACATTACCTCGATGAGGTGCTGGCATTTTCTGATGTTCAGATGTCCCGTCGGGTATGCGAGGGTTGAACTTCCGACCTTTATAACGATCCTCTTTTTATTTTCGAACTGTTTCATGATATCCTCTTTCCGATTCATGATTTTTTAGAGCTTCCGCTCCTGCACATAAACGTACATTTTATATTATAGCAAAACTCTGTGTAAATTGCAACACATATCTTGAAAAAAAGTAACAGCCGGATAAAATTTTCTGACAATTTGTCTGAAAATTATGCGAAATACATAAAAAACCTATTGATTTTTTATTTAGATTGTGGTAGAATTATTTATATACCTGTGAGAACGTTACAAGTTACATCAGGTTGACTAGACTTACCAGGTCGATTATAAAAATCAAGGAGTTAAAAATGGATAATATAGCTGAACAGCTGGTCGCTAAACGCCGCACCAACGCAGACCTTGCAAAGAAGATACTCATTTCAGTCGGAGCACTGCTCGTGGCTTCGTTCTTTATGTACCTCGCGATGATGGGATTTTTCGTGATGGTAATACTTGCCGTGCTGATACTTGCCGGCGGCGTGTGGCTCCTCGGAAATTTCAATATCGAATATGAATACATCCTTACGAACAACGACCTTGACATCGACAAGGTCATCGGCAAGAGAAAGCGCAAGCGCATGATCTCCCTCGACGTTTCAACTGCGGAGGAATTCGCGCCCTACCCCGCCGAGCATGACGTTCCCGCCGACGCTACGGTACACGCCTACACCGGCTCGGAGACCGACGCGTACTACCTCGTTGTGAACCACAGCGGCTATGGCAAGGTAAAGCTCATTTTCAACCCCAACGAAAAAATGCGCGATGCTATCACGCAGGAGCTTCCCAATTCGCTGCGCATCAAGCTCAAGCACAACCTGCTCAACAAAGACTAATTAAGGAAGGCAGAAGTACGGCGATCCGTACCTCGTACTCATAATAATGGCAAATAATTTATTCATACGCGTCGGCACTGACGTTATCGAGATCAAACGTATCCGCCGCGCTTCGCGCAATCCGAAATTCCTCGCGAACTACTTCTCGGCTGACGAGATAAGGTATCTGGTTGCTCACAAGCTTTCCACAGAGCTCATCGCGGAGAATTACTGCGCGAAAATAGCGTTCGCAAAGGCGATAGGCACCGGATTCCGCATTGTCCGTCCGAGCGAGATAACCATACTCCGCGACCGGATAGGCTCCCCGTTCATCATCACCACTGGCCGCGCGAAAATGCTCGAAGAACGCGAACACTACGAATTCAACGTTTCCGTTGCACACTGCAAGGACTACGCCACGGCAACAGTTATTGTAAACAGAATTTAATACCTGCGCCGCACGGCTCTGCGGCGCATTTTTCTGCAAAAACGAGGAGACGCGAGGTACGCTATGAAACGACTGGTATTAGGAATGACCGCACATGTGGACTCCGGAAAGACAACACTTTCGGAGGCGATGCTTTATACCTCCGGAGAGCTGCGGAAGCTCGGCAGAGTTGACCACGGCGACGCATTCCTTGACACTGACCCCATCGAGCGCAGCCGCGGTATCACCATCTTTTCAAAGCAGGCGGTAATGCGCTTCGGCGGCAGCGACTATACGCTGCTCGACACCCCCGGGCATGTGGATTTTTCCGCCGAAACCGAACGCGCGCTCCGGGTGCTGGACTACGCGGTGCTGGTGATAAGCGGCACTGACGGAGTACAGAGCCACACCGAAACGCTCTGGAGACTGCTCCGGCGCTACAGTATACCTACGTTCATTTTCGTCAACAAAATGGATATCAGCTTCTTTGGAAAGGATTCCCTCATTGCTGAACTGAAACGCAAGCTTTCCCCCGGCTGCGTCGATTTTTCCAGCGACAGTCCGGACGGGATTTCCGAGGAACTCGCCGAATGCTCCGAGGACATGATGAACGCGTTCCTGGAAAACGGTGAAATCACCGACCCGCTTATTTCCGCGGCAATATCCCGGCGGGAGCTGTTCCCGGTCGTGTTCGGCTCGGCGCTGAAACTAAAGGGAGTTGAAACGCTACTTGAAACTATCGACAGGTTTTCCGTCCAGCCGGAGCAGTCGGGAGATTTCGGCGCGGTCATCTACAAGATAACAACCGACGACCAGGGCGCGCGGCTCACGCACATGAAGATAAACAGCGGCTCGCTCAAGGTGAAATCACTGCTGGACTGCGGCGGAAAGCCCGAAAAAGTAAACCAGATACGTATTTATTCCGGCGCGAAATTCTCCACAGCTGACGAAGCTCCCGCCGGAACGCTCTGCGCAGTCACCGGACTTACCTCCAGCCGCGCCGGCGAGGGCGTAGGAATCGAGCGGGACCGTGAAGCTCCGCTGCTTGAGCCGGTGCTGACCTACCGCATGATACTCCCGCCGAAAACCGACATACCGACCACCCTCGCGAAGCTCCACGGTCTGTGCGACGAGGACCCCATGCTCCGTATCGTCTGGAACGAGCAGCTCAAAGAAATTCACGTTCAACTCATGGGCGAGATTCAGCTCGAGGTACTGAAAAGCCTTATCCATGACCGCTTCGGGCTTGAGGTGCAGTTCGACGAGGGCAGCATCGCCTACAAGGAAACCATCGAGGCTCCCGTGGAAGGCGTAGGGCACTACGAGCCGCTGCGACACTACGCGGAGGTACATCTCCTGCTTGAGCCCGCCGAGCGCGGCACCGGGCTGCATTTCGCCGCCGACTGCCGCAAGGACGACCTCGACATCAACTGGCAGCGGCTGATACTCACGCATCTTGAGGAAAAGGCGCATATCGGCGTTCTGACCGGCTCGCCTGTCACAGACATGCGCATAACCGTGGTCGCCGGTAAAGCTCACATCAAGCACACCGAGGGCGGTGATTTCCGGCAGGCTACCTACCGCGCCGTGCGGCAGGGACTGCGCTCCGCTGAGTCGGTTCTGCTTGAGCCATGGTACGAATTCCGGCTGACTGTCCCGCAGGAATACACAGGGCGTGCTATGACCGACCTCCAGCGGATGAACGGCGAAGTAAAACCGCCGGAGTCCACCGGGGAGGACACCGTTTTCACCGGAAGCGCCCCGGTTTCCGAGCTGCGGGGATATCAGGCGGAGGTCATCAGCTACACTCGCGGAAAAGGACGTCTGAGCTGCATTCCCAAGGGTTACTTCCCCTGCCACAACGCCGAGGAGGTCATAGCCCGGATAGGCTACGACGTTGACGCTGATGTGGACAACTCTGCGGACAGCGTTTTCTGCTCCCACGGCGCGGGAGTGCTTGTCCCCTGGAATGAAGCTCCGGCGCGGATGCACGTTGACAGCGGGCTGAGATTCGGCGAAAACGACTGCGAGGACGAGGAGCCCGCAGTGACCCCGCAGCTCGTCAACACCTACAAGCAGCGCGTAGCCGCCGACAAGGAGCTGATGGAGATCTTCGAGCGCACCTACGGCAAGATAAAGCGCAACGAGCGCTCCGCTATGCGCACCGAAAAGCACGTCCCACAGCCGAAAACGCCCAAGCTGCCTCCGCTCCCGAAAGGTCCGGAGTACCTGCTTGTGGACGGCTACAACATCATCTTCGGCTGGGAGGAGCTGAACAAGCTCGCAAAAGAGAATCTGGAGCTTGCCCGGGCGCGGCTGATAAACATAATGTGCAACTACCAGGGATTCAGGCGCTGCAACCTGATACTGGTATTCGACGCCTACCGCGTAAAGGGAAAGCATCGCGAAATAGAGACCGAAATGGGTATCACGGTGGTCTACACCAAGGAGGCGGAGACCGCCGACATGTACATCGAAAAAACCGCGCACGAGCTCGGGCGGAGCTACCGGGTGCGCGTCGCTACGTCAGACAACGTGGAGCAGATAATCATTCTCGGGAACGGCGCTGTGCGGGTCTCCGCAACGGAATTCCTCGCGGAAGTCACCGAAGTCGAGAATGCCATCAGGAAGATAATCGAGGAGAAATACAACTAGGAGGCGGCAAATGCTGACATTAAAAGAGATCGCTCACATACGCTCCGACTTTCCGGAGAAGTTCGGCATACCGCGCCAGAGCGGTCTTGTGGAGGAACTGGTCTCAACGATAGTTTTCGAGCCGGAATACCGCGTGCCTGAGGCGCTGCGCGGTCTGGAGCAGTACTCGCACATCTGGCTCGTGTGGGAATTCTCCAAGGCGGTACGGGACGGCTGGAGCCCTACCGTGCGTCCTCCACGGCTCGGTGGTAATACCCGCATGGGAGTTTTCGCGACGCGGTCGCCGTTCCGTCCGAATCCTCTGGGGCTCAGCTGCGTGAAAATCGAGAGCATACAGCTTTCAACGCCTGATGGTCCGGTGATACGGGTCTCCGGCGCGGACCTGATGGACGGTACGCCTATCTACGATATCAAGCCGTATCTCCCCTACGTTGACTGCCGCCCGGACGCCTCCAACGGATTCGCCCTCGCGCAGCAGGACGGGGTGCTTTCCGTGGAAATCCCAGGGGAGATTGAAAAGCTCGTCCCCGCCGGGAAACTGGGAGCGCTCACCGCCGTGCTGGCACAGGACCCGCGCCCGCAGTACATTTCCGACCCCGCCAGGGAGTACACGATGAGCTTCGCGGGGATGGAAGTCAGCTTCACGGTCAACGCTGAACGTCTGACTGTAACAGGCATACGATAAAAATAAGGAGCGTTACCTCAGCGGTACGCTCCTTTATTTCATTCAGGGTCAATCATTCGGAAGCTCTCCGCCGACTTCCTTACGGAGATTCTCGGTCATCTTCGCGAGAATCTTGCGGGCTGTAGCCTGTTCCTTCTCGGATATGTCCTTCAGCATGAGCTGCTCTGCGCGGTCGAACGCTTCCAGTATCTTCGCGTGCATCTCTCTGCCCTTATCGGTGATGTAAACGTGGGTCTCGCGGCGGTCTACGTCGTTCTTCTCGCGGCGAACGATGCCCTCGCGCTCCATATTGCGCAGGGTTATGCTTATCGTCGGAGCCTTGAGCTGGGTAAGGTTCACGAGCTCGAGCTGGGTCATGCCGTCCTGCTCCATCAGGGGCTTCATAACATGACGGTAGGACGAGCGCATCCCGATAGCTTCAAGCTCACGGCATACATACTTCCCGAACATAAAGGACGCGTCATTTACGCTCTTTATTGTTTCGTTGCCCTTGAACATGTAGGTATTGTTGTTGCTGTTCTTCATTGTGTTGTCCTTTCTCAGTTGTATTTGCATCGAAAAGTTAGTCTACTAATCAACTACTAATATTATAACAACTTTTTCGTTAAAGTCAATAAACATTAGGTGAAAAATTGATGAAAATTCACAAGGCATAAACGATATTTTAATGATATCCATTGTCCGTCGAATTGCGGAAAGCCGTTTGTTAACCTGGTTTTAGCTAATCTTGCAACGTTAGTTGCCTTTCAAAGTTATAAATTGTTACCATTTTGTAATCAAATTGTAACCGGCTTGACATTTTTCAGCAAATAGTATATAATATGCAGTGGAATGTTCAATTAAGATGACAATTTCAACAAAACCCCCTTTTTTTCAAAATCACGGCATTATTTCAGAAACGGAGCGTCTAAATGATAAAAAAACACTCGGCTGCGCTCGCAGCTATCCTCTCCATATCCTCGATAGTATCGGTCAACGCTTACGCGGCTGACAACCTGCCTGCTCTTTCACATTCCAGCGGCTATTACGATAATTCACAGTACGTTACCGTTGTCAATTACGACGACGATACCGACATTTACTTTACAACAGACGGCACGAAGCCCGGAACGGATTCCACCGTTTACGACGGCACTCCCATCACCATCTCGGAAAATTCCGTGGTGCGTATCGCGGCGTACAGCGGCGAGGAGCTTGTGAACACCGGGAAAGCTTCTATAAAGATACGTACATCCACGCCCTCCGCGTCGGTGGACGGCGGCGAATACAGCGACAGCTTCAAGGTCAGGCTGACCTGCTCTGACCCGGACGCTGTCATCTACTACACCACCGACGGAACTACCCCTACAAAGGATTCCGCAAAGTATAAAAAGGCGATAACCATCAGCGAGACCACAACGCTCCGATTTGCTGCGATAGCCCCTGATAAGTCCCGCAGCAAAGTCGTCACAGAGAAGTACATTATTAATGAGACCGCTTTCGACGACCCCTTGTGCCAGGCGCTGTTCGAACTGGTAAACGAGACCCGCGCTGAATACGGACTGAGCCCGCTGAAAGCCCACGCCGACCTAACAGCCGCTGCGCAGATCCGCGCTAAGGAGTACTCATACTACCAGTCGCACTACCGTCCGGACGGCTCCCGCTGGGATTCCATCCTTTCCGCGTACGGTATCAAAACCAACGTCCGCGCAGAGAATCTCGCGTACTACTACACCACCGCCAAGCAGGCAATGAAGTGCTGGATGAACGACCCCTATCACCGCGGCAACATACTTAATCCGGATACCGAGTACATAGGGCTTGCATGCTACAACAACGGCTGGTGCAACTACTGGTGTCAGCTGTTCATCGGATGACAGGGTGATAAAATGCTGAGCAAGATACTTTCACACGAGACCTGCGCGCAATGCAGGCTGTGCTGCACATTTGTCGAGAGCGACAAGTGGGAGATACCGCTGTTTGTCGGGGAACAGGAGACGACTGCTGCGGAAAAGTTCGCTCCGATAAACCGTGTTTCCGGAACGGATAGCTGCGTGTTCCGCATGGAGTTCAACGGCGATGAGATAATCTACTGCCCCGCCGCAAGCGACCACGGCTGCGTACTCGGCGAGGAAAGGCCGTTCGACTGCAAAATATGGCCGTTCCGCGTAAACGACCTGAACGGAATGCGCGTCATCACGCTTTCCCCGGTCTGTCCGGCGGTGAAGAAGCTTCCGCTTGAGGAGCTTTGCAGATTCGTCGAAACGGACGATTTTGCCGGGAGGCTGTTCAGGCACGCGGCGGAATTTCCAGAATCAGTGAAGCCCTATGAGGACGGCTATCCAATACTTGCCGTCGAGAAAAGATAATAGACCTGGCTGCTTTACGCAGCCTTGTTTTTTATAACTTTGCAATTACCATATACAAAATCGTAAAATGCAACCGAAAATAACATTTATGTCATCTGCGGTTGGTTGAAAGCAGGACCGCGATGCAGTATAATCTAGACGAGGTGAAAACATGAGCATCGAATTCAACAATCTCAAGCTTTTCCGCAAGCAGAACGGATTTACCCAGGAGGAAATTGCCGAAAAGCTGAACGTATCCCGCCAGGCTGTAGCGAAATGGGAAAGCGGCGACACTATCCCCGACATAGAGAACTGCATTGCGCTTGCAGATATCTATGGCACAACGGTGGATATGCTGGTACGCAACCTGACCGGTCTATCCGACACACAGGACGGGAAAAAGCACATTTTCGGGTTCTCGAAAATGAACGACAAGGGGCAGATCACCCTGCCGAAAAAGTGCCGCGAAGTGTTCGACCTCAATTCCGGCGACGCTATACTTATCCTCGGGGATGAGGACAAGGGTATCGCGCTGGTCAAGCTTGGCGGAATGATCGAAACCGCCAGGGATATGACTGGAGGTAAACGCAATGACAGCAGTACAGACAAAAGGACTGACAAAAAAGTACAAAGAAAAAACGGCGGTAAACAGCCTTGATATCACAGTAGAAAAGGGCGAACTGTTCGCGCTCCTGGGCGTGAACGGAGCCGGAAAAACTACCACTATACGCATGCTGACCTGCCTTTCTGAGCCGACCAGCGGCGAAGCTTACATATGCGGGCACAGCGTCAAAACCGACAGCGCCCTTGTAAAACGCGCCGTTGGGATTTCCCCGCAGGACACCGCAGTTGCAGACAACCTTACCGTCAGGGAAAACCTGGAGCTGATGGCTAAAATATACGGGATTCCGGCGGAAAAGCGGGAATCCCGCATTGCGGAAATGCGCAGTATGTTCAGACTGGACGAGGTAATGGAGCAGCGTGCGAAAACGCTGTCCGGAGGCTGGAAGCGGCGCGTTTCAATTGCCATGGCGCTGATATCCGAGCCGGAGGTACTGTTCCTCGACGAGCCTACGCTCGGACTTGATGTGCTGGCGCGGCGCGAGCTGTGGAGCGCTATAGAATCCCTCAAAGGGAAAATGACGATAGTCCTCACGACCCACTACATGGAGGAGGCTGAACACCTCTCCGACCGCATTGCTGTAATGGTCGGAGGCAGGCTCCGCGCGATGGGTACGCTCGCCGAGCTTGAGGAACTGACCGGAGGATCCGGGCTGGAAAACGCATTCGTCAAGATAGCAGAATCACATATCGGAGGTGACGGCGTATGAACAGAGTGCTTGCTTTTTCCGGCAGGAATCTGAAAGAACTGCTCCGCGATCCGCTGAGCTACATATTCTGCCTGGGATTCCCGCTCGTGATGCTTGTCATTATGAGCATTATAAATCAGAGCATCCCTCCCGAAGCGGGAATGACCATCTTTAATATTGAGAACCTCTCCGGCGGGATAGCGATGTTCGGGCAGTCGTTTATAATGCTGTTCACCTGTCTGACAGTCTCCAAGGACCGCAGCGGTGCATTCCTGACCCGGTTATACGCTACCCCGATGAGAAGCGCCGATTTCATCTCCGGCTATACGCTGCCGGTGCTGCTGCTCGCAGTCATACAGTCCGCTATAACATTTGCGGCTTCGATGATCGCCGCTGTTATCTTGGGCGGCTCAATCAGCTTTGTGGGTGCGTTGACCGCTATTGCTGGGCTTATTCCTGGGGCGGTGTTCTTTATCGCGGCGGGGTTGCTTTTCGGGGCGCTGTTTAACGAGAAGGCTGCGCCCGGGCTCTGCTCCATTATTATTTCGCTTGCGTCTCTGCTTGGGTGCGTATGGTTCGACGCGGAGAGCGCCGGGGGTGTTATGCTGGATATTTGCAGGGCGCTCCCGTTCTATCACTGCGTTAAGGCGGCAAGAATGGCTGTGACGTTACAGTGCGATGGGATAGGAGCTCACCTGCTGATAGTCGCAGGGTACGCAGTCGGATCTTCAGTGCTCGCCGCTTTGGTTTTCCGGAACAAAATGAGGGCTGACCTCGCATAAAATAAAAACGCCCTGTTCAAAACGGGGCGTCAGACCGTCGAAAAAGTCACTAAAGTGACTTTTCCGCCGAACATCCGCCCTGCGCGCACGGTTTGTCGGCGTTGCCGACAAACCGCACACTTGTGCGGATAGAAGTGTTTTTTGCCCCGGGAAACCCGGAGCAAAAAACGGATTTCAAAAGCCCGCTTCGCGGGCAAATTCGATTTTTTCGACAAGCTGACGCCCTGTTCAAAACGGGGCGTTTTGGTCTGCTTAGGAACTACGGTTTACACTAGCCGCGTAATTTATATCAGCTCAACATTATATTCTCTCAGCCAGTACTCTATCTGGAGCATATATGCGTATATCTGCGGCACCGTCATAAGCTGACCGAACCAATTCTTGCCGAAGCTTGCGCCGTTGGTATCCAGCAGCTCCCGCAGCCTGTCGCCGTCTACTATCGAGGTCAGGCGGCAATCATCGGAATCCAGCACCGCACGGAGCTTTCCGGACAGAAGCTGCATATAATCCGGGTTGTGCGTTTTCGGATAGGGGCTCTTTTTACGCCAGAGGACATCCTCCGGCAGTACTCCCGTCATTGCGTGGCGGAGCAGTCCCTTCTCCCGCCCTGTGTACGCTTTCATCGCCCATGGCACGTTATACGCGTACTCCACAATGCGATAATCGCAGAACGGCACGCGCACTTCCAGCCCGTGTGCCATCGACATACGGTCCTTTCGATCAAGCAGAGTTGCCATGAAATAATCCATGTTCAGCAGGAACATTTCACGCATCCTTCGGTCAGTTTCACTGTCGGTATCCAGGTACTCCACCTGAGACAGGCACTTATCGTAGCTTCGCCGGACGTACTCCTCAGCCTCGCAGCCGCTCATTTTCCGTTTCATCAGCGCCGCACGCTCCGGTACAGCCGTTGACCACGGGAACCCATCGTAAAACAGTACCTCTTTCCTATGATACCAGGGATACCCCGCGAAAATTTCATCCGCGCATTCTCCCGAAAGCGCCACAGGGAACTGCTCCTTTATTTTTCCGCAGAAAAGGTACAGCGAGCTGTCCACATCCGCCATTCCCGGGAGGTCGCGAGCCGCTGTGGAATCGTACAGCGCCTCAGCAAGCGCCGGAGTATCCAGCACAACATTCGTATGAACAGACCCGATGAAATCCGCCATCTTCTCCACCCAGGGAGCGTCCTCGTCGGGCTGGAAGCTGCTCGCGTGGAAATTCTTGTGGTTATCCTTGTAATCTATCGACCAGGTGTGGAGCTTTTCGCCGCGCTTTGCGAACTCCGCCGCCGCTATCGCCGAAATTATGCTGCTGTCCAGCCCGCCGGACAGGAAGCAGCACAGCGGCACATCGCTGACCAACTGACGCTTCACTGCGTCTGTTACCAGGTCCCGGACATGCGCGGAGGTTTCCGTGAAATTCTCCGTGTGCGGCTGCGCGTGGAGCGCCCAGTACTTCCGCAGTGCGAATCCCTCGCGGGTCAGCGTTGCACAGTGCGCCGCCGGTATCTCGCTGATATCCCGGAAAACTCCGCTGCCGGTGCGTTTCGCCGGACCTATCAGCATTATTTCCGCAGCGCCGTCCTGGTCTATCACCGGCTTAACTGACGGGTGCTTCAGCAGCGCCTTTATCTCGCTCGCAAAGACGAGTCCGTCGGCAGTCCGAGAATAGAAAAGCGGCTTTACGCCTATCCTGTCCCGGGCAAGGAACAGCGTTTTTTCACGGCTGTTCCATACAGCGAACGCAAATATCCCATTGAAACGCTCCACACACTGCCCGCCCCACTTGAAGTAGGACATCAGAACGACCTCCGTGTCAGAATGCCCCGTGAATTCCACGCCTAGCTTCTCAAGCTCACGGCGAAGCTCCGAAGTGTTGTAAAGCTCGCCGTTGTAGACCAGCGTGAGATCCCCGCTGGTCATTGGCTGTGCGCCGTTTTCCGGGTCGATGACTATCAGCCTGCGATGTACGAGGAACGCATTTTCGTCGCTGTAAAGTCCGGATGCGTCCGGACCTCTCGGCGCAAGCGCGGCGCTCATTCTGGTCAATGTGCCGCTCATTCGGCGCATATCCTGTTCGTAACCTATCTGACCTGCTATTCCGCACATAATGATTCTCCTTTCTGTTTCCTCATATATTATATGCGGATCTTGCGGAAAGGTGCAATAACGGAACCTGACAGTTTCTGCATTCGTAAATTCAATTTTAGACAAATATATCCCGGGCGCTGACCCGGGATTTTTTATTTGTGGTTCTTTTCGTACTCCGCGAGAAACCTGCGTATCTTTCCCATCACCGGAGTTCCCCGGTTCAATTCCACATGCTGCTGTATTTGAGAAAGAACACGCTCCGCAGCAGATACGTCAGTGTACTCTATCTCGAGCTCATGGTCCGTCCTGCCGAAATATTCGCTCCGGTCGAGGTCTATCTCCCCTCCCTCGAAATGCCACACGCTCCGGAATGTAGTCAGCGAGCCGAGAAGCGTGACGTCCGGCAGGGATTCCGCGCCGCTCATCCGCTCCAGCTCCGCTCCGGAAATCGAATGCGGGACCTCGCTGAGCCGCTGCTCCAGCTCTACTCTGGAGACCGCTCCATTAGTATTCTCATGCGCCGGGAGTTTCAACTGGAGGTAGAACTCCTCCCCGATAACGCGCACCCGGCAGGTGATGTGGCGTCGGCTAAGCTCGCCGTCTGCGCTGTCGTAGTACCAGTTGACCTGCTCTGCTTCCCTGTCCCAGGAGTACAGCGAGTGTAACTCAGCATACTGCTCAGGCGTCAGCATTATCTTGAATTCGTTCTCGATCATTTTGCACCTCAGATATAATCCATCAGCCCGCGCACGCTGACCTCGCCGGAGTTCACCTCGAAACTGCCGTTTTCGTCCGTGCAAATAAGGAATCCGTTGGGCGCGATGCCCTCCGCGAACGCTTCGCGTTCGTTGCCGTTTTCGATTATGCGGATACGCTTTCCGACGGTCAGGCACCGTGCAACGTACTGTTCCCTTATCGCGTCGAAGCCCTCGCGGGTGTACTTGTAGAGCCGCGAGGCAATGTCCTGCGCAAGCTGTTCCCGGTTCTCGATGACTACGCCGGTCAGCATTTCCACCGAGCCTCCGTGCGGGATATTAGCGCGTTCGAAAAACTCCGCGGTCTGCGTAAGATTCACGCCTATGCCGCACACGATGTCAATCGAGGAACCAAAACACACGCTCTCGCATAGAATACCGCATAGCTTGTGACCACGCAAAATGATATCATTAGGCCACTTGATACCCAGGCTTTCCCCGGGCAGAAACTGCTCCAGAGCCTCGCACACCGCAACGCCTGCGCACAGCGTCACCGTATCGGGGTGGGGAGCCTGCTTCAGCAGAAGCGACATCGGCAGCATCCCACGGTCTGCAAGCCAGTCGTGACCCCGCCTGCCTTTTCCGGCGGTCTGTAGTCCCGCGGTCACAAGCGTGCCGTCCGGGAGCTCGCCGCGGTGCTGCTTCAGGTAGTTGTTGGTGGAATCTACCTCGTCAAGCGTTATTCTGTTCAGCACTCTTTTTCACCTTCATTATGCTCATTCTGATCTCTCCGTCGCTGGAGATGTTGATTATTCCGTAGGACGGGTCGGTATGGTTTCTCGGGCTGTCAGGGCTGCCGGGATTCATTACGTACACGCCGTCGATGACTTCGGTGCGATGGAGGTGCGTGTGACCGTACAGCGCGATACAGCAGTCGTTCAGCTTCGCCTGCTCGACCAGCCCGTCTAGCCCGCCGTGAACATTTTCGTTATGGCCGTGGCAGCAATAGATCTTATACCCGCTGACAGTCACTATCTCCTTGGAACGGTGCATTCCGTAATCGCAGTTCCCCGCAACGTAGATCATCGGCTTTTCCGGGTGAAGGTTGTGGATATCCCGCGCCTCGTTTTCGCCGTCGCCCAGGTGGATTATCAGGTCTGCGTCCAGATTTTCGTTGACGATATCATCCAGGACATGAAAATTCCGATGTGTATCGGATACGACTAATATCTTCAAAATAGGTTTTCCTTTCCGCTTTGTTTTATTCTCTCTATATGTTCTACTTATACATATTATATCATAAAAATGTTTTGAATAAAAGGGGGCTTTGCAGTTTTTTCACGAAAAATTCACACGATTTTACATGATCTGCCATATCTCAGGAGGTACTTGACATGAACAACAATGAACTCGACAAGCTGATCAAGTCAGCAAGTGAAAAGCTGGGCTCCTCACCGGACGATCTACGGAAAACGCTTGAGAAAAAGGATCTCAGCTCCCTTTCCTCGATACTCACAAAAAGCGACAAGGAAAAGCTCCGCCGGGTGCTTGCCGACAGGGAGCTGATGTCAAAGCTAAAATCGGCTGGTTCGCCCGAGGAGGTCCTCAAACTCCTTGGCGGCATGAAATAGCTCGTTAACACAGAATGGAGGTGCGGCGCATGGATAATATAGAGGATATTCTCCGTGCGCTTGCCGAGGACGCACCGGAGGACAGCAGCATGTCGGAGGAGAGCTCCGACAGCTCCGGCGGGCTGTTTTCCGGGCTCAACTTCGCGGACATGGCAAAAATCGCCGGACTGCTCAGCGCCGCCGGGAACACCTCCAACGACGAGCGGCTGCTTCTGGCGCTGAAGCCGCTGCTGCGCGAGGAAAACCGCAGCAAGGTGGACACAGCGCTGCGGCTGCTCAAACTTGCTGCGCTGCTCCCGCTGCTCAAGGAAAGCGGTCTGTTCGGAAATCAGGGGGGATAGTATGGTATGGAACACTGAAAATTCTCCGCTGTACCGCACAGTGGAATCATTCAACAGCCGCGCGGAGCAGCTCCCTCCGCAGCCCGCCAGCGAACCGGAGGAAGCGTCCTCCGCCCAGCACTGTGACTGCCCGTCCCCTGCTCCACGGCAATATCAGACGGGTAGCGGAGGGTTTCTTCAACGGCTGACCAGCGACAGGGATTCACTGCTGATAATCGCGTTGATAGTACTGCTGCTGCACGAAAAAGCCGATATGAAGCTCATTGCGGCGCTTGCGTTCATTCTGCTGACGTGAATATTTCGTGAAATTTCATAAAATCCTCGTTCACTACTTGAAATTTGCAGCGGAATATTGTATAATATATGTAATTATAGCAAAGGCTTTGATCAGTCAGAGTAACCGGATACCCCACCCCCAGAGAGCGGCGCGTTGGTGAGAGCGCTGCGGCGGGACCCTGTGAAAGTGCGGCTGTGAGCCCGGGCGGCGAACCCACGGAACGCGCGTTCCACAGTAGCCGTCTGCGTTTCCCCGCGTTAAGGGGCTTTGAGGGGCGTCAGCCCGAAGCGAAGTGGAACCGCGGTAACACGCCTTCGCACCACACCGGTGCGGAGGTTTTTTTGTACGCGGTGTGCAGTTCCTTTTTAACTGATACCCGGAGGTTACTATGTTTGACCGTCTCAAAGAAGAGATAAATTCGATAAAGGCGCGCGACCCCGCTGTGCGCTCCGCGCTGGAGGTCATATTCCTCTATCCGTCGTTCAAGGCGGTGAGGTCCTACCGCAGAGCCCACTGGTTCTACGAGCACGGGCACTTCTTCATCGCACGCTGGATATCCCAGAGCTGTAGGAACAGGACCGGCATCGAGATACACCCCGGCGCGAAGATCGGCAAGGGGCTTTTCATCGACCACGGCGCCGGCGTAGTCATCGGCGAGACCACTGAGATAGGCGACTACTGTACGCTTTACCAGAACGTCACCCTCGGCGGCACCGGCAAGGACACCGGGAAGCGCCACCCTACCCTCGGCAACAACGTTATGGTCGGTGCGGGCGCGCGCGTCCTGGGTCCGATGAAGATAGGGGATAACTGCAAGATAGCCGCCAACGCGGTCGTGCTGGAGGAGGTCCCGCCGAACTGTACCGCAGTCGGAGTTCCCGCGAGGGTCGTCAAGCGCGACGGCGTGCGCGTAGGCAACAGCGACCTCGACCAGATACACATTCCAGACCCTGTTTCACAGCTGCTGTGCGAGCACATGTACAAGATAGAGTGCCTGGAACAGCAGATAGACGAGCTGAAAAAGCAGCTTGAAATCAAGAATAAAAACTCTCAGGAGGAAAAATAATATGCAGATCTACAACACCATGACCCGCCAGAAAGAGGAGCTGAAACCCATCACTCCCGGCACAGTAAAAATCTACGCGTGCGGTCCGACGGTCTACAACCTTATCCACATCGGCAACGCCCGCGCACTGTGCGTTTTCGACACGCTCCGCAGATATCTTGAGTTCCGCGGATACAAGGTGTTCTACGTTCAGAACTTCACCGACGTTGACGACAAGATAATCAAGAAGGCGAACGAGCTCGGCAAGACCGCTCACGAAGTCTCCGAGAACGCTATCAAGGAGTACTTCACCGACGCTGACGGGCTCAACGTGCGCCGCGCAGACGTTCATCCCAAAGTCACCGAGAACATGGATATCATCATCGACATCGTAAAGACCCTCATCGAAAAGGGATACGCTTACGAGGTAGACGGCGACGTTTACTTTGAGACCTCCAAGTTCCCGGAGTACGGCAAGCTGTCCCACATGCCGCTTGAGGACCTCCAGGCGGGAGCGCGTATCGAGGTCGGCGACAAGAAGCGCGACCCGATGGACTTCGCTGTCTGGAAGGCTGCCAAGCCCGGTGAGCCTTACTGGGATTCCCCGTTCGGCAAGGGCAGACCCGGCTGGCACATCGAGTGCTCTGCAATGAGCCGCCACTACATCGGCGACACTCTGGATATCCACGGCGGCGGCGCAGACCTCATCTTCCCGCACCACGAAAACGAGATAGCGCAGAGCGAATGCGCGACCGGTCAGCCTCTCGCCAACATCTGGATGCACAACGGAATGCTTAATGTTGACGGCACCAAGATGTCAAAATCCAAGGGCAATTTCTTTATGGTGCGCGACCTCTCCAAGGAGTACGGCTATGAGCCTATCCGCTTCATGCTGCTGTCCGTTCACTACCGCAGCCAGCTCAACTACACCATCGAGGTCATCGAGAGCTGCAAGGCTGCGCTCCAGCGTCTGTACACCTGCCGCGATACACTGAACCGTGCGATATCCTCCGCCCCCGAGGGAGAGGCTTCCGCGCAGGCTCTCGCAGACGTCAAGGAAGCTCAGGAGCAGTTTATCCGCGTAATGGACGACGATTTCAACACTGCCGACGGTATCTCCACCATTTTTGAGCTAGTCCGCAAGATAAACACCGTTATTGCTGAGAGTAATGCGACAAAGGGCACTCTCAAGGCGTATAACGACGAGTTCACGGCATTGACAAACGTGCTCGGTCTGTTGTATAATAAGAACGATGAGGAACAGATCCCCGCAGAGATAACCGACCTCATCGAGAAGCGCAAGGCTGCCCGCAAGGCTAAGGATTTCGCGCTCGCCGACTCCATCCGCGACCAGATAAAGGCACTCGGCTGGGTAGTCGAGGAGACCCGTCAGGGCACTATTGTCAAGAAAGCATAAATTTGAGGAAACTGATGAAAAAAAGAATTATCGCCGCGCTCGCGGCTCTAACCGTGCTGGGAAGCACGCTCGCACTTTCCGGCTGCACGTTCACAAGCTCCAGCTACAACGCTATGCAGGATTACGATTTTTCCAGCATCGAGCTTGTTCAGCTTGAAGCTCCGCAGGAGGGCGACACCATCGCGATCTTCGACACCGACCTCGGTGAATTCCGCGCGGTGCTCTACGATGAGTACTGCCCGAACACCGTCGCAAAGTTCGTTGAACGCGCCGAAGCAGGTCAGTACGACGGTCTGCCCGTTTACGCCGTCGTCCAGGACACCTACTTCCTGACCGGCGGTCACGAGAACGACAAGGGCGTCTACACCGGCCGCGACAGCGACGATGAAGCGCTCGCGCATGAATACAACGTGAATCTGTGGCCGTTCCGGGGCGCGCTGGTGACTTACTCCGAGCTTGCTGGCTACTCCGACGCGCGTTACCTCGTCTGCAACAACGATGACACAATGACTCAGGAGCAGATCGACGAGCTCAAGAAGTCCATGACGGAAAGCGAAAAGCGCACCGACGTTGAAAAGGCGAACCTCTCGAACCTGTTCGATAAGTTCATCGAGGTCGGCGGCGTGTTCGGCATGGCGGGCTCTGTGACCGTTTTCGGTCAGACCTACGAGGGGCTTGACGTTGTGGAAAAGCTCTGCAACATCCAGTCCGACGAAAATACCTACCGCACTGTTGACACCGTTCTGGTCAAATCAGTAAAGATAGACACCTACCACAGCGAGGAAGGCTCCGGCACCGCCGAGCAGTAAGAAAGGGACACGAAATGAAGATAAGAAACCTTATGGCTGCGATCCTTGCGGCGGCTTGCGTCGCAAGCTTCACCGCGTGCAGCTCTAATAATTCAGGCAATTCCAGCGCAGACATTTATTCGCTGTCCGAAATAGCCGGCAGCGCTGACCTCTCGGCTGCGGATATGGTGAATAACGCTCCCGCAAGCGGAGGCAATGTTGGTGATGTCGAGATACAGTCCGGGGATATCTATGCAGAATTCGAGATCGAGGGATTCGGCGCCATCAGAGCGAAGCTGTTCCCAGATATCGCGCCGGTCGGCGTACAGAACTTCATACAGCTTGCGCAGGACGGTTTCTACACTGGAAAGAGCATACACCGCGTAATTGACGGGTTCATGTTCCAGGGCGGCTCCCTCAACGGTGACGGCACCGGCGGCAACGCCGCGTATACCGGCACAGACGACGGCGCTACCTCCTTTGGAATAGAGGTCAGCGACCAGGCGCGGCACTTCTACGGCGCGCTTTGCTACGCCAACGCCGCAGGTCAGAACACCACGCAGTTCTACATCGTGAACAGCAAGTCCGTTGACGACCCTGCTGACTACGACAAGGCTATCGCGGAGCTCACCGCTGAACGCGACAAGTACGAAGCAGGCTCCGAGGGCTACGAATACTACAACTACTACATCGAAAGCTATACCAAGACCGCCGAAAAGCTCCGCAGCCTTTCGGACAAGTACAAGGAACAGGGCGGCACTCCCTCGCTGGACGACGACTACACAGTATTCGGTCAGGTGGTCGAGGGCTTTGACGTTATCGACAACATTTCTGCGGTCGAGGTAACTACCGGCTCCAGCGGCGAAAACAGCCAGCCTGTTCAGGACATCATTATCAAGTCAGTTAAGGTCTACACAGCCGACTGACCATCTGACGGAAAGGGATAAAACCATGAATTTCAAACGAGTTCTTTTGAGCGCAGTCCTTTCGGCGGGAATGCTCATTTCCTCCGCAGGCTGCTCGCTTTTCGGAGGTTCCGGCGCGTCCAGCGGCAACATCGGGGATATCACCTTTGCGGACGGCGACAAGATAGCCGTGATAGAGTTCAAGGACTACGGCACGGTCCGCGCCAAGCTGTTCCCTGACATCGCTCCGGTCGGCGTGGAGAATTTCATCAAGCTTGCCGAACAGGGCTATTACAACGGACTGAAGATACACCGTGTAATTAAAGACACCTACATCCAGGGAGGTTCGCTCAATGGCGACGGCACTGGCGGTACCGCCGCGTACTTAGGCGAGGACGCAGCGGCGAACGCGACTACGTTCCCGATAGAGGTCAGCGAGAAAGCCCGCAATTTCTACGGCGCGCTCGGCTACGCCGCAGACGCATACGGCAACAACTCCGTGCAGTTCTACATCGTCAGCAACAAGACCCCGACCGACACCTCGAAAATAGACGCTGCAAAGGTCCAGGCAAAGGCTGACGAGCTCGCGCAGAAGCTCGCGGGCGAAAGCGCAGCAGAGAGCGCTCCCGCAGAGGATTCCACCGCCGAGGCTGCCGATACCGTGAGCGATGACACAAAGCTCCTCACCTACCAGCAGACCTACTACAGCAACAACGCCGCATTCATCAAGAAAAACGGCGAAGCTGCCGCAGCAAAGTACAACAAGGTGGGCGGGCTTTACCAGATAGACGGCGGCTACACCGTGTTCGGTCAGATATACGAGGGATTCGACGTTATCGACAAGATAAACACCGTGGATGTAACCACCAACGCGTCCGGCGAAAAATCCATGCCGATACAGGATGTGGTGATTTCTTCCGTCACCATCGAGACATACAAGGCAAGCACCGCTGAGGCTACCGCCGAAGCCGGAAAGTCCGATAAATCCGGCAATAAGTCGACAACCGCAGCCACGACTACAGCGGCTCCGACAGCTTCAACCGCTGAATCCCAGGCTGTCAGCACTGCGGAATCAGCGACTGCAACCGCTGAAACTCCAAGCGAAGCCAGCGACGTCAGCAATCCCTCCACAGCCCAGGCAGCCGCAACAGCAGAAGCCTCCGCTTCTGCCGATTCGCCCTCCACTGTAGACACAAAGGAAGCAGCCTGAAGCCATTCCACACGCAGCAAACCCCGCCGGTAACGACCCGGCGGGGTTATTTTATTCCAGCGTAACGCTGTCAGCGGTACATCTGCACCTGATGAAAACCCGCTTTACGCCTGCGCGTACCGCTCTCGCGAATTCCCCGGCGAACTCCGGGTCGATAGCAGCGTTTGACTCAACGCGCTCTACACCGTTCAGCATTATGACGAACGCGACCACCGCGCGGTAGCCCTGTCCAGCCGCCCGGGAAAGCTCCCGGAGGTGCTTTGCGCCGCGCTTTGTCGGCGCGTCCGGGAATAACCCGACGCCGTTTTCCGCGAGGGTGCAGCCCTTGACCTCCATAAGGTAACGCTCCCCGGAGCGCTCCATGTAGAAGTCGATGCGACTTTCCCCGAAGCTGTACTCGGGGCGTATCAGGTCGAACCCCTGCCCTTTCAGCCACTCCCCCGCCATCACGTTGGGGGCAAGGCTGTCGAGATTCACCCAGCCGTACTGCGTAGTTTTCACCGCGATGAGCGTGAACGGAGTTTTCCGCGCCGGGTCGGCGCTGCGCTGCAGGCTTACCTCCGCTCCCGGGGACAGCACTCCGGTGCAGCGCCCGGTGTTCCGGACGTGCGCCGTGCAGACCTCGCCATCCACCCGTACCTCGCATACGAAACGGTTCAGCCTGCGGATAAACTCGCCCTCCACAATGCCGGAGTAGGTCATCAGTACACCTCGATGTCCTCGTTTCCGCGGACGAATACCGGGATAACGTCGATGGGCGCGGGTACGGTCACGCGCTGACCTCCCTTATAGAGCGTGCCTGTGCTGCTGTCTTTCCATACCGTCCCTGCAGGGAGGTACACGCTGCGCTCGGTCGCGCCAGGCTCGGTAACGGGAGCTACCAGCAGCGACGCGCCAAGGGTGTATTCATCCTCGGTGTTCCATGCCTCGGGGTCGTCCGGAAATTCGTACCACAGCGGGCGCATTACAGGAGCGCCGACTGCGGAGCACTCATCCATCGTTTTTCTCATGTACGGGCGGAGCTTTTCACGGACGAACAGGTACTTTTTCAGTATCTCGTAGTTGTCGTCGCCGAAACTCCACACCTCGTTATCCTGACCGGAGGTGAGCTGGCGCACGCCGTCGATGAACTCCTCCTCGCGCTCGTACCATGGAGAGCGCTCTCCATGCATGCGGAATACCGGGCAGAAACAGCCCCACTCGAACCAGCGCACCAGCAGTTCACGGAAGCCCTCGTCCTGGATATTTCCGCCCAGGAATCCACCGATATCCGAAGTCCACCAGGGAATACCCGCAACGCTCATCGAAAGACCCGCCTGTATCTGCTCGCGCATCGCGCGGAAGCTCGAGTGGATATCCCCCGACCAGGTGAGCACGCCGTACTTCTGGCTGCCCGCCCAGGCGCAGCGCACCAGGCTAAGCACGTCCTTCTCCCCGGCGGCTTTCAGTCCGTCGTAAAATCCCTTGGCGTACATCAGCGGGTAAATGTTCGTGCACTGGAGCGCCGTTCCTGCATAGTAGCGGTAATTATCGAAGTCGTAGGGTCCGTACTCCGGCTCCGCCTCGTCCAGCCAGAAGCAGCGTATGCCCTTGCTGTAGTAGTTCTCGCGGCACTTGTCCCAGACGAACTTCCGCGCCTCCGGATTTGTTGCGTCATAGAACACCGTATTGCCCATCCAGGTCATGTGCAGCCCGTTTCCACGGTCGGCGGAAACCAGCATTCCCTTGTCCGCCATCTCGCCGAAATTCTCGCTGCGCTCGTCTATCGTAGGCCAAACTGAAACCACGGTTTCAATGCCCATGGATTTCAGCTCCTTTACCATCGCCTGCGGGTCAGGCCAGTCCCGGGGCTCGAACTTGAAGTCGCCCTGGCGCGTCCAGTGGAAGAAATCCACAACGATGGCGTCCATCGGAAGTCCCCGGCGCTTGTGCTCCCGCGCGACGGAAAGCAGCTCCTCCTGCGTGCGGTAGCGCAGCTTGCACTGCCAGTAGCCCAGACCGTACTCCGGCATTCTCGGCGCTCTGCCCGCAGCCGCAGTGTAGTGCTCGGTTATCTCGGCGGGGGTGTCCCCGGCGGTTATGAAGTAATCCAGATAGCGCGTTGACCTCGCGTACCACTCAGTTTTGTTCGTGCCGAATGTCGCCGTACCTACCGCGGGATTGTTCCACAGGAATCCGTAGCCACGGCTTGAAATAAAGAACGGAACGCTCGCCTGGGAATTACGGTGGCACAGCTCCAGGACTGACCCTTTCTTGTTCAGGTGGCTGTCCTGATACTGACCCATGCCGAAAATCTTCTCGTCATCGTAAGCCTCGAAACGCGCGGTCAGCTCGTAATCCGTGCCGCCCTGGCGGGGCTTCAGCTCCCTTGCGACTATGCGCAGCGGCACGCAGTAGCGATTTATGCGGTTGCGGTCGCGCCAGTATTCCTCGGTGAGCACCTCGCCGCGCTGATTCAGGAACGACATTCTTCCCTCGTTGTCGAGCTTTACGGTGAGCTTTCCGTTGGTGAGGTAGTAGTTCACGCCGGTCTGGTGGTACTGCGCGTATTCCTCGCCCTTGTACCACGGGTCGGTGGTGTCTACCTCCTCGCTGCGGATGGTGCAGGCATGGGTAACGGGCTCGGTGAGCGCGCTGTAATACGGCGAGCCGCTCAGCCGCTCGTCCTCTGCAATGTCGCAGAGCGCAGGGTACATGCGCACTCTGACGGAGCTTTCTCCCCAGGGTTCTACTATGAGCCGCGCGCCCCCGAACGAGGCGGTCAGGCGGTTGTTTTCGGTGTTGACTGTCATGGCGGTGTTCCTTTCAATAGAGTATATCTTAATTATACCCGTGCGCGGTCACATTGTCAAGCGTTTACAGCGGTCAGCGCAAAAAAACTCCGCACCCTTTAATGGACGCGGAGTCGTGCATTAAATTTTGTATACCCAGTTTTCCTTGCGGGGCTTTTCGGCGGGGATATCCCCTGCAGGATAGCCGAGAATGCAGTGTCCTATGCCCTCGTAATCGCCCTCGATACCGAGCTGTTTGAGAAGCGCTTTACCCTCCTCGGATTCGAATTCCTCCTTGGCGCGGTGTATCCAGCAGCTGCCCAGTCCTACCGCGTTAGCGGCAAGCATGAGGTTTTCCATCACAAGGCTGCCGTCGTACATGTACGTTCCAACGGACTTGTCAGCGAGCACCACGAGCACTACCGGCGCGCCGTAAAACGGGTCTGTTTTCGCGCCCATCACCGCAGCGTTCATCGCGGAAAGCTTGTCGCGGGTCGCCTTATCAGTGACCTCGATGATTATCGGGGACTGGCGGTTCATTCCGGTGGGAGCGTGAGTTCCCGCCTCGGCTACCTGGTCGATGAGCTCCTGCGGAGGCATTTCCGGCTTGTATGCCTTGACGCTTCTGCGGGTCACTATGTTCTTCAATGCTTCGTTCATGTTGTATGCTCCTTTCGGTTTATTTCAACATATTGATTATATCACCGTAAACCGCTGTTTGTCAAGCAGCTGTTTGTGAATTATAGGCGAAACCTTATTTGCCCAGATATTCCAGCAGGCTGTATGCGAACCACTTTACCTCCGGGCGGTCGGCTATCTCCCACAGACGGGATGTGCAGCACACCATTCTGTCCTGACGGTAGAGCAATCCTAGGCGCTTGCGGCGCTCGGGATTGTCGATGACCCAGACTTCCGGCTCGATGTCAGTTCCGCTCAGGTCGGCGCAGCGGCTGTGCGATACGATCTCGTACCACTGCGGCGTGGTGTGGCTGTCGCAGGGGAAATCCGCAAGCAGCTCCGACTTGTTGTCGATGAGTAATCCCAGCGTGCCTGTCGGGACAGGCTTTCCCATACTCTCGGAAATGCTGCGGAACATTCCGTAGCACCAGAAATCCGTGCAGTACTCCCCGGGGAGAGCGTCATCGCCCAGGTCTGGTATGTAAAGCGCCCTGCCCTGCTTTGCGCGGTCGGGGTCGCGGGTAATTTCTATGCGCTTATCGCCACTCGTTATGCTGTTTTCGGTTATATCAACATCTATGTTGGGGTAGATGTAAAGCGTGTAGTCGTTCTGAGCTTCATTCTCAATGGAAAGGTGCAGGTTGGCAGTAACCGGCTTGTCGCAGCCTATCGTGAACGAAATGCTCTGCGCGCGGTACAGCCTGCCGTTGCGCTCCTTTATCTCAGAGACGCCGGAATCTACGACAGCGCCGTCAACGCTCAACTCCCAGTCTATCTTACCAGCCGAGAATCCCTGCTCGGTCGAAGACGCAAGCAGACCGCACTGTATCTCGTCAGCCGCGCTGTAAACGAACCTGTCAAGCTCCGCGAGGACTACCGTTTCGGCGCAATACCGCCGCCACTCCTCCGGAGTTACCAGCCCCTTAGACTTCATATGTGCGTTGAGTATCCCGACAGTTGCAACGCCCTGCCCCGGGAAATCCTGGATATCCAGCAGCTGGAACCCGCTCATCATGGAGCTTCGCAGCGCCGTTTCAATATCCCGGCGGTAGCAGTCCACGGCAAGCGCCCCGGACGCGCGGAAGAAATCCTTCCAGCGACGGAGCATTCCGTTTTCCTCAAGTCCCTTTTTGTAAGCTGCATACGCCTCGTGGCGCACCGGACCTGTGTAGTCCTTGATCTCATCAAAATCCGGGAACACCGCGTACTGCCCGACTTCATGTGAAATGACGGGGACGTGCACCGAGATGTTGTCCCAGCTTTCCGCCTTGACTTTCTTCATCTCCGTGCCGTACTGTATCATTATCTCGCCGTTTTCATCTATGACCTGCGTGCCGCCCAGAGCCGCAGCCTCGTCTATCAGCGGGTCGTAATTATGCAGGCTGTTCGGGCGCTCGGTCTGGATATGACCCTGGGGAGCGTCGCACATCGCGTAGCTGCCGCGGATAAGCCGGGTCGCACCGAGCCGCACTCCGCTGAAGAAATCCTCCTGCTCCAGCACGCAGGGAACGAACTGGAAATTATTCGAGCCGCCCGCGTAGAGCTTATCCGGGAACTCCGCCTTGTAACCCGCAATGAGCTCGTTTAGACGTTCTTTGCTGCCCCAGAGTTCGTTGCCCATGCTCATCATGACGAAGCTAGGATGATGTCCGAATTCCCTGAGCATGCGCCAGCCCTCCTCGCGCAGGAACTCATGCTCCGCGCCGAACTCATCCGGGACAGTTCCCCAGAACGGCAGCTCCGGCTGGAGATAGAATCCCAGGATATCCGCAGCCTCGAATGCCGCGTCGGGAGGGCAGCATGTGTGATAGCGGACGTGATTTATCCCGTACTCGCCGAGGGTCTCGAAAAATTTCAGCCAGGAATCCACGTCAGTCGGCATGTATCCGGTCTGCGGGAACACAAGTCCGTCGTGCTTTCCACGCAGGAACGTCTGTCGTCCGTTGATGAGGAGCGTGCGGTCATCGGAGCTCATGCGGCGCAGTCCAGTAGTCACGGTATAGCGGTCTTCGCCGATGGTGATCTCCAGGCTGAGCGGCGCCGGGTCGGAATCGCTCCAGAGGGGTGTATTTTCGGATAGCTGGATGTCGCACTCCAGCGGCGCGGCAGACACCACTGATTTCGCCGTCCCGTATTCCTGCGTTGTATCGAACACGCGCAGCTCGGCTGTTGCGCACTCTGCTCCCTTTATTTGTGCGCGGACGTGCAGCCTGCGGTTATCCGGGTCGGGTACTGCGTAGATGTACTCTGGGTACGCCTCGCGTGCCTGGAGCTCTATCCTGCCGACAATACCGTTCCAGTTAGTCTGGGTGTCGCGGGAGGTCAGGTGTCCGCCGCCGGTGGGATAGTCCGTGTTGTCTACGCAGATGACCAGCTCGTGAACTCCGGCTGCCGCTCCGGTCAAGTCGTAGCGGTGCGGCGTGCACAGGGAGCAGTACTCCCCGACGAGCTTTCCGTCAAGGTAGGCGCGGGTCTTTCGTGTGCGCTCAAGGAACAGGGTCAGATTTTTTCCTGCTATGTCAGGGGTTATTTCCAGGCTGCGCCGGAACCAGGCGTATCCCTCGAATTTGTGCAGGTCGGTCAGGCAGCCGTACTCGGTTTCTGTATTGAGCTTTCCCAGCCCTGCATTGGATGTTGAATCAGGCAGGTTTATTCTGTCGGGATATCTTTCGGGAAGTGCGTTTCCCTTGCTTTCGTCAAGGAAAACTTCCCACTCTCCGCTAAGATCTGTAATAGTCATGTTGGTACCTCCGTCCGCTTTGCGGAATGTTATGTCAGAATTAATTATATAGTAGAATTCCGAAAAAATCAATATGGTTTTAAATTTTCCGCTCTTTTCCCGATAAAAAAAGAACCGCAGAGCAATGCGGTTCTACACGATATTGGCGGAGACGGCGAGATTCGAACTCGCGGGGGCAAAGCCCTAACTGATTTCGAGTCAGCCCCGTTATGACCACTTCGATACGTCTCCACAAAATAACATATATTATTTTACACCATTATCGTAATTTTGTCAAGTACTCAAAGCAGGATTTTTAAAATATTTTCTGATCCTGAATAGTCTACAAGTTGAAAAACCAGGCTTCCGGCATTCGACCTGAGCATCCAAGATTACCGCCACAGACGGGTCGAAACTCATGCGGCTGTACAACTCATGCTATCCTATCTCTAAGACAAAAAACGTATTACCCCGTTGATATTTGCGGCGCAACAAGACTTACCAGAACAAGTACGACTGAATTTTCGTCAAGTTTATAACCCGTTGTTAGTATTCTCTAATTTATATTAACAAATACCATTGGGAGGGCTATAATCATCCTGTTAGGTAAACCTAATCGGAGGTATTACAATGAAAATACTGGTCTGCGGTTCCGGAATTATCGACAGCCTGCTGATACACGTCCTGTCACAAAACGGAAACGAAGTAACAGTCCTCGCCCGCGGTAAACGCCGCGAGGAACTCGAAAAATACGGACTCCGCACGAAATTCCACGGAAAAAAGGTCATCAATACCGATAACCCCCGCGTAGTCGGCGAAATACCAGCTGAACACTTCGCGACCTTGCGTTCTCGGTAATGCAGCACGAACAGCAGTGGAATCTGCTGAAAACCCTCGGCGAATCGGATTGCTCCGCAGTCGTGCTGGTCGGGAATAACCTATCTGCTCCAGAAATGAAGCATCAGATAATCGAAGCGGGCGGAAAGACAGTGCTGTTCGGATTCCAGGGCACGGGCGGTAACCGCTACGAGGATTACACCGAAGTGCTCTCGCTCCACAAGCCGTCAATGGTCCTAGGAGGGCTCGGGGAGACCATTCCCGAGGAAATCACCCGCATAATTAATGAAACTTTCTTCGGAGCGGATTTTGAAATAAAATGGATGGACGACATGGACGCATGGTACAAGTGCCACGCCGCCTTTTATCGTACCTATCGCACGGCTGTGCTACATAGTCGGCTGCGAGCTGCGGAAATGCACCGGGAAACAGCGCAAAACGCTTCTTGACGCGACTTCCAACGCCTTTGAAACGCTCAAAAAAACGGCTGCCCAATCAGACCCGAGGGCGAGGACGCGTATTACAAATCCGGTGCAAAGCGCAGTATGATGAACGCCATGCTGTACATCATGTTCAAGCCGAAGCTGGGGGAAATGGCAGCTTCCGACCATTGCAGGCACGCGGTTTCCGAGATGGAGGGACTCGCGGTAAAGATGGACGAGATAGTGCTCAATTCTGGCGTGGAATGCGCTGCCTACAAGGAGCTTAAAGACGCCGCCCCGTCCTGGGAGGAGCTTCACAGAATATACGACAAACGCAGATAATTGAAACGCCCTGCTTCCGGCAGGGCGTTTCAGACCGTCGAAAAAGTCACTAAAGTGACTTTTCCGCCGAACATCCGCCCCACGCGCACAGCGTAAGGCGTAGCCGTCGCCTAGACACTTGCGCGGATAGAAGTGTTTTTTGCCCCGGGAAACCCGGAGCAAAAAACGGATTTCAAAAGCCCGCTTCGCGGGCAAATTCGATTTTTTCGACAAGCTGAAACGCCCTGCTTCCGGCAGGGCGTTTTATTATGCTTTCTTCCTCCGGAAACAGAGCGCCGCAGCCATGAACGCAGCCGCACCTGCAAGCACCTCGACCGGATAAACCGCAAGCGCTTCCTCCGGAATTATCATCGGCAGCACTCCCAGCGCGCCAGCGGGCGGAATGAACTGCCCCGCCGCTTTCATCGCAGCGAGCGCCGCAGCCACCGACAGGACCGCTGCAACAGTAAGCGGAAGCCCCGCGCAGCTGCACAGCAAGTACCGCAGCAAAGCCCCCGCAAACGCGCACGCGGCAATGATAAACACAGTTTTCACCGGCTTCGCCCGCGCCTTGCTCTGCGGATTCGAAAACTCCGTGAACGCCACCAGCAGCGGCGGAGCAATACAGAACTGCACTCCGAAATGTATCAGCGGAAACGCGAGCGCGCCCGCAACAACAGTCCTGACTCCAGCCGAGCCCCACATGAATCCGTCAGGCTCCGGAAGCGGCTGGAATTCCTCCGGCTGGCAGACCCCGGCGCGCTCGAGTATGTACTGCGCAAGGCAGGTCAGCAGCGTCATACTGACCGCAGATATCGGGTAGATAACGGTTTCCGTCCCCATCAGCACGGGGAGCGCCGCTGCGGATATCATCGGCGCAAAGCTCGTCCTTGAAAGCAGGAAAATCACCTGACAGACCCCATACGCCGCCGCAAGTCCCGCCGCTTTCGGGAACGGGCTGAACCTTACAATAAGTATTCCGATGACGGAGCAGAGCGCGATAAGCAGCACCATCCGCGTCCGGCTGACCCGCCAGGAATGCTTCGGAGCGGCTATCGCGCCGACAGTCAGCGCGGTTATCTCCGGGAAAATTATCTCCTTTTCGCCAAGCAGCTCAGCTGTACCTACCATCGCCGCCGCAAGTCCCGTGCAGACTGCGGCGCGTATCATGTAGTTCCTGTCAAATTTCACCTGCCGCGCTCTCCGTATTCACAGCCGACATGCTCCGCGCGAATATCGTCAACAAGGTACAGCTTACCGTCGGAGTCCCTCCCCCAGAGCTTTATCCTGCCCTTTCCGGTGCCGCCGTTCCACAGGCGCTTCAGCGGCATTGAGCCGTCAGGAGCTTCATAATTCATGAACAGCATCTCCGACTTCGGGCAGCTGATGCGCGCCTCTATCTTTCCGTATGCGGATGTCTGCGCTATGTGCCACTTTATTTCCGCGTCAGTCTCATCACAGTCAAAGCGGGTCTGCGTGAACAGAGCGGGCTTCGAGAAGTTGAACTCGAACTCCTGTCCCTCGTAGTAGAATGCGGATAGAAGCTGTCTGCCGAGAGAAACTCCCGCGACCTTAGGCTGACCACCTCCGATGTCGAACACGCTGTTTTTCAGCGCCTTTCCGGTGATATTGCTGAACAGGTCGTTTGAACTGAGCCACACCCACGGCGAGGTGAATCCCCTGCCCCAGTTCTTGTCAGCGTAACCGTAGCACCGCTCCGGAGTTACCTCGTACTTCTCGCCGTCGTACTCCACAATGCCGGTGTATGCGGTTTTCATTCCCTCGGAGTGCCAGTACATCTCAAACGCCTGCGCTGCGCGGAACGGCTTCGCCGCGCCGTACCCCACGTTGAACGCCACCTGCTTGTCCAGCCTGAGGTCCCAGCTCATTTTTCCGGCGGAGCACATGTATTCCGGGTGCTCCGCGCATTCCTCCTCGGAGAGGTCAACGCTGCCTTTCAGCACGAAATCCGAAGCGAAGCAGTCCTCCGCCATCACGGAATATGGAGCGTTGCGGCTGACTGTTACCTTGCTCCAGCCGAAGAACCTGTGTATCTGCTTTGCGCCCTCTCCCCAGGCTCCCGCCTTTACCATCAGGTAGGACGGCTTTACGCCGTTGTCGCGGCAGAACGGGAGCTGCCCGAATGTGGGTGCCCTACCTCCGAACTCCGGATTACACAGGAAAAACTCGATGAAAAACGAGCGCTCCTCTCCGGTGCGCGTATTTACGCCGGTAAAGCTGTGCCACCACCAGTCGTATCCCTCGCTGCGGAGCGGGCCTTTCAGCATGCATGCGTCGCGGTTCAGGTCGTGTATATTGAAACTCATGTCTGTATCTTCCTTTCAAAAATATGTATATATAAAATTATATCACACAAATCAACATTCGTCAATTACTATTTTCCGCTATTGCAAATAATGTCGGAATGTTGTATAATATTAGAGGGAAGTGATAAAATGAGCGCAGGCACACGAACTATACTTTATGAACAGCTTTACAGCGATATCAAGCAGGATATAATTTCCGGCAGGCTCGCCGAGGGGGCGAAGCTCCCATCAAAGCGCGCTCAGGCTGAACGCCTTGGGATAAGCGTCGTCACAGTGGAAAACGCCTACGCGCAGCTTCTTGCGGAGGGCTATATTTCCGCGCGAGAGCGCAGCGGGTACTACGTCTGCGCCGCCGAATTCACCCTGCCGCAGGTCAGCCGGGAAAGCTCCTCTGAGGAAGCCATACCCGCTCCCGCTGATACTGCGCAGCCGCCTTTCGGGAGCGAGCTTTTTCCGTTTTCGGTCTGGACGCGGCTGATGAGGACTGTCATACTTGAAAAGGGCTCCGCGCTACTGGCGCCGGTGCCTCCGGGAGGAGCTCCGGAGCTCCAAAAAGCTATTTCGGAGCACCTGAAAAGCTACCGCGGGATAGACGTACCGCCGCACCGCATAATCGTCGGAGCTGGTACGGAATACCTCAACAACCTGCTGGTGCAGCTTCTCGGCAGCAGTCTTACCTATGCCGTGGAGGACCCGGGATATCACAAGCCCGCGCGCATCTACCGGCTCAACGGAGCGCTCTGCCTGCCTATAGGTCTGGACGAGCACGGTCTCATTGCGGACGAGCTTTACTATAAGAACGTTGACGTTGTACACATCTCGCCTACTCACCACTTCCCCACCGGGATAGTCATGCCGATATCCCGGCGCATGGAGCTGATGAAATGGGCTTCCCGCCGCAATGGATATATCATCGAGGACGACTACGACAGCGAATTCCGCTGGGCGGGCAGGCCGCTCCCGACTATGTTCGGAATGGACACCTCCGCCAGGGTCATCTACATGAATACGTTCAGCATGACCATCGCGCCATCCGTCAGGATAAGCTACGTCTGCCTTCCGCAGGAATTATACGAACGCTGGGTGGAACGTCTGGGATTCTGTTCCTGCCCCGTTCCGGCGTTCGAGCAGTACACCCTTGCACGTTTCGTCGAGAGCGGCCACTTCGAACGTCACATCAGCCGCATGCGGAAGCACTATCGCCGGGTAAGAGAACTCACGCTTGCGCTCGCGGAGCGGTACTGCGGGAAAAACAGCGTCTCGGAGGAAAATGCCGGGCTGCACTTCCTGCTGGATATCCCAAATGGCTCACCGCTGACTGATATCCTGACGTACTGCGGAGTTCGTATTTCTCCGCTTTCGGAGTACTTCGACGAAAGCACCCGCATTCCGGAAATCGCGGCGGGGAGGTTCGTCGTCAACTATTCCTGCGCTGACGTCAAAAAACTTTCTGAATTATGAACGCAGAAACTGTTTATTTATCAGGAGCTCCCATTAGGGGGCTCCTGATTCAGCTTGTCGAAAAAAATCGAATTTGCCCGCGAAGCGGGCTTTTGAAATCCGTTTTTTGCTCCGGGTTTCCCGGGGCAAAAAACACTTCTATCCGCACAAGTGTCTAGGCGACGGCTACGCCTTACGCTGTGCGCGTGGGGCGGATGTTCGGCGGAAAAGTCACTTTAGTGACTTTTTCGACGGTCTGAACTGCCCCTGACTTACATTCAGGGGCAGTTTTCGTAGGCTACCCGCAACCAGCCGCCGCTGGTCGCGATGGATTTAGCATTTTGAGTAATGATCAGAAATCGGTTTAAGCCAATTGAACAACCGCCGAGTTAGACGGGTCGCTCCATGTTCCTCCGACGTAAGCAAGAACTCGGTAGCTGTATTGGTTTCCTGTAGTAACCTCCGTGTCGGTAAAGCTGTTCGTGGCCGGGTAGCTTACGCTTATCCACTTTTCAGAGTTTATCCGCTTCTGAACGCGGTACTTTGTTGCGCCGCTGACTTTATTCCAGGTAACTTCCACGCTGTTGCCGGAAGAAACTGCGGTCACTTTTTCGGGAACAGGCGAAGTCAGTGAAACAACAGCCGCAGCAGACGGGTCGCTCCATGTTCCTCCGACGTAAGCAAGAACTCGGTAGCTGTATTGGTTTCCTACAGCAACCTCCGTGTC
>CAKSEO010000022.1 GCA_934446565.1 uncultured Oscillospiraceae bacterium | reverse complement strand
AACGCCGACAAACCGTGCGCGCAGGGCGGATGTTCGGCGGAAAAGTCACTTTAGTGACTTTTTCGACGGTCTGAAGCAGAACCCCCCGGTAACTCCGGGGGGTTCTGCTTATGAAGGAGGATCAATTATCATGATTCTTGATATGTCGTTATGTCACTTGTGTTTCTGAACATATTGTAGCATACCAGAAAAGAAAAATCAATATATATGACAGGATTGTAACCGGAAATCCTGATTCTGTAATTTTTCAGTAACTTTTCGCCTGATTTTGTAACCATTTTGTAACCGTTTGTCATACTGCCGTAATCACAATGAAATCAAGGTGAAAATTTTCAAAAAAGACTGTTCAAATAAACAAAAGTGTGCTATACTATAATAGTATATAAAATGCATTACTATGCACAGGAGAGAAATAAATGATATATTTAGACAGCGCCGCTACCACAAAGCCATGCAAGGAGACTGCGGACGCTATACTTTCGGCAATGGAAAACAGCTTCGGCAACGCAAGCTCGCTTCACGGAATGGGCATACGCTCTGAAAAGGTAATAGCTGCCGCCAAAAAGACCCTGCTTGCGAAGCTGGGCGAGGGCGACATCCTTTTCACATCCGGCGCTACTGAGAGCAACAACACAGCCCTTATCGGCGCTGCGGAAACCTACAGGCGCTCCGGCGACCGTATCGTTACCACTGCTATAGAACACCCTTCAGTCGCCAACGTCATGACAAAGCTCGAGGAGCGCGGATTCCATGTTGAGCGCCTTGCCCCCAAAGACCACCCGGATTTCGTCCAGGCGCTTGCAGACGCAGTTGACGAGCATACCGTGCTGGTATCCTGCATGGCGGTCAACAACGAAACCGGATTCGCCAACGACGTAAAGCGCCTTTACAGGCTCGTAAAGCGCAAGAATCCCAAGACCATCGTACATATCGACGCGGTGCAGGGGTTCCTGAAAGTCCCTCTGGACGGCGACCTTATCAGCATTTCCGGACACAAGATACATGCCAGCAAAGGAATAGGCGCGCTCTACATCAGAAAGGGAGTCCGTATTTCTCCGCTGCTGCTTGGCGGCGGTCAGCAGAAGAACCTCCGCAGCGGCACTGAGCCGGTGGAACTCATCGCCGGACTTGACGCGGCGGTAAAGGCTTACCATGGAACTACGGAGCATTTCGGAGCGCTGAAAGCTCACCTGCTGGACGGACTTTCCGGACTCGGCGGCATTACCATCAATTCCGGCGAGAACTGCGTTCCAAATATCGTAAACTTCAGCGTTGAGGGCGTGCGCTCGGAAATCATGCTGCACTCGCTCGAGGAGCGCGAGATATACGTTTCCAGCGGCTCTGCGTGCTCCCGCGGAAAGACCAGCGGAGTGCTTGCCGCATTCGGAATACCGGATAAACTCGCGGACAGCGCGATAAGGGTCAGCATGTGCGCGGATACCACCGAAGCCGACATCGACGCGCTTCTTGATGGAATAAAGGCTGGAATCGTGAGATTCCGCAGATAATATCGAAAAAGGAACAGAACAAATGAAAGAGATAATTCTTGTAAAATACGGCGAGATAGCCCTCAAAGGTCTGAACAAGTCCACATTTGAGGACATGCTCCAGAAAAATATAAAGCGCCGCCTGAAAAAGCTCGGTACATTTGAGTTTTACCGCAGGCAGTCCACCATCTACATCACTCCCCCGGAGGGAGCCGACCTCGACGAGGTAATAAACCGCCTCCAGAAGATATTCGGTATCAGCGCGATACAGCGCTGCGCCGTGTTCCCTAAGGATTTCAGCGTTATCGCGGAGCACGCTCCCGAGTACCTGCGCGAAGCCCTCGAGGGCGCAAAGACTTTCAAGGTGGAGTCCAAGCGCAGCGACAAGGCGTTCCCGATGAAAACCCCGGAGATACAGCAGGAGCTCGGCGCAGTCATTCTGGACGCGTTCCCGCATATCGGCGTGGACGTACACGAGCCGGAAGTCACCGTGCGCCTTGAGATACGCGACAACGGAGCCTACCTAAGCGCGCTGCGCATTCCCGGCGCGGGCGGAATGCCTGTCGGAAGCTCCGGAAAGAGCCTGCTCATGCTCTCCGGCGGTATCGACAGCCCGGTCGCAGGCTACATGATGGCAAAGCGCGGTCTTATCGTGGACTGCATTCATTACGTCAGCCCGCCCTACACCTCCGAGCGCGCCCGCATGAAGGTCGAGGCACTCTGCGAAAAGCTTACCGACTGGTGCGGCAATATCGTATTCTACTGCGTTCCGTTCACCGAGCTTCAGGAGGCTCTCCGCGACAACTGCCCCGAGGAGCTGTTCACCGTGCTCATGCGCCGTCTGATGGTCAAGATAGCTAACCGTATCTGCGCAGCTAACGACTACGGCGCGATAATCACCGGCGAGAGCGTTGCCCAGGTGGCAAGCCAGACCCTCCCGGCGATATTCTGCACCAACGCAGCCGCTGAGTACCCGGTATTCCGTCCGGTCATCGGCATGGACAAGCGCGAGATAGTTGACATCGCACGGCACATCGACACTTTCGAGGTGTCCACGCTCCCATACGAGGACTGCTGCACGGTATTTTCCCCGAAGCACCCCAAGACCCGCCCGACTATGGAGGATATTCTCGCAGCGGAGGCGTCTTTCGATTTCGAGCCGCTCATTGAAAAGGCTGTAAGGGAAACCGAGGTGAAGCAGTTCAAGTACGGCGTGAGAAACGTTGATCTTGACATGTGATATGGACATCGAAAACATTTATAATAGTATAGCAGGGCTTTCCCGGGAGATAGTCCGGGAGTGCTCCGAACGCGGCGTGAAGATATCCACCGCCGAAAGCTGCACCGGCGGCATGATCTCCGGCGCGGTGACTTCCGTTTCCGGAAGCTCCGCCGTCATTGAGCTGGGAGTTTGCTCCTACTCCAACCGGATAAAGCACGAAGTGCTCCACGTTCCCGCCGCAGTGCTGGAGCGGTTCAGCGAGTACAGCGTTGAGTGCGCCGCAGAGATGGCGGAGGGCGTCAGGGCGCTTTCCGGCGCTGATTACGGCGTTTCTACGACTGGAGTTGCAGGCCCCACCGGCGGCAGCGAGCAGCATCCCGTCGGGGAAGTCTGCATAGCGGTCAGCAGTGATTCCGGCTGCCGCAGCGAGCGTTATGTATTCGCGCCCGGCGAACCAGACCGGGAGCTTATCCGCGCGCTTGCAGCGGAAAAGGCGCTTACAATGCTGCTTGAAGAGATAAAGAGATAATTGGGGTGAATCAGATGGCAAATTACTCAGAAAAGCCAAAGAAACACGCTTCCAGGGATATTGCGGTAGACAAGCTTGACTTTTATACCGAGCAGCATAAATCCACGAAGAAGCAGGATAAGATAAAAGGCAGACCTAAGTCCGGCTGGGCAAGGTTCTGCTATGCTACGTTCCCGCAGGCGGACGATTCCGGCAGCGAAAAGGTTCGCAAGATAGTGCTCATCGCGGCGGTCGTCGTGTTCGTTGCGACCATCATCGTGCTGATAACCCAGCTGACAGGAATGGGCGCGGATAAGGAAACCAATTCCAAAATTGCGGATATCGCAGGCGTCCCCGAGGACAGCCTGGTCAACGTAAATCCCGACTACGACCCGTTCAACACCAACGCCACCGCAAACGAATCGCAGACCGAGGAAATAGACGTAACTCCGCTGGTCAACACGCCGATAAGCCCTAACTGGGACGAGCTGCTTGCGACCAACTCAGACGTAAAGGGATGGATAAAGATAACCGGAACAGCGGTCAATAACGTAGTCGTAAAGTCATACGACAACAGCTACTACCTGACCCACAACCTCTACCGCGAGGACAGCGTTTCCGGCACGATATTCTCCTCCTACCTCAACAAATGGGATGGCACGGACGACAACATCATCCTCTACGGTCATAACATGATAAGCGGCGAGTTCTTCGCACACGTCACGCACTACGTTCCTAACATGGCGAGCAAAGAGCCGCTGGCGTTCTACAAGGTGCATCCGACAGTAATGCTGGCGACGCCGAACGGCGGCTGCGAAACCTACAAGATATTCGCGGGCGTTCTAGCCAACACCCAGAGCCAGTACGGCGAGGTGTTCGATTACGTTGACAAGACCAAATTCTACAGCAAGGACGATTTCAACAACTTCATCATCAACGTAATGGACAGAAGCTGGTTCTTCACCGACGTTGACCTGACCTACGGCGACCAGATACTCACGATGTCAACTTGCAGCTGGCCCCTCGGAAAGAGCGTGGACACCCGCTGGGTGTTATTCGCAAGAAAGGTGCGTCCCGGCGAGAGTGAGACCGTGGATGTTACAGTTGCCGAGCAGAACCTAAATCCCAAGCTGTTCGATTATTATTACAGCAGAATGGGCGGCTCCTGGGCAGGCAGCACCTGGGATAAATCCAAGCTCCTCAGTTACTGACAGTCCTGAAAGGATACGATATCATGGCTAATTTTGTTGAAAAGGAAAGCATTTTCCTGCGTATAGCAAAGTACCTCCTCCCCTGGAAAGGCGACAAGCCCGCTGAAATTATCCGCAAGTGCATTTTCCTGGGCGCAGCCGTCGTGCTGGTGGTTTCACTGGTAATGATAATCTCTTTCTACGGCAGCGCCGCGCAGGACAACAAGCTCAACGAGGAGATTTCCAGCATCTATCACGGTTCGGCAAGCGTCACCATCGACCCGGTCAAAAAGGACGAGCTTGTAAAGGAATACCCCGAAGTAAACGAGGAATTCCTCCCCCTGCTGGAACAGAACAAGGACGTTATCGGCTGGATAACCATGGGCGACGAGGATTCCCCGTTCGTTGACAATGTTGTCGTACAGGGCGACGACAACGACTACTACCTCGACCACAACCTCAACGGCGACTACAGCAAGACGGGTACGGTTTTCGCAGATTACCGCGAGAAGATAACACCGGAGTACACTCCGGCGAACATCATCCTTTACGGTCACAACGTCAACACCGGCGAGTACTTCGCAAAGCTCACGCGCTACTTCAACTACCGTTCACAGCTCAACTACGGCATGGACTGGTACAGAAAATACCCCACGATAACCTTCAACACGCTCTACCGCAAATCTACCTACAAGATATTCGCCGGAATGCTGGTGAACACCGAGGAAAAGGACGGCGAAGTGTTCTACTACCTCCAGGGCAGAAAATTCAAGAACAAGGCGGAATTCGACGATTACGTGGCTCAGATACTGGACCGCACCACGTTCTACACCGACGTTGACCTGCAATACGGCGACAATCTCATCACCCTCTCGACCTGCATACTTGACTACGGCATCGACGCACGCTGGGTCATCTTCGGCAGGGAAGTCCGGGAGGGCGAGGATCCCACAGTTGACGTAAGCAAGGCTTACGAGAACCCTGACCCGCTGTACTTTGATTACTACTACAGAGTTTTCGGCGGCTCCTGGGGCGGCAGAAAGTGGGACGCTGATATGATCTACGATTACAGCTACACCGTTGAGTCCGAAAAGACCGACGAAGCATGATCTCTGAAAGGACGTTATTCTCATGGCAGAAATGGATATGGGCTTATCCCCTAACAACAAGAAGAAAAAGCGCAAAAAGAAAAAGCAGAGCCTTGGCGAAAGCCTGCGCACCGGACTGCTCCCCTGCAAGGGCGACAGCTCCTCAGAGATCGCCCGTAAGATAATTTTCCTCGGCTCGCTGTGCCTGATGATAGCCGCGCTGGTCATAATCGCTGTGCACTTCATCTCCCTGCTGAAGCCGGAGGCTCCTATAGGCACAACTATCGTTGACAGCAACGGCGAGCAGGTAGTACAGGACGGTCAGCAGATCGTCGTTAATCCTCAGGCGCCTACCAAGGAGCAGATCGATAAGCTCCCGGAGGGTTCAATCAACGAGGAGTACGCTTCCTACTATGAGGCAAACAACGACTTCGTCGGCTGGATAACCATCAAGGGCACGAACATCGACTACCCGGTAGTACAGGGCGAGGACAACGAATTCTACCTCCACCACAACTTCAACGGCGAGGACGAGTTCGCAGGAACTATCTTCACCGACTATGAGGGCAAGTTCGGTCCCGGCGAGATGCCGAACAACACCATACTGTACGGTCACAACATGCTGTACAAGTACAAATTCTCCGCACTCAGCAACTACAACAATAATATCGAGTTCCTCAGGGAAACCCCCGTTGTGGACTTCAACACCCTCTATCAGGACAATAAATATAAAATATTCTCAGTATTCATCACCAACACAGATGAGGAACACGGCGATGTTTTCGACTACACCAAGTATGTCTACTTCAAGAACAGCGACGAGTTCTACGACTACATCAAGGAAGTTATGGACCGCAGCAAGTACAACACAGGCGTTGACGTTCAGTATGGCGACGAACTGCTGACTCTCTCCACATGCGACGGCTCTACCGGATTCGAAAACATGCGCCTTGTCATAGTCGCAAGAAAGGTACGCGAAAACGAGAGCCCGGATGTCGATACCTCCAAGATAACCCGAAAGGACAGCGTGAAGTATTTCAGCGCGTACACCAACGTATACGGCGACAAGTGGAAGGGCAGGACATGGGATCTTTCCCTCGTCCAGGGTATGCAGGAATACCTCGAAAAGAACGGCCTGATGGACGACCCCGCTGATTACTGATACCGGAGGCAATATGAAAAAACTATCACTTGCGAAGATCATCGCGGCGCTGGTGATCGTGAACTGCTACATGTTCACCTGCGGTGTGATGGGCACTGTCGGCGACGCGCAGATGCTCACCGAGGATACCTCAGAGGAGCCCGGCGCTGACAGCTCTCCCGCGGGAGCTGACCGGACTGATACTGCCGACGAAGCAGGCGGTCAGGGCACTCTGGACTTCCTGGTGCCTGACGAGACCGGGAACGGCGTTGTTCAGATAAACCTGCTGAATATGGCGCCGCTGTCGCTGTCAGATAAGATGGTGATGAGTACATACAGCGCCCTGAGCGATGAACTCCCGCAGCCGCAGGACGCGACCAGCGAGATACTCGGAGAGGACGATTCCACGCTCGAGCCTACCGCCGAAACCACAGAGAGCGAAGAAATAATCGGTCCCCGAGAGGACACGGAAGAAACTCCGGCAGTGACGACCGCGCCGCCAGTGTACACCACAGCGCCGCAGACTACAGCCACTACGGCTGCGACCACTACGACCCCGCCTCCCTCCACGACCGCAACGACGCGCGCGACCACTGCAACGACTACTACGGCAAGCGAGTTAGGCGGTATCCCGGTTGACGCGGACGATGTTCCGCCGGTAAGCTCCGCGAACGACGACCAGCTCGATGAGGAAGAACCGGATGATCTTCCTGACAGCAATGTCGCCGGAGAGATACTGACCGTCAAGGCGAACGGCAGCACGGTTTCCGGTACTGCGCTGGAGATCGTTGGAAGAATGACCCAGAACGAGGTAGGACACACTTTTGCGCCGGAGGCGATAAAAGCGCAGGCTGTGGCTGCGTATACCTACGTCAAGTTCTGCAACGAGTACGGCACCTACCCCAGCGTAGGGCTTGCGAGCAGCGTTACGGATTCCGTGAATGTGTTGGTGCAGTCGGTGCTCGGTAAGGCTATCTACTACAACGGTGCGCTTATCCAGGCGGTCTACTCTGCGTCCAGCGCAGGCTATACAGCATCCAGCAAGAACGTATGGGGAACCGATTACCCCTATCTCCAGAGCCGATTCTGCGACCTCGACAAGCAGTACGACCCGAATTACGGCAGGAAAGTTGAGTACACCTCCGACGAGATCAAGAGCAAGGTGCTCGAAAAGACCGGGATAGAGCTCACCGGCGACCCATCCGACTGGCTGTCAGTGGAAACCAACGTTGACGGCTTCTACGTTGGTCAGATGAACGTCGGCGGTTATCATAGCTACACTGATAGCAGCGGAGATTCTGTAAAGATAACTGGCAGAGTGTTCCGTGAGAGGATAATGGGATTTGAGCTGCGCTCCAGCGCGTTCGATGTTGAATATGACGCGGGGACTGATAAGTTCATTTTTACGACCTATGGGTATGGTCACGGTGTAGGAATGAGCCAGAACGGCGCAAATGCACTTGCGACACACCTCGGGTATGACTACAAGCAGATACTTACATATTATTACCAGGGTACGGAAGTTAAATAAAACATCAATTAAGGGAACTGTCCGCAGTTCCCTTGAGACCGTCGAAAAAGTCACTAAAGTGACTTTTCCGCCGAACATCCGCCCTGCGCGCACGGTTTGTCGGCGTTGCCGACAAACCGCACACTTGTGCGGATAGAAGTGTTTTTTGCCCCGGGAAACCCGGAGCAAAAAACGGATTTCAAAAGCCCGCTTCGCGGGCAAATTCGATTTTTTCGACAAGCTGAAGGGAACTGTCCGCAGTTCCCTTTTTGCTGTCGAAAGAAACTACTCCCATCTTCTTTTTTTGACCGAAACTTTCAACATTCCGGCTTGAAATTGTTGAAAGTTCCAAACCTTTGCATGTAAAGGGAATTTTTACTGTTTTCCGGACAAAAGTTACCGATTGTTTATTGAATTCGAAGCCGGGAGGTGCTATAATCTTAACTGGATGATTGTATAAATTTTCAAATAAACCAAGATCGGAGCAATGCAGATGAGTACACAAAAGAAAAAGCAGACACCCATTGAAAAACTCGCCGCATTGATAGTAGACAAGCGCAAGGCGTTCTACCTGTTCTACATCATTGCGGGAATATTCTGCGCGATTTCCACCGGCTGGACAAAGGTAAACAACGATATCACAAGTTACCTCCCCGATACCTCTGAAACGCGCATTGGTCTTGACCTGATGAACGATCAGTTCGTGACCTACGGCTCGGGCAGCATAATGCTGGACAACATCACCTTCGAAAAGGCGGAGCAGATAGCCTCCGAACTTGAGGAGATAGACGGCGTCACCTCCGTCACCGTCGAGAACGACGAGGACAGCTACAAGAACGGTTCCGCGCTGCTGTCCATAACGTTCGACGGCGAGGAGGACGATCAGATCTCCAAGGACGCGATGATCGCCGTCAAGGAAAAGCTGGAGCCATACGACGAGTATATCAACAGCGCCGTCGGAAACAGCTCCTCCGAAACCATCGCGGCAGAAATGCAGACCGTTGTAGTGATCGTTCTGGTCATCATCATCGGCGTTCTGTTCTTCACCTCGCATACATACATGGAAATACCCGTCCTGCTGGCGACGTTCGGCATGGCGGCGCTGCTCAACATGGGTACCAACTTCATGTTCGGCGAGATATCTTTCGTCTCCAACTCCATCGCAGTAGTGCTCCAGCTCGCCCTCGCGATAGACTACGCGATTATCCTCTGCAACCGCTACACCGAGGAACGCGTAACAATGGACGCCCGCGATGCGGTCGTCACCGCCCTTAGCAAGGCTATCCCGGAGATATCCTCCTCCTGCCTTACCACGCTTTCCGGTATGGTAGCTATGATGCTCATGCAGTTCAAGCTCGGTCTTGACCTCGGCATGGTGCTCTGCAAGGCTATTTTCTTCAGTATCTTCGTCGTATTCACGCTGATGCCTGGTCTGCTGATGTCGTTCTCCCCGCTCATCGACAAGACCCACCACCGCAACTTCGTTCCGAACATCACCGCAGTCGGCAAGTTCGACGTAAAGACACGTTTCGTAGTTCCTCCGCTGTTCGCAGTGCTGCTGGTCGCAGGCTTTATCCTCTCCAACCAGACCAACTACGTTTACGGCTACTCTACGCTTTCCACCTACACCAAGAACGCCACCCAGATAGCTGAAGAAAAAATCGACGAAACCTTCGGCTCCAACAACCTCGTGGTAGTAATGGTCCCCGCAGGAAACTACGAGCAGGAACACAAGCTTCTCGAACGCCTTGAGAGCCTGCCCGAGGTAGATTCCGCAATGGGACTTGCGAACATCGAGGCGATGGACGGCTACGTCCTGACCGACGCGCTCACTCCCCGCCAGTTCGCAGAGCTGACCGACATGGATATCGAGGTCGTACAGCTCGCCTACGCGGCTTACGCAGCCTCCAACGAGGACTACGGTCAGATAGTAAGCTCCATCAGCAGCTCCTCCGTAAGCACGTTCACCGTGCCCCTCATCGACATGTTCACGTTCATCTACGATGAAAAGGAGGCTGGCTACGTCAACCTCGACGACGACCTCAACGAAACGATAGACGACCTCCACGAGCAGCTCGACAAGGCAAAGCTCCAGCTCGGAACCGACGCCTACAGCCGTATGCTGCTCTACACCAACGTCCCCGAGGAGGGTCCCGAAACCTTCGAATTCCTCGACACGCTTCATGAGGTAGTGCAGGAATACTACCCCGAAGGCTCCTATGTAGTCGGCGACTCTACCTCCGACTACGACCTCTCCAACGTATTCTCAACCGATAACCTGATGGTAAGCATTCTGTCGTTCCTGTTCGTACTGGTTATCCTGGTGTTCACGTTCAAATCCGCAGGACTTCCCGTGCTGCTGCTCGCGATAATCCAGGGCTCCATCTGGATAAACTTCTCCGTGCCGGTGCTGACGGATACCAACATCTTCTTCCTTAGCTACCTCATCGTAAGCTCCATTCAGATGGGTGCGAACATCGACTACGCGATAGTTATCTCCAGCCGCTACACCGACCTCAAGAAGAGCATGTCCACCAAGGACGCCATGGTCGAAACTCTGAACCAGGCTTTCCCGACCATCATCACATCCGGCGCGATACTCGCTATCGCAGGTCTGCTGATAGGATTCCTCTCGTCTGATGTCGCGATATCCTCCGTTGGTATCTGCCTCGGACGCGGTACGCTCATCTCCATCTTCCTGGTAATGTTCGTGCTTCCGCAGATACTGCTTCTCGGCGATGTCATCATCGAAAAGACCTCCTTCACGCTCAAGCGCCGCGACCTCGTCCAGAAGCGCTCCGGCTATATCCGCGTGAACGGCAGAGTACGCGGTTACGTTTCAGGTATCGTTGACGCACAGATCACCGGTGTTATCCATGGCGAGGTAAGCGCACAGCTTGAATCCGACAACGCCGAGAATATGAAGAACAAGGTGGACCGCCAGATAATCAACCACATCGACACCGACGGCAAGCATATCGACGACATTGATTCCGCGCTGCCACACGGCTCCGGCGGAAAACAGCACATAACTGCGGGCGCGCCGAATGAGCCGAGCGCAGTACGAACCGACGAGGACGTTGACGACATAATGGACGAAACGGAGGACTGATAAAATGAAGAACATGCAGAAAATATTCTCCGTTATCGCAGCGATGACCCTCGCGGTATCCCTCCCGGCGGAGATGATGTCTACAACCACATTCGCGGCTGTTTCCCAGCAGAGCAGCGACCGCGAGCAGCTCACGATAACCGACGAGGCAGGACTTATAAAGTTCGCGAAAGCGTGCAGCCTTGATTCCTACAGCAAGAATTTGTACGTAACCCTCGCGTCTGACATCGAGCTTTCCGGGGAATTCACCCCCATCGCCACCTTCGGCGGAGTATTTGACGGCGCAGGTCACTCCATTTCCGGGCTGAAAATAACCGGCGACGGCTCCTATGCCGGATTGTTCCGTTACGTTCAGCGCGGCGCGCTCGTAAAGGACCTCACCGTCAAGGGGACTGTATCCCCTGCGGGCAGCGCCGAATATGTCGGCGGTATCGCAGGCAGCAACTCCGGTAACATCACCGGCTGTACGTTCTCCGGAAAGGTCAAGGGCACAAGCAATGTCGGCGGTATCGCTGGTATCAACGAGAAATCAGGGCTTATTTCCGGCTGCTCCGCGTCCGGAGTCATCTCCGGCGACCACAGCTCCGGCGGTATCGCCGGAAGCAGCTCCGGCACTCTGCTCAACGACACCAGCAGATGCAGCGTAAACACCACCGCCAGCGAAGCGAAGCTCTCCATCGAGGATATCGACTGGGACAGCATAATGTCCTCCGAAGAACCCTCCTCCATGACTGACGCAGGCGGGATCACCGGCTATTCCGACGGAATAATCCAGGGCTGCGAGAACTACGGAACCGTAGGCTATCCCCACATCGGCTACAACATCGGCGGTATCGTGGGCAGACAGTCCGGATACGTCAACAGCTGCACCAACCGCGGCGAGATATTCGGCAGGAAGGATGTCGGCGGTATCGCGGGTCAGATGGAGCCCTACCAAAGTATAGACTTCGACAAGGACACCGTTCAGAAGCTCCTTGATGAGATGGACGTGCTCGGCGGTCTTGTGGATAACCTCATAGACGACGCAAAGGGCGCCGGTGACGCAGTAAACGATAAGGTTCAGGGGCTGACCTGGCAGATGGATAATCTGCGCAAGTCGGCTGACGACATTTCCGACCGCACCACCGACCTGTACAACGGCTGGACGGACGGCGTTAACGAGATATCCGCCCGCGTGGACGAAGCCCTGGACGGCGTAGGTCCTGCGCTGGACGGCTTCCGCGACGGTCTTGACCTGCTAAGCCAGTTCAGCAATTCCCTCGAGGAGGTATTCGACCAGATAACCGCCTCCAGCGACGATATGCAGGCTGCTCTCGACGAGGGCAAGGAGGGTCTGGACACCCTCAACGGCGCTATCACTGAAATCTCCGGAGCACTCGACGACATAAGCGCCGCTGCCGACAATATAGCGGCAGCGATGGGCGATACAGATAAAGTCACCGCCGCAGTCAAGGACATGATAAAGGCGCTCAGCAATGCCAACGGCGAGGTAAAGAACATCGTGACCGCGCTGAACAAGATAGGCGACGCCTGCGACAAGCTCGAGGAATGGGTCACCGGCAGGGACTTTGAAAACCTCTCCGACGGCATCGCCGACCTCGGTGAAAGCATGCAGGACGTTACCAAGGCGCTCAGCAAGATGAGTGCGGCGCTCCAGAAGATAGCAGGTTCCATTGACGCGGACGAGATACAGAAAGGTCTGGACGAATTCTCCGCCGCTTCCGTTGAACTCGGAAAGGCTGCGGCGCACGCTGCGGCTGCGATAAAGGCGGCTTCCGGTACCGTTCCGGATACCGACAAGGTTTCCGAGGAGCTTTCCGCCGCTGCCGACAATATCCAGGCGGCAGGCGAGCACATAACAAAGGCTTCAGACGCTATAAGCAAGGCTGTGGATTCCAAGGAGCTCAGCGCTGGCATCGCGCAGTTCCAGACCGCTTCTGACGAGCTCAGCAAGGCTCTGGACGACGCCGGCGACGCCATCGACGATATCACTGACGCCTATAAGAAGATAAGCAGCTCCTCCGTCCCGGACGACACATACAAGGAGATATCCAAGCAGCTCGACAACATAAATACCGCGATAGACAACATCGCGAAGTCCTCCGACACGATAACCGACGCACTCAACGTCATCACCGACCAGCTCGATTCCGGCGCACTCAAGGACGGGATCGAATCCATATCCGACGCGGCGGATAAGCTTGCCGCTGCTTCCGATACCATTTCGGACTCCATTGCAAGCTTCGACAAGGCGGCTGACTACCTTTCCGACGCGATGGACGACCTCCAGGGAGCTTCCACCTCCGCTTCGGACGCTTCCGCATTCCTGGCGGAGGCCTGCGATGCTTTCTCCAAGGCGATGGATCAGCTTTCCAAGACAGTAAAGACCCTCGGCGACAAGCCAGCCGTTGAATTTCCGGCGGCTGACGCTGATTTCACGGCGGCTCTGGACGGATTCTCGAACAACTTCGCCGGGATAACCAGTGCGCTCTCCTCGATAAGCAGCACCGCCGAGGCGCAGGGTGATATCCTCCTCGACGACTTACAGAAGATAAGCGACGAGATGAGCAACATCACCGATATCCTCCAGGAGCTCAAGGATAAGGTCCTCAACAATGACGACGACAGCGGTATTGCGACCGACGTTTCCGAGGACGATTCCACCAGCAGGCAGGGCAAGGCGCTCTCCTGCGTTAACTACGGCGGCGTGCAGGGCGACCTGAATGTCGGCGGTATCACCGGCTCCATGGCGATAGACGTGGATTTCGACCCGGAGGACGACATCGCTTCCAACGGTCAGACCTCGTTCAGCTTCAGCTACAAGATACGCGACATCATTGACAGCTGCATCAATTCCGGTGAGATAGTTGCAAAGAAGAACTACTGCGGCGGTATCGTCGGCAGGCAGGATATGGGCGTTGTACGCAACTCCACTGAAAACGGCAAGGTCACAAGTTCCTCCGGCAGCTACGCGGGCGGTATCGCGGGATACTCCGTTTCCGCGATACGCAAGTGCGTTTCTAAAGTCACCATCACCGGCGCGGATTACGTTGGCGGCATCGCAGGTCAGGGACTTATCCTGACGGATAACTCCGCTATCCTCGACGCTTACGACTGCAACGAACGCTGCGGCTCCATCGCGGGCTATGTGGACTTCTCCGACGACAACGCGGAGGTGCTCCGCAACAGCTTCGTTGACCGCGGTATCGCGGGTATCGACGGCATAAGCTACTCCGGTAAGGCTGCGCCCGTGGATTTCGAGAAGTTCGCTTCGGTCGCTGGAAGCACCGCAGTCATCGACGTTAAGTTCATCGTAGACGGCGACGTTATAAGCACAGTTTCGGTAAGCTACGGCGGTTCGCTCCGCGCGTCCGATTTCCCCGATATCCCCGCAAAGGACGGCTGTTTCGCTGAGTGGACCGATTTCGACAGCAGCTTCATCACATTCCCTGTCGAGGTCGAGGCTATATATACTCCCTACGTTACCGTTATCGAAAGCGGAGAGCAATCCGAGAACGGATTCCCGCTGGTTCTTGCGGATGGTCTGTTCGACGACGGCAGCACCCTGAAAGTTTCCACCCAGAGCAGCAGCGTGTTCGCGCCTGACAACAACAGCGAGCTGCGGCTAGTGACCATCAGCGGCAATGTTAATGGCAATGTCACTCAGCTGAGGTTCCTCAAGCCCGAGGGCAGGGGAACAGTGAACGTTATGCAGTTCGTCAACGGCGCATGGAAGAACGTTGAGTTCACTGAAAACGGGCATTATCTCATAGTTAACGACCCGGCGCTCGACGGAAACAGCGGTTTCTTCTGCGTACAGCTCCAGCAGCTCGAATGGATACCGATAGTCATAATCGGCGGCTGTGTTCTTATCGCCCTGATAAACATTGTTCTGTGGACTATCCTCATCAAGCGTAAGCACGCGGCTAAAAAGCAGGAGAAGCAGAATAAGCAGGATGATCAGGTAAAGCCTGATAACCAGTCTAAGAAAGACAAGAAGCCCAAGAAAGCTAAGAAAGTAAAGAATGTCGAACGGTCAGAGGACGATTTTGCTGACATCGAAGATGACTCAGACCAGAATGACGCGGAAGAAAAGGAACCCGCAGAGAATAAATAATTTCATTGAGGCGGCTGTATGATGTGCAGCCGCCTCAGTTTGTTTGGAGTATCTGAAAGACTTATAACCTAAGGCGGCTGTATGATACACTGCCCCATTTTGGCCTATTTGAATAGATTTTCCCGTCTTACATATCTGCCATTTAGTTATATGTATTAAATTAGCTATTGACATGACCGACATTTTAGGGTATAATTAACATTAAGCTGGCAGATTGTCGTCTGCTGGCATGGTTAATAAAGATACTATAGGAATATACTATTTCAGGAGGTCAATAATATGTCAGATTATATAAGACGGCTCCCGGTATATCTTCTGCTGGACTGCTCCGGCTCAATGTCCGGCGAGCCTATCGAGGCTGTCAAGCAGGGCATCAAGGCTCTCCTAACTGAGCTCAAGGGCGACCCCCAGGCTCTTGAAACTGCATGTCTTTCAGTCATCACATTCAACAGCACAGCACGCCAGATAACTCCCTTGACGGAGCTCATGCTCTTTAAGGAGCCGGAACTTACAGCGGGTGGTGCAACTGCGCTCGGAGGAGCACTGCATGTCCTCGCAGACTGCATACGTTCCGAAGTGAGGACTTCCACTGCTACGCAGAAAGGCGATTGGAAGCCGCTGGTGTTCCTGCTGACGGACGGCGCTCCTACTGATAACCTCGATGAGGGCATAGAGGCGCTCAAGACTATCCCTACCGGCAATATCATCGCATGCGCCGCAGGAGCAAACGCTAACACCAACACCCTCCGCAAGATAACTAACAACGTTCTGATGATGAACAACCTCACAGCGGGCGACCTCGCGGCATTCTTCGCGTGGGTCTCCGGTTCGATAAAGGCGTCCTCCAAGAGCATAGACGCAAAGCCCGGAGAGGCTATCCAGCTTCCGCCTCCTCCCCAGGGATTTGTTATCGTTCCCTGATAAGGGGGTACTATGAACGATAAAGAGATCAGGCAGGATGCACCTGCACTGAACGATATGACGGAGACTACACAGTCTTCGGATACTGCGCAGGAGTCAGCAGCGGAGAATGCGGCGCTCTCACCTGAAGAGCCAAAGCCGGAAGCTCCGAAGCTATCCGACCGCGAGATAATGCAGCACACTGCGTCGATATGGCGGTATCGTACTGTCATAGATGACGGTACGGAGCTCCACACGGAGTTCCACAGCAAGTATGCGAGGAGCGGCAGGGTTTCCGTTATCGGCGCAAGAGCGCGCGGAAAAAAGCACAAGCACGAGGGCACCAACTGCGACGACTGGTTCGAAACAGCCGAATCGGCAGGCTGCGTCATTGCGGTGGTTTCCGATGGCGCCGGCTCTAAGCCGCTTTCGCGTATAGGTGCAAGGGTGAGCTGCGAGGGAGCTGTCGAGTACCTCAAGGGCGCGGTTTCCGGGTTGTTTGAAAAGCAGCCGGAACTGCGGGATAAGCTTTCCGGAGATATGTCCGGAGATGATTTCATGGCGGCTTGCGGGCAGATGGCTCCGCTGATACAGAATGCTGCCCGTGTGGCTCTGGACGCTGTCGTCAAAAAATATGCAAGTATTTGCTCCGACAAGGCTTACATTGCGAGCCTTGGCAGGGAGCCGGTGCTTTCCGATATGGCCGGGACGTTCCTTGCGGCTGTTGTGGTCCCGCTGGAGGTGAACGGGCAGCACGAGAATTTCGTGGTTTCCGCTCAGATAGGCGATGGCTGCATATGTGCGATCGACAGGAACTCCGGGCACGAGAACTGCTTCAAGCTGCTAGGCGAAGCGGACAGCGGCGCGTTTTCCGGCGAAACGGACTTCCTTTCTGCGAAGACTGTGTCGGAGGATGTTATCGCCCGCAAGACCCGGATAAGCCGCGGTAAGTCAGACATCGTGATGCTGATGAGCGACGGCGTTGCCGATGATTATTTCCCGGCGCAGCCCAATATGAAGCGGCTGTGCCTTGACCTCATGCTGAACGGGATACTTCCAATGCCGGGAGGAAAGGCTGACCATCAGCCGCCGGAGCCGATAAGTTTTCCGTCTGTGAGTCCGGATCAGCGCTCGGTCGCCTTGCAGTACGCAAAGCAGCTGCTAAGCGACGGCGAGGATGTTGACTCCCTCTGGGACAGACGTGGGGAGCTCGCTCCATGGTCGCTGGATTCCTGGGGAGGTTTCATCGGAAAACGTCCGCAGGATAAGCTGCTGACCTGGCTCGACAACTACAACGAGCGCGGAAGTTTCGATGACCGCACGCTTGTGGTCATCGACCTCAGCACAGAGGAGTAAAACACTGGAAAAGAAAGGCTGACGGGAATATGAACAGCGGTCAGACAGTGACTGCGGTGCTGGAGGAGGGCTCGCCGCTTGGCAGCACGCTTGATTTCGTGGTGGACGCGAACGCGCCCCGCGGCGGAATGAAGCACACGTTCTTCACACCGGACAAGAAATACGCGGTCCAGTTCTTCAATGACCCCCGGGACGGGCAGAATCCGAATATCCAGGATCGCATACGCACCATCGTTAGCATATATAACCCCACCCTTTCAGAGCAGGCAGGAGGGGCGCTCGGCAACACTGAAAAAACCGCCGAGTATTTCCGAAGCCGGTTCTGCTGGCCTGTCGCGATAGTAAGTCAGCCGGAATTCGGGATAGTCTGCCCGACGTATCCGCAGAGGTTTTTCTTTGGCGCTGACGCTTCCACTGGAGGGCTGAATCTCAAGGGCAAGGACAAAAAAAGCAACTGGTTTACAGGCAGGCTCCGGAAGTACATAGCGCCGGAGGAAAAGGGCGACTTCCGCACCATGCTCGGCGCGGCTATCTGCCTTTCCAGAAGCATTCGCAGAATGCACCAGGCTGGGCTTGCTCATTCCGACCTTTCCTGCAACAATGTGCTTATCGACCCCAGGACGGGTTCGACTGTCGTTATCGACATTGATTCGCTGGTGGTTCCGGGGAAGTATCCTCCGGAGGTCTGTGGAACTACCGGTTATATAGCCCCGGAGGTGCTCGCTACCCTTGAGTACGACTACCAGGACCCGCGGCGCCGTCTGCCATGTGTGGCGACGGATCTGCATGCGCTGCCGGTGCTTATTTATGAATATCTCTTTCTCAGGCACCCTTTAAAGGGTCCTAAGATACACAGCGCCAATTCCGCCGAGGAGGATGACTACCTCGCGATGGGACCGGAGGCGCTGTTTATAGAAGATCCCAATGACAGGAGCAACCGCCCGACCGACCTCGGAGTGACGATACAATCGCTTTCCCGGGGGTTGGAGCAATTGTTCCTGAGAGCGTTCGTGGACGGGCTGCACGACCCCTCACAGCGCCCCACTGCTATGGAATGGGAGCGGGAGCTCCTGCGTGCGTGGGACAGGCTGGCGAGGTGCGACAACCCCGGCTGCGAGAAAAAGTGGTTCATCCTCAGGGATGAGAATAAACCAGTATGCCCCTTCTGCGGAACACGCCTCCGGGACAGGGTGATCAGGCTCAGCTTCAAGAGCATGATGAGGGGCAGGAACGGCGTCTACCGGGACAACGGCGAGGCTATCGCATATGATGGCATGCCGCTGTATGACTGGCACGTCAGTTCCTCTGTCCACAACGATGAAAAGGCGGGCACCGATATGCGTGCGTATATTTGCAGGCATAACGGAATGTGGCTGCTCGTCAACAACGGGGCTGAGGGTATGACCTCTCCATCCGGTAGGCTTGTCCCGAAAGGGCAGGCGGTAGAGCTCAGGGACGGCGCGGTATTCCGCATGACAAACCGTGATGACGGTCTGCTGTGCGAGGTATCGGTTTACTGATCTACTGGGTGATTTCTTTTGAAAGAAAGGGAAAAGTTATGAAGCAGTTTGGTTTGACAGACAAGCAGGCAGAGGAGTCGCGGCAGAAATACGGCGACAACAGCATGACGGAGCAGGCTTCCGAGAGCTTCTGGGATAAGCTCAAGGGCAATCTCGGCGACCCGATGATAAAGATACTGCTCGTGGCGCTGGGCGTGAACGTCCTGCTGTGGATACTGGGTCTTGTTGGAGTTATTAAGAATGGCGCGCCGGAGTGGTACGAGCCGCTTGGAATCCTGGTTGCGATAATGCTCGCAACTCTAGTCTCCACCATATCCGAGTATAACAATGAGAACGCATTCCAGAAGTTACAGGAAGAGGCTTCGCGCATCATGTGCAAAGTCTACCGCAATGGCGACATCACTGAGGTCGCAATCAACGACATCGTTGTCGGCGACGCTATCCTGCTGCAATCCGGCGATAAGATACCCGCAGACGGTATCATCATCGACGGCGACATCAAGGTAGACCAGTCCGTCCTGAACGGCGAGAGCCGCGAGGCAAAGAAGGAAGCTATTCCCGATGGCTGGAAGGACACCGATGAGAACATCAATTTTGATAACGAACACAAGGTGTTCCGCGGAGCAGTCGTATGTTCCGGCAATGCGGTAATGCAGGTCACGGTGGTCGGCGATAAGTCCGTTTACGGCAAGATCGCAAGCGAACTCCAGACCGACGACGACCGCGAGACTCCGCTTAAAGTCAAGCTCGGAAAGCTTGCCGACGGTATCTCCAAGTTCGGCTATATCGGCGGTATCGCCATCGCAGTAGCAATGCTGTTCAAGACCATCTTCATGGACACCGGATTCGACCCGGCGGCGTTCTTCATGGTTGACGGAGCATTCCAGTGGCTGCCGCTTGTCGAAGCGCTTATCAATGCGGTAATGCTTGCGGTAATCATCATCGTAATGGCAGTCCCCGAGGGACTTCCGCTGATGATAGCGATAGTTTCCGCGCAGAATATGGGCAAAATGCTCAAGGATAACGTCCTTGTAAGAAAGGTAGCAGGTATCGAGACCGCAGGCTCCCTGAATATCCTGTTCTCCGATAAGACAGGTACCATCACCAAAGGCAAGCTGGAAGCCGTTTCGTTCATCACCGGCGACGTGCAGGAATTCAAGGGAATCAACGAGCTGGGCAGCGGGCTTCACGATATGCTGTCGCTCTCTATCCAGCACAATACGCTGTCAATTGTAAGCGGCGAGGGAAGCGAGCGCAGAGTACTCGGTGGTAACGCGACTGAGCGCGCTATCCTCGGCTTCGATATCGACGGAAAGAAGCGGGACGACATCATCGCAGTAGGCAATATCCCGTTCAACTCCACAAACAAGTATTCCGCGACCCAGATAGACGGCGCAAAGAGCATAACGCTTATCAAGGGCGCTCCCGAGAAGATACTCCAGCGCTGCTCGACATACTACGACCAGGACGGCAACAAGCAGCCGTTTGACATGCACAAGCTCAATGCGAAGATAGACGAGCTTGCAGGCCGCGCTATCCGCGTGCTTGCTATCGCGACCAGCGACGACGAGCTCGGCGAGGAGGCCCTCCCGGACGGCAACAACTGGACGCTGGTAGGCGCAGTCGGTATCCGCGACGAGGTACGTCCGGAATCCGTCACCGCTATCAATGAGGTTAAGGGCGCGGGCGTACAGGTTGTCATGATAACCGGCGACCGCAAGGAGACCGCAGTAGCCATCGCAAAGGACGCAGGGCTTCTCGAAAAGGAAAGCGACATCGTGCTGACCTCCGACGAGCTGGCGCAGCTTTCAGACGACGAGATAAAGCAGAAGCTTCCGAATATCCGCGTTATCGCGAGAGCGCTCCCCAGCGACAAGAGCCGTCTGGTGCGCCTTGCGCAGGAGCTTGACCTTGTTGCGGGCATGACCGGCGACGGCGTAAACGACTCCCCGGCGCTCAAGAAGGCGGACGTCGGCTTCGCAATGGGCGGCGGTACTGAGGTCGCAAAGGAAGCCTCCGATATCGTTATCCTGGACGACAACTTCAGTTCCATCGACAAGGCTATCCTCTACGGACGTACCATCTTCAATTCCATCAGGAAGTTCATCATCTTCCAGCTTACCATAAACGTTGCGGCGGTACTGATCTCATTCATCTGCCCGCTGCTCGACCTTGCGTCCCCGCTCAACGTTATCCAGATCCTGTGGGTAAACCTGGTAATGGATACCCTCGCGGCACTGGCATTCGGCGGCGAGCCGGCTCTCTCCAGATTCATGAAGGAGAAGCCCAAGAAGAGAACCGAACACATCATCAGCAAGAACATGATGAGCGAGATAATCGTCGGCGCAGGCTGGACGTTTATTCTCTCCATCGCTATGATGCTTCTCGGTGAAAGAATAGTTGACGCAGACGGCGTTGCAATGCTTGAATCATGGGGCTGGCTGAGGTCAGGCTCGATAGAGGGCGACGCGCATATATACCTTACCACGGCGTATTTCGCGTTCTTCATATTCATCGCGGTATTCAACGGCTTCAATGCAAGAACCGAGAAGATGAACCTGTTCGACAACCTTTCGAAGAACAAGGGATTCCTTACAGTATTCGGAATTATTGCCGCAGTTCAGATAGCTATGACCTATATCGGTCTGGCTGTTCCGGCGGTCGGCGAGATCCTCGGCTGCCACGGACTCAACGGCACTGAGTGGCTTCTGGTGCTGGTAATGGCGATCTCCATCATTCCGGTGGACCTCATCAGAAAAGCGATCGCAAAGGCAGCTTCCAATAAGTAAAGCACAATGATCTCCGGCGGCTCCGCATTTTGCGGGGCTGCGACGGAGCAGCATATGATTATCAAGGAGGAAAATAAAATGGCAGTTAATCTTTCTAAGGGACAGCGTGTAAATCTCGACAAATCCGTAACTCTGGCTAGGATAGGTCTTGGCTGGGACACCAACATGTACGACGGCGGAAGTGATTTCGACCTTGACGCCAGCGTATTCCTTCTGGGCGCGAACGGCAAGGTCCTCCGGGATGAGGATTTCGTTTTCTATAACAACCTTAACGGCAGAAACGGCGCGGTAGTACACACCGGCGACAACCGTACCGGCGAGGGCGACGGAGACGATGAGGCTATCATCATCGACTTCGCCAAGATCCCGCCTGAGATCGAGAAGATCGCCGTTACCGTAACCATTTTTGACGCTCAGTCCCGCGGTCAGAACTTCGGTCAGGTATCCAATGCGTATGTTAGAGTACTTAAAATAGATACCCCCGACGATGTGAACGGCGAGGAAGTTATCCACTTCGACCTGATGGAGGAGTTCTCCATCGAGACAGCCCTTGTAGTATGCGAGATCTATCGCTACAACGGCGACTGGAAGTTCAACGCAGTCGCAGCGGGCTACCAGGGCGGACTTGAGGCGCTCTGCCGCGCATACGGCGTCAACGTATAAATAAACCGGACCAGTCAGGAGGGAAGCGGCTTGTCAGCTCTGTCAGATATCATTGCGAATACCCCGGCGGGGGGGACAGCCGCTCTTCCTGCGGGTGAATACGAGGGCCCTGTCGTAATCAGCAAGCCCATGACACTCCGCGGCAGCAGCGCTACCGTATGGGCTAAGCACGGCAGCGTTATAGTTGTCGATTCCCAGGGAGTGTCCCTTGACGGGCTCCGTGTGGAGATAACCGAGGGAGCGCTTTCAGAGCCTGCGATAACTGCGCGGTACCCGGTATACGTCCGGGACGTGGAGGTGCTCGGTACGGTTTCCGGATTCGGCGTCGAGGACGGCGAGTGCGGCATTCCGCGCGCGATACAGCTTGGCGAGCTTTCTCCGGTGGAGGAGAACAGTTTCCGGATGACGGTGGACATCCCGGCTCCGGCGAAAATCATCTGCGCTGCTTCCGGAGTGAGGTTCGAGCCGCAGCAGCTTCCGGCTGGAAGAAGCGAGGTCAGACTGTACGTCAACGGGAGCGGTTCGGCTTCGCTGGTATATTCCGAGGTGCTGATCGAGTCACAGTTCAGCCGCAGGGTATACCTGAGCGGAAGATTCACGGTTAACGCTCCGGCGGTCCTCGACAGGGTGATATACACCGCCCCTCAGACTGCCAGGGATATTCAGGATATTTCCGTCACCGCCCGTCGCCCGTCTGTGAAGCTGAACAATTCAGCAGAGCCGGAAACAGCTGATATAATTACCGATGTTGGAGAGGCTCCGCTTCCCGACGGTCAGCCGATGGAGTTGAAAAAGGGTCAGCGTATCCCGACAGCAGGGCATGTTTCCGGGAGGGTGGAAGTTTATCTGACCGGGCAGCGGCTCGGCGACGCAGATATCGACCCCTACGTTTTCCTGCTTGACGAAACAGAGAAATGCCGGAGCGACGGCGGGCTGGTGTTCTTCGGAAACGAATGCTCCCCGGACGGCGCGGTGCGTTACTACCCCGACGACGGACACGTTTCCGTTGACCTCGGGAAGCTTTCCCCGGAGGTAAAACGCATTTCGATCGCATATTCGGTGTATGCCGGAGACGGCGTGAGAAATTTCTCCCAGGTGCAGGAATCGAGGTTATCGCTGTTTTCCCAGGGCAGGGAGCGGGTGAGATTCGACATCCCGGGGCTCACCAATGAAATAACCATCATCGCGATGGAACTCTACATATACCGCGGCGAGTGGCGGATATCGGCAGTCGGCGCAGGCTACCGCGACGGTCTTGTGAAGCTGTGCAGCCGCTACGGTATAGAAGCAAGCACATAATTTTAATCGAGAGGACAGGACAGAATGGCTTCCGCAGGATTTGTACGCTATACCGGCTATGACAATGCCGATATTTTCAAGAATATGCTGATCGAGGCCTACGCGGCGGCGAAGAAAAACGGCCTGTTCTTCGAGGGAAAGATACCGATGGCTTCCACGACGGAGGTCAGCGCGGCTTCTAATTACGCCGCCGGGGACTTCGCCGACGTCAAGTCGGTGAAAGCCGGGCTGAATTCCTGGCTGCTGACCCAGCGGATACAGTGCGACGTGGACGCGATGGCGGAGGCGCTGACCGAGGCGTGCAAGAACTGCGGAGCCAACGGCAGGAACACTTACCTCGTGATATTCTGCTGGCTGATGAAGTACCTTGCAGTGCGCCCGCAGTCGATAGCGCTGATAGGGGCGGCAAGCCTGCGGGAGCTGTATTTTCTGTATATCATGAACCTTGCCGGGGTTCGCGTCACATACGTTTCCTACGGCATGGATCAGGATTTTTCCAAATTCCCGCATGCAAACCGGGTGCAAACCATGACCGGCTCAATGAGCGGAATGGTGAACATAGACTTCGCCCATATCGACCTGTCCAAGGCGGCGCAGATGAGCCAGATGATAGCTTCCGCCAAGCAGGTGGAGGGTACCGTTCAGCGGTTGGATACAACGGCTGCGGGTATCTTTGAGGATTTCATGGTCGAGCACCGTACCCGCGTTGTCAAGAACGGCGGAGTGTTCCGCGAGGGCGGGGTCATCCCGGTGTACTTCGCGGCGCTTATCGGCTACGATGAAGAGGCAGTGTACAACAACATGCTTCTGAAATTCAAAGAGGGCTTCGCCGGGAGCAAAAAGCAGCTCATATTCATTGAGAAACCGCTTGATAACCCTACAGCCGACGAAATAAAGCAGCTTGGCACAGTCACCCGGAACAGCACCGAGGAGATGATAGACGAGCTGGCGCTGCTGATAAAGCTAAACGGCGACCCTACGCGCACCGCGCTGGCGCAGACGGAGCTGCGGAAGCTGCTCAACCAGCTGTACACTGGCAATCAGACCGTGGTGTTCAACTACGGCAGCAAGCTTATCTCCTGGCTGTACCGCTGCACGCAGGCGAGAAAGTACGCCGTGCAGTATGCGGATATCCCGGTGGTGCTGTATTACGGGGATATCTCGCAGTCAGAGCTGTATTTCCTGCATTTTATGTCGCGATGTGGGTTCGATGTCATCTACATCACTCCCAACAAGCAGCTGCTTGATATCACGGTCGATAAAAACCTCGACAACCGCATGCAGATATTCCAGCTTCCTCAGAGCAAAGAGAGCGGCAGCTACCCCAGCAAGGCGGTCAAGATGAAGGTCGCAACGGTGGCGTATTCCGCCGAGCGGGAGCTCGACACGATGCTCTACGGCGGCGACGCGGGGATATTCCGGGACTTCCAGTTCCCGAACAGCCAGACCGTCACGCTTAAAACAACGCTGGAGGAGATCGGCATACTGTGGAAACAGGAGGCGCGATTCCGTCAGGGATTTGAGACCTCCGGGAATCTAGTCACAGTGCCTAACATCTTTGCAAAGATAAGCGGCGTGAAGGATGGCAACGTTTCAGCTTACTGGGAGGAGATACGCGACCGGCTGACACCTGAAACGATACTCCGCGTGAAATCAGCAAATCAGCAGCAGACGGCGATACCTGACCTGTCCGCATACCGCAGCTTTTACCGCAACGGGAAAATAGACGCGGAGCGGCTGAAAGCCTCCTCTCTGAACCGTTACAGCTACCTGCCGGACAGAATACAGGATATGCTGATCTTCAAGTTACAGGAGGCGGTGGACAGCGGATTCCTGAAGCTCAGCGGCGACGAGCTGATGTGCTTTGTGATGCATTTCGGAATGAATCTCGACAAGGAATTCATGAAATTGCTGCAAAGCTTTGATTTTACGAAACAACTCCCGAAACTGATATGGATAGACGCAGTGGAGCAGACATTCTCAATTGAGGAGTGCATCCAGCTCGTGCTGTGCAATCTTATCGGATTTGATATACTGGTGTATACTCCGACCGGGTATAAGAATCTCGAAACGTTCGTGACTGCGGACGCATTTGAGGAGCATACCCAGAACGAATTCCTATACAACATGGAGGTGCCGAAGTTCAGGATACCCTCCGAGCAGAAGAACGGCGGATTATTCGGCAGGCTGTTCAGAAAGTAATTTGAAAGGAACCTACTATTATGGGATTACAGTTCACACCAGGCTCACAGATGCAGCCTGCGGCACAGCCCCAGGCAGCTTCTACAGCTAATCTTGCAAAGACCCCTGACGAGGTCGCACTCGATGTGAAGATCGAGGAGGCAAAGAACTTCAATATCCAGGTAACGACCGACCAGATAAAGCAGGAGCTTGCGACCAGCGAGGAGATAGACAAGCTGGTAAGCACCATCAACCTCAACGACTCCAACACCATCGTGAAGTTCGGTGCTGAGGCAGCCGAGGAGATATCCAAGGCTTCCGACCAGGTGCTGAAGTCCATGACTATCGACCAGGTAAACGACACCGGAGTTATGCTCAAGGAGCTCGCGAGCATAATGGACAAGTTCGACATCAAGGAGATAGAGGACGACAAGCCCGGATTCTTCGGAAATCTCAAGAAGAAGCTTGAGAAGATAATCGGCAAGTATGAGACCATGGGCGGCGAGGTCGATAAGATATACGTACAGCTCAAGCAGTACGAAAAGGAGATAGGCGACGCCAATACCAAGCTCGACAACATGTATGACGCAAACCTGGGTTATTATCAGGAGCTGGTGAAGTACATCATGGCGGGTGAGCAGGCTGTAAAGGAGCTCGATCAGTACATCGCGGACTACACCGCAAAATGCGAGGCTAATCCTGATGATGGCACTATCCGTATGGATCTTTCCAACCTGACGCAGATGCGCGAGATACTCGACCAGCGCGTAATGGACCTCAAGGTAGCGGAGAACGTTGCGATACAGACCGTACCAATGCTCAAGACCATGGAGTATTCCAACCTGAATCTGGTGAGAAAGATAAACTCCGCGTTCATCATCACCATGCCGGTATTCAAGCAGGCGCTGGCTCAGGCGATAATGCTCAAGCGCCAGAAGATAATTGCAGATTCCATGCAGGCACTTGACGAAAAGACCAACGAAATGCTCAAGAAGAACGCCCAGAATACCGTTGCGCAGAGCAAGCAGATAGCTGCAATGGCGTCTGGTTCATCCATCAAGGTGGAGACTCTCCAGGAAACCTGGACGACTATCGTCAACGGTATCGACGAGGTACAGCAGATACAGAACAACGCAAGAGAAAAGCGCAAGCAGGACGCAGTTGTGCTTGAGCAGATAAAGGCTGACTATAAGACCCGCATGAAAGCGTAAAACGTAATCAAAATAGCAAAAGCCCCGGAGTTTGAAATCCGGGGCTTTATGTTATATAAAGGCTTTGACGATGAGCCAGATGACCAGCAGCCACACCGCGATTATCGGCAGGGCGTAGTACCACTTTTTCGGCTTTCCGTCAGCCCACATGTTTTCAGAGAGTGCGCGGTTGCGCTCCCACACGTCGGAGAGGATAAGCTTTATCGTCAGCACGATGAACGCCGGAACAAGCAGCAGGTCGTCAAGCTGCCCCAGCGCGGGTATAAAATCAGGGATGAGGTCGATGGGGGAGAGCGCGTAGGCAACAGTTACTGCCGCCATCACCCTTGCAGGCAGTGGAGTCTGTTTGTCCTTCAGGCAGAGGAATACTGCGTTCAGTGACATATTTTCTCCTCGGAAAAGTAGTGGGGCTGAAACCCATCAGCCCCACTTTGTATTCAAATCTTGTCGAGCGCCTGCGCGATGTCGTCGATGAGGTCCTGCGCGTCCTCAAGACCGCAGGAGTATCTTACGAGATTCGGGTAAACTCCGCATGCCTGGAGCTCCTCGTCGTTCATCTGGCGGTGTGTTGCGCTCGCAGGATGCAGGCAGCAGGTGCGTGCGTCCGCAACGTGGGTTTCGATAGCGCCGAGTTTCAGGTGTTTCATAAATTCCTCGGCTGCCTTTCTGCCGCCCTTCATGCCGAAGCTTACTACGCCGCAGGTGCCGTCGGGCATGTATTTCTGCGCGGTTTCGTAGTACTTGTCGCCGGGAAGTCCGGGGTAATTGACGAACTCTATCTTGTCGTGCTGGCTGAGGAACTTCGCGACTGCAAGTCCGTTCTCGCAGTGGCGCTTAACGCGTACATGCAGGCTTTCCAGTCCGAGGTTCAGTATGAACGCGTTCATCGGAGCCTGGATAGAGCCAAGGTCGCGCATCATCTGCGCGGTAGCCTTGGTGATGAACGCTCCGCCCATGCCGAACTTTTCAGCGTAGGTTATTCCGTGGTAGCTCTCGTCAGGGGTGCAGAGCCCCGGGAATTTGTCGGCGTGCGCCATCCAGTCGAACTTGCCGCTGTCTACGATGCAGCCGCCAACTGCCGCGCCGTGACCGTCCATGTACTTCGTGGTGGAGTGGGTGACGATATCAGCTCCCCACTCGAACGGACGGCAGTTGACCGGAGTTGCAAAGGTATTGTCCACGATGAGCGGAACGCCGTGCTCGTGCGCAGCCTTTGCGAACTTCTCAATATCGAGGACTGTCAGAGCCGGATTAGCGATGGTTTCGCCGAAAACCGCCTTTGTATTGGGCTTGAACGCTGCGTTCAGTTCTTCGGGAGTGCAGTCGGGGCTTACGAAGGTGAAATCAATGCCCATCTTGCGCATTGTAACGTTGAACAGGTTGAAAGTACCGCCGTAGATGGAGCTGGAGGCAACTACATGGTCGCCGCAGTTCGCGATGTTGAACACCGCGAAGAAGTTCGCAGCCTGACCGGAGGAAGTCAGCATTGCGGCAGAGCCGCCCTCAAGCGCCGCGATTTTTGCAGCGACGGTGTCGTTGGTGGGGTTCTGGAGTCTGGTGTAGAAGTAACCGCTTGCTTCAAGGTCGAACAGCTTTCCCATGTCCTCGCTGGTCGCGTACTTGAATGTGGTGCTCTGGATTATCGGGACCTGGCGGGGCTCGCCGTTTCCCGGGGTGTAGCCGCCCTGGACGCATTTAGTTCCCATTTTTAATTCGCTCATATTTGTCCTCCTGAAAGTTATAATACCTAGTGCTGAATTAGGCTTTGAGTTACAAAAATAATGCGGAATTATCCGCAATAATTATTATACTCTTTTTTCCGCATATTGTCAAGCTAAACAGGAACATTGACAAATCACAGGGAATGGTGTATAATGTTCACATAAGAAGAACAAATGAACGGAAGTGAAGTCATGCATCTTGTGAAAGCAAAGGGGATACTCTCCGCGCACAATGGGATAAACGTCTACCGGGGCTGTACGCATGGGTGTATCTACTGCGATTCCCGCAGCCTGTGCTATCACACGCCACAGCCGTTCGAGGATGTCGAGGCAAAGGAGAACGCCCCGGAGCTGCTGGAGGCTGCGCTGCGCTCGAAACGCAAACGCTGTATGATAGGAACGGGCGCAATGTGCGACCCGTATCTCCATGCCGAGAGGGAGCTGCGATTAACGCGGCGCTGTCTTGAGGTCATCAGCCGGAACGGATTCGGCGCGACGGTACTAACAAAATCGGACATGGTGATGCGGGATATCGACCTGCTGGAGCAGATAAACCGCGATGCCAAGGCGGTGGTGCAGATGACGCTGACAACGGCGGACGATGACCTGTGCAGGATAATAGAGCCGAATGTCTGCCCAACCTCGCGGCGGTTCGAGGTGCTTTGCGAATGCAGGGAGCGCGGGATACCGACGGTCGTGTGGTTCACTCCGCTGCTTCCGTTCATCAATGATACTGCGGAGAACGTGCGGGCTATCGTCGATTACGCACGGCGGGCGGGGTGCTATGGCATAGTTGCTTTTGGGATGGGGCTGACCCTCCGGGAGGGCAACCGCGAGTATTTTTACGCGGCGCTGGACCGGCATTTCCCCGGCATGAAAGAGCGCTACATGAAACGATTCGTGAACAATTACGAGCTGCCGTCGCCCGATACTATCGGGCTGCTGGAGCTGTTCCGGAGAGAATGCGCGGCGGCGGGGCTGGAATCGGACCCGGACAGGATATTCGCCTGGCTGAACGAATTTCCGGAATGCGAGCAGCTTACTTTATTTTGAAACGCAGGAGAGCAACATGATAAATAATTACGTCAAGATGATATGCGGGATGCTGCAATTGCCTATGCCACAGGTGTTTTATAACGACAGCACGCTACAGCCCGGACAGCACGCAAGGCTTACTCCGGACGGAAAGCAGCTTTACCTGCGGAAGCTGAAAGCGGCGTCGCTTGACCAGCTTTTCGCGGCTTCGTCGGAGCTGCGCCGCGAGTGGCAGCGCCGTACTGACAACGAGAAATACTACGGAGAATATAAGCGACGGGAAGAACTGCCGTTAAGGGAGTTCAGCCTGCAGCCAGCCGAGGTGGACGCTAACGCGTTCGCCGCCGTTGTTGTGTCGGCGTTCTTCGGAGTTGAGCCGGTGTTTGACGAGTATCCTGGCGTTACACGCAGCCGGATAGAAAGTCGTATCGCAGAAATACGCCGGGAGGAGTTCCCGCAGCTTGCAAGCATGAAACTGCCGCATTAGCCGCATAAAAAAGAAAGCCGGAACGTTTACACGCTCCGGCTCTGCTTATTGTTACTTCTTCCACTTCATGGAGATATCGAACGCCTTGACGCTGTGGGTCAGTGCGCCGAGGGATATTATATCCACTCCGGTTTCAGCGACCTCGCGGATATTCTCCATCGTGACGTTTCCGCTTGCCTCGAGCTTTGCCCTGCCGTTTACCAGCTTCACAGCCTGCGCCATTGTGGGGCAGTCCATATTGTCGAGCATTATCACGTTGACGCCGCAGTCAACCGCCTCCTGGACCTCGTCAAGGTTCCGGGTTTCGACCTCTATCTGGAGCATGTGTCCCGCTTTCTGGCGGAGCGCATTCACTGCCGGGGTAATGCCGCCGTAGGCGTCGATGTGGTTGTCCTTGAGCATTGCTGCATCGGTCAGGTTGTAGCGGTGGTTACGGCCGCCGCCTACTGTGACTGCGTACTTCTGGAGCGGGCGCAGTCCCGGGAGGGTCTTGCGGGTGTCGGCAATGCTGGCGTTGGTGCCCTTTACCAGCTCAACGCACTTGTTTGTGTAGCTGGAGATACCGCTCATGTGCTGGAGCAGGTTCAGCGAGGTGCGCTCTGCTTTCAGCATGAGGCGGGTGTGTCCGGTGAAATCCGCGATGATATCGCCGTACTTCACCTTGTCGCCGTCCTTGAAGTGGCACTCTATCTTCATCTCCGGGTCGAGTATTGTGAATACTCGCAGCGCAACCTCAAGTCCGCACAGAACGCCGTCCGCCTTTGCCATGAAGTATGCGGAGGAAATGCTGTCCTCCGGGATAAGCAGGTCGGCGGTGCTGTCGATGTAATTTATATCCTCGGTCAGCGCGGTCTTAATAATGTCGTCAACGTAAAACGGTAAAAGTATCATTCGTCCTTGCCCTTTCTTTCAAGTACCTCGGAGAGGATTATGTAAGCCACTGTTACCAGCGACTTGGTTTCAACAAAATCGGAGGTTATCTCATAGCCGCCGTTGTATACCTGGTCTTTCAGCTCCTTTATGCGCTCCAGACCCTTTTCAGCCTCATCGTAATTCGGCTTGATGAAGTACGCTTTCTGCATGATGTGGCGTATCTCGGTGCGGATACCGTGCGGGAGCGGCTTGCCCTCCGGGGAGCTCATCGGGTATTCGACATACTCGCGGTCGTCCTCGCGGCGGTTCTTGGTGATGTCCTCGGCGATAAGGCGGGAGAATACCAGCGCCTCCAGCAGGGAGTTGCTGGCGAGTCGGTTCTTGCCGTGCACGCCGGTGTGGGAGCATTCGCCCGCAGCGTACAGCCCGGGGATGTTCGTTGCGCCCTTTCCGTCAACGTTGATACCGCCCATCAGGTAGTGCTGGCAGGGGTAAACCGGGAACGGTTCCTTAGTCATGTCGTAGCCCTTTTCGAGCACCTTGCTGTATATCATCGGGAAGTGTCCCTTTACGAACTCGGGATCCTTGTAGGAAATATCCAGCCAGAACTCATCGGAGCCGGTCTCCGCCTGCTCTTTCATCATGCACTCGGAAACCACGTCGCGGGGAGCAAGCTCCTTGCGCTCCGGCTCATACTTCTGCATGAAGCGCTCCTTGTGGCAGTTGAGAAGGTACGCTCCCTCGCCGCGCACCGCCTCGGAAACCAGGAAACATTCGCGGTTCTTGCGGTCGGCGAACGCCGTCGGGTGGAACTGAACGTAGCTCAGGTTCTTTATCTCAGCGCCGAGGTTGTACGCGAGCTGGATGCCGTCGCCGGTAGCTATCGCGGAGTTTGTGGTGAAATCGTAAACTCTGCCGATACCGCCGGTAGCGAGGATGACAGCGTCAGCGCAGTAGTACTGGTGCTCCTGCTTGCCGGGCTCGTCGTTGTGCGCGAGCACGTCCGCAAAGAACATGTTGTCCTGCTTTTCCAGACGGCACAGCACTGACCAGTTGACAACGGTCACGTTTTTCAGCTCCTGCACCTGCTTTATCAGGTTGGTTTCTATCTCGAAGCCGGTGGTGTCCTTGTGGTGGGCGATACGGCGGCGGGAGTGTCCGCCCTCGCGGGTCAGCTCAATACTGCCGTCCTGCTTGAGGTCGAACTCAACGCCGTACTTTTCTTTCAGGCGCATTACATCGGTCGGACCCTGCTCGACGAGGATCTTTACGTTGTCGAGGTTGTTCTTGTAGTGTCCCGCAATGAGGGTGTCCTTTATATGCAGATCGTAGCTGTCATTTTCCTTGTCCATAACAGCTGCAACGCCGCCCTGCGCGAGCGCAGAGTTACAAAGCGTCAGTTCTCTCTTGCTCAGCATTAGGATCTTGAGATCGGGAGCAAGGTTCAGCGCGGCGTAGATACCGGAGATACCTGTGCCGACGATGATAACGTCATATCTTTGGAATTTCAAAGCTATCAGCCTTTCTTTTTCGGGCTTTCGCCCGTTTATATCACCGCGACAGGGCGGTTGATTTTGTACTTGACATATCCGGCGATTACTGTTATAATACCGATATGTGTGTAATTACTTACGCCTGCATACTCACGCGCAGGTCGGGAAACTTACTCCGTATGGGGTAACATGAGAAGGAGTAATTATGGAAGAAAAACATCTCACAAGGGCGATACTTATCGGTGCGGACACCGGAGAGTACGACGCCGAAAGCTCTATGGACGAGCTTGCAGAGCTTGCAAAGACCGCCGGAGCGGAGGAGCTTGCAAGAGTCCTCCAGAAACGCGAGGCGTATGAGCCAGCCACCGTTATCGGCGAGGGAAAGCTTGCCGAGGTAAAGGAACTGTGCGGCTCCCTTGGCGCGGAGCTGCTTATATTCGACTGCGAGCTTACCGCGTCGCAGATACGAAACGTTGAGGACGAAACTGACGTCCGTGTGATCGACCGCACCATGCTGATACTGGACATCTTCGCAGGGCGCGCGGTATCCAGGGAGGGCAAACTCCAGGTGGAGCTTGCGCAGCTGAAGTACCGTCTGCCGCGTCTGATGGGTATCGGCGCGTCGCTGTCCAGGCTCGGAGGCGGTATCGGAACGCGTGGTCCCGGCGAGACCCAGCTCGAGACCGACCGACGTCACATCCGCCGCCGTATCGACAAGCTTTCAGCGGAGCTGAAAGAGCTCGAGGAGCGCCGCGGTTACGCCCGTGACCGCCGCAAGAAAGACAGCGTGCAGGTCGGAGCTATCGTGGGCTACACCAATGCGGGAAAATCCACGCTGCTGAACCTGCTGACCGGAGCGGACGTCCTAGCGGAGGATAAGCTGTTCGCCACCCTCGACCCGACGTCCCGTGCTATCGAGCTGCCGGACGGAGGAAGTCTGCTGCTGGTAGATACCGTAGGGCTCATCCGGCGGCTGCCGCACCACCTTGTCGAGGCTTTCAAATCCACGCTTGAGGAGGCGGCATGCGCGGACATCATAATCCACGTCTGCGACGTATCCGACCCGGAGGCAGCCGAGAAAGCCAACGTAACGCTCAAGACCCTCGCGGACCTTGGCGCGGCGGAAATACCGGTAGTCACCGTACTGAACAAGTGCGACCTGCTGACCGAGAATATCCCGGAGGACAGCTCTACGGTCAAGATAAGCGCTAAAAAAGCGCAGGGAATAGACCGGCTGTTACAGGTCGTCGCGGCAAACCTCCCGGAAACTGCAAAGCGCATGAAGCTGCTGCTGCCCTACGATAAGGCGGGTTATACGGCAAAGTTGCGCGAAAACGGAAAGGTGTTCACCGAGGAATACACCGAAAACGGCGTGCTTGTGGACGCGCTGGTCGATCAGATGCTGATAAAGCAGATGTCGGAGTACGAAACCGAATAACCTTTGCGGGGCGAAAGCCCCGCTTTTTTAATTCGGAATTATGAATTCGGAATTCGGAATTTCGGTGTCCCACTTCGTGGGACGTATCAAAATACGCTCGGAATCCTGCCGCGACAGCGGCAATCATAATTCCGAATTACGCATTCCGAATTATTCTTCAATGCTGACTTCGGTTCCGCCGATGGGGCGAACGCTTAGAACGTGGCAGGAGCCTGCGCCGAATGTTCTCTCGATGTTCATTTTGAACTGCTGGAGCATGTCAAGCGGAACGAACGCCTGGATAGTTCCCGCAAAACCGCCGCCGTGAACTCTGCAAGCGCCCTTGCGGTGGAGAGAATACTCCGCAACGTTCAGCGCGATGGAAAGGCACTGGTGCTTTACGTCGGAGGACGCGTAGATGTTCTGGAGGTACTTGTAGGAGCTGTCGCCGGATTCCTTCACGCTGGAGAGGAAGTCGTCGAAGTTGCCTGCCTTGAGGGCGTGTACCAGCTTATCAACACGCTCGTTCTCGTCGAAGAAGTGGATGGAGCGGAGCACGGCTCTGTCGCCGAACTGCTCGCGCAGCTCGCGGATATTCAGCATGATGTCGCTCTTGGAGAGCTGACGGAGGGTGTCGCAGGTGAAGTATCCCGCAACTGCCTTCATTTCCTGCGGGATAGCCGCGTACTCGTCGGTGAGGTCGGCGTGGTCGCCCTTTGCGTCAACGATGCACAGAGCATGTCCGAACTTCTCGAAGTCAGCGGGTACGCTCTCGATGATGGGGCTGGAGGTGTCCTTGAAGTCTATCGCGATGAATCCGCCGACGGAGGACGCCATCTGATCCATCAGTCCGGAGGGCTTGCCGAAGTACACGTTTTCTGCGTACTGGGAGATCTGCGCGATCTTCACTGCGCTCACCTGACCGCCGTTGTAGAGGTGGGAAAGGATAGTTCCGACCAGCACCTCAAACGCCGCAGATGAGGAAAGTCCGCTGCCCTTCATTACATCGGACGTGGTGTAGGCGCGGAAACCGCCGATCTTCATGCCTTCCTTCTCGAAGCCTGCCGCAACGCCGCGTATCAGCGAAGCGGAGGTGTTCTTCTCCTCGGGTACCACTTCAAGCTGGGACAGATCAACGGAATCCTCCGGGAATCCCTCCGACTTGATGACGATCTTGCCGTCGTCGGTGGGCTCTACTACTGCGATAACGTCAAGGTTTACGCTTGCCGCGAATACCTTGCCGTGATTGTGGTCGGTGTGGTTTCCGCAAATTTCGGTTCTGCCCGGCGCGGAGAAGAATCTGTGCTCGCCGATGGAGCCGAAATGCTCTGCGAATGCGGTCACGGCGTTCTTATAGCGCTGCTTCTGCGCTTCAGCCTGTGAGTTGGGGTAGATGTCCTTGATGGTCGAAATTACTGGTTTCATTTGGGTGTTACCTTTCGTTCGTTAGGTTTTGGTTTTGCGGAGCTGCGTTCGGCTCCGGTATTTTTACTGCCTTGGCAGTGGATCGCGGGGTTGTGGTTTATTCCTTTTCCTTGTAGAACATGTGCTTCTTTTTCTCGCGGTGCGACACGACCGACATGACCGGTCCCAGGGAGGCGTAGCACATAACTACGGAGGTACCGCCGGTGCTGACGAACGGCAGCGGTATTCCGACTACAGGTCCGACTGAAAGCACCATCGCGATGTTGATTATGCAGTGGAACGTGAGCATTGAAAACACGCCGACGCATATCAGCTTACCAAGCGGGTCAATAGCGAGCGACGCGTCAGACAGCAGCTTTACGCACAGTACGGCGAGCGCTATAACAACGCCCATGCAGCCGATGAATCCGAACACCATGCCGATGTACGCGAAGATGAAGTCGTTGTAGCCCTCGGGAACGTAGGTGTAGGTAGTGGCGTGGGTGCCCAGTCCGGTCAGCTGACCGGAGCCCATGGCGACTTTTGCGTTGTACTGCTGCATGTAGTCGCCGATACGCTCGGCGTATTGGAGGTCCTCATCCCAAAGCAGCTGGAAACGCTTGCGGTGATGGTCGCCCATGACGAAGTTCCATGCAACATAGGCAACGACCGGAACGGCCGCGATACCTGCTCCGATATACTTCCAGGACATTCCGCCCGCGAACATCATGCAGATGAAAATGAACAGGAACACCAGAGCCGAGCCGGCGTCACCCTGGAGCATGATAAGCCCGAACGGAACCGCGAAATGCGCGCACAGCAGCAGGAAATGCGGCAGGGTGTTCATCTTGTCGCCCACCTTTGCGATATGCCAGGCGAGGGAGAGTATAAACGCGAGTTTAAGTATCTCAGAGGGCTGGATGGTGGTGAATCCGAGATTCAGCCAGGCGAGGTCGTCATCGCGCTTTATTCCGAGTGGCGTCCACAGCAGCATTTGCAGTATAACAGCCAACGGAGCATAAATGAACCAGCAGCGCGCCATGCGCTTATAGTCTATCATTCCGATGATGAGGCAGGCGCTGATACCGATAACGCAGGCGACTATCTGCGTGTGGATATAGTCCATTTTAACATAGCCGATCTCGTTCAGCGAGAACAGCAGATAGATGTCGAATGCCGAAATGCACAGGCAGATCAGCATGAGCACCCAATCAATGTGGCGGAAGTAATTTCCGAGCCATTTTAATACAGTTTTCATTTATATTTTACCCGGGATGATGGTCGAGATGTTCAAAGTGATAGTACATAAATATACACTTTATATTATATACTCTTTTCGGGCTTTTTGCAAGGAAAAAAGCGTTTAAAACCACCGTCGGATGAAATTTCGCCATTCTTTATAAAAACCTGTTGCAATTTTAAAAAAGTTCGGCTTTTTTAACAATGGGGTGTGATACGGGCTTTCATGTAGGTAATGCTTGGAAATATATTACATGCGCATGGCGCACAAAGTCAATTTTGTGCAAAATGCCAATTGAAAACGATTAACAGATAGTGTATTATATAAATATAGACAACTGAACGTAAGAGGTGAAACGCGCTTGAATATCACGATAAAAGATGTAGCTAAGGCGGCGAATGTTTCCGTCGCAACGGTTTCCCGCGTGCTGAACAAAAAATCCAACGTATCTGATGAAGCAGTGCAGGCGGTCAACAAGGCTGTGGAGGAGCTGGGCTATTCACCGAATTTCCTCGGCAGGGATCTGCGCAAGAGCGAAACTAAGCGTATCCTTGCGATAATCGCGTCCACGGAGCAGAGCTTTTATTCCGAAGTTCTCCGTGGAATGCAGGACGCCGCGTACATGCAGGGCTACGATGTCCTGATAGCGACCACCCGCGACGACCCGGAGCATGAAATGCACCTGCTCGGGATGCTGTTTTCCAAGGCGGTAGACGGAGCTGTGCTCCTTGCGCCGAAGCTGGACAGCCGCACTATCTCCGAGCTTGCGAAGAAATACCAGATGGCGATGTGCCTTGAGCGACTGGAGGACTGCAATATCCTCTGTGTGACCATTGATAACGAGCGCGCAGGCTATGACGCAGTGAAATACCTCATCGACAAGGGACGCCGCCGGATAGGTCTGCTGACCACCGAAGTGCGCACACAGTCCTCCATCGACCGCGAGAACGGATACAAGCGCGCTCTTACAGAGGCGGGCATTCCGGTTGACGAGAATCTTATATACTACGGCGGCTATGACGTGGAGAGCGGTACCCGGGGCTGTGAGAAGCTGATGAGCCAGGTCAACCCGGCAAAGCGCCCGGACGCGATTTTTGCGATCTCCGATACCATCTCCATCGGTGCGATGACATACGCGCTGAACAACGGGATAACTGTCGGCAAGGACGTGCTGTTCTTCGGCTTTGACAACATTGCCTATTCTCACATGTTCATTCCGCACCTGACGACGGTCGAGCAGCCCTGCTACCTCCAGGGAAAGACCGTGATCGAAAAGCTCATCCACAACATAAAGTCCGAGGATAAGGATACCGGGACCTACAAACTCCCGCACCGTCTTATCCCCAGAGAATCCACCGGCGATAAGAGCTTTTGAGCTGACAGACAAATAATAATGTGCCCCGTTTTTAACGGGGCGCTGTGTTATCTCATAAAATATTACAGGGCGAAAGAACAGCTTTCGCCCTGTGCGTTTAGTATGAAAGTCCTGCTTAGTCCATTGCCGCCTTTATTGCAGCCATGAGCTCGTCGTAGGTCTCGTAAGCGGGGAGATCGGGGTTGTCAGCCTTGATGTTGTCAGGGCTCTTGAACAGGAAGCCTGCCTTGCTTGCGCGTATCATGCCGAGGTCGTTGTGGCTGTCTCCGCTGGCGATGGTCTCGTATCCGATGGACTGGAGCGCCTTAACGGTGGTCAGCTTGGACTGCTCGCAGCGCATCTTGAAGCCCGTTATCTCGCCGTTCGGAGCAACCTCGAGGGTGTTGCAGAAGATGGTCGGCATGCCGAGCTTCTTCATGAGAGGACCTGCAAACTGGGAGAACGTATCGGAAATGATGATCACCTGGCAGATGGAGCGCAGCTCATCCAGGAACTCCTTTGCGCCGGGCATAGGGTCAATTTTGGCGATGGTCTCCTGGATCTCCTTGAGACCGAGACCGTGCTCCTTGAGGATACCAAGGCGCCAGTTCATGAGCTTGTTGTAATCCGGCTCGTCGCGGGTGGTGCGCTTGAGCTCGGGGATACCGCTTGCTTCTGCGAATGCGATCCAGATCTCGGGAACCAGTACGCCCTCGAGGTCAAGACAGGTGATATACATGGACATTGTATTTTCCTCCGTATTATGTAATGTGCCGCGATATTGCAGCTTTCTGAATAATTATATCATACTTTCCTGCAAATTTCAATATATAATTCAATTATTTCCGCTTTCTGAATACTAACACGCCTGCCGCGGAGATCGCTGCAAGACCTGCGAATGCCGCAGCTCCCTCGGCTCCGGTGTCCGGACTGCCCTTTGCGGGAGCTTTCGGAGTTTCGGAGACGTCAGCTTCGGCGGTCGCCGCGCCATTTGCCGGCGCTGAGGCCTGCTGTGCGGTCATGGCGGAGAGAAGCGAGTAGATAACGCTGTGACCATCCTTGTTAGGGTGTATATCCATTGAGGAAATGTTGGTGTAGTCAAGAGCGTGACCTGCAAATGCAGAATGCACGTCCGCGACTTCTGCTCCATAGGCGCTTGCTGCGTTGTTGATTTCGGAGTTCAGCTCCGTGAGCTTTTCCCGTGCTGCTACGTCCATCATTTCCATACCCTGAACTCCCTCGAAGGGGTCGTACACGGTCAGAAGTATCACCTGGCACTCGGAATTGAGGTCGTTTATCTCATTTAAGATACTGCTTATATTCTCACCGATCGTCGGAACGTCCACCGAATCAACGGCGTCCAGCATTACTGACATCATCTGTGTCATTATCTGCATGTAGCTGTCCTGGTCGAACTGAGTTTCTCCGTCCTGTAGTGCGGAAAGCAGGTCGGGATCCGACATCACTGCATTCTGAACAGCACCGAGCATAGGTTGGAGGAAGTCGTTGCCGCCGATAGAGACAACAACTGTATCGGCTCCCGCAAGAGCAGCCGCAATGTCCGCGTCGTCAAGCGCGGTGAGGAGCTCACCGGAGGTCCTGCCGTCTACTGCGAAGTTTTCGTAGCTTCCAAAATCTCCGCCGAGCCTGTTTGCGAAACTCGCTGCTGCGCTGTAATTGTCGCCGGAAGCGTACCCCTCGAGCCCGTAGCCGCTGGTTATGGAATCTCCGAGCACAACGAGCCCGCGGTCGTCCGCTGAAGCATTAATGGCGCATGCCACAGCCACAGCAGCCGCAGTTATCAGGAATAAGGTCTTTTTCATGTGTTCTCCTTTCGGTGTCTGAGCATCTAAGATACTATTGGATTGCCTGAACGATAATATATGCCGACTGCCGGAATAATATCCGTTATGTCTTTCATTTCAGTATAGCACACGCACTCTATGTTTGTCAACACATGACCGAATGACTATATGATGTGATGATGTGGAAACGTGAAAATAAAAAAATTTTGTTCAACCCCTTGACAAATCGGAATAAGAGGTGTATAATATCATCATTAACCGCTTTAGAGATAAAAAGCATAAAAGCATAAAAGTACTAAAGCGAATGAAAGGAAAAGAACTATGAAAGAAGTAGTAAAGCTGATGGATTACAGACCTGACATAAAGATAGTTGACGCAACGCTGCGCGACGGCGGCCTTGTCAACAATTTCCGTTTCACTGACGAGTTCGTAAAGGACCTGTACCAGACCAATATCAAGGCTGGCGTGGACGTAATGGAATTCGGCTACAAGGCTGATAAGGAGATGTTCGACGTCAAGGATTTCGGCAAGTGGAAATTCTGCGATGATGAGGATATCCGCGCCATAGTCGGCGAAAATAACACCGATCTCAAGATCGCGGTAATGGCTGACGTAGGACGCTGCAATTACAAGCAGGATATCAAGCCCCGTGCAGAGAGCCCTGTGGACGTTATCCGGGTTGCTACATATATCAATCAGATCCCTGCAGCTATCGACGTTATCGAGGACGCAGTCGCAAAGGGCTACGAAGTCACCTGCAACATCATGGCTATTTCCAATGCGCAGGAGGCGGATATCCGTGTTGCGCTGGACCTGCTCGGCAAGTCTCCGGTAAGCGTCATCTATATAGTTGACAGCTTCGGTGCGCTTTTCCCTGAGCAGATAGCTAGAATCGCGTCGCTTTACGGAGAGTACGCTGCAAAATATGGCAAGAAGCTCGGTATCCACGCGCACAACAACCAGCAGCTTGCTTTCGCGAATACGGTCGAAGCGGTTGGTGACGGCGTTGACTGGCTGGACGGTACCTACTCCGAGATGGGCAGAGGAGCCGGAAACTGCGCAATGGAGCTGCTCCTTGGTTTCCTCAAGAATCCGAAGTACAATCTCTATCCGGCTGTTCAGTTCATTGAGAAGCATATGACGAAGCTCAAGGAGGACGGCGTTGTATGGGGCTATGACATGCAGTACCTGCTGACCGGCTGGCTCAATCAGCATCCCCGCACGGCTATCCAGTTCACCAAGGATAACCGTAAGGACTTCTCCGCATTCTACAAGGAGATAACCTCTCAGGAATAACAACAATTCTCTATTTACCTTCATATTCTGTACGGTGCGCTCCGGCTCTATACGACCGGAGCGCATTACAGTGCGGTTTCCGGGCGTTTAAAAACTTTTTCAGATTTTTTTGAAAAAAGTGTTGACAAATCAGAAATAATGTGATATAATATACAAGTCGTCAGGGATAAGGAACAAACAAAGAACTGATAACGCTTTACGCTGGTGTAGCTCAGCTGGTAGAGCAGCTGATTTGTAATCAGCAGGTCGGGGGTTCGAATCCGTCCACCAGCTCCAATTTTTATTGGAACTCAAAACTGAATATGGGAGCTTTCCCGAGTGGCCAAAGGGGACAGACTGTAAATCTGCTGCGTTTGCTTCGGTGGTTCGAATCCACCAGCTCCCACCAAAACACCGTACTGAATAAGTGCGGTGTTTTTTTGTTGATTTGCTGTAAGCTAATAATTAAGCCGTCCAGAGATGGGCGGCTTAGTTATTATTTATACAGTTATGTGATCGCGTATCTTTTCGAACGTCTTTTCTCCGATACCACTTACATTCAAGATATCCTCTATCCTGCGGAACTGCCCATTATTGCGGCGGTATTCGACTATTGCAGCTGCCTTGACCTCTCCTATCCCGCTGAGCGTGATGAGTTCGCTTTCGGTTGCCTGGTTTATGTTTATCAGTCTGGATGAGGTGCCGGAGGAAGCTGTTCCTGTGGTTGTGGTAGCGCTCGTGGAGCTTGCAGAAGTTTCGATAGATCCAGACGCCGCAGAAGTTGTTTCCGGCGGTGTCGGCATGGAAGTTACAGGCTCATCGTATGTTGAGACTTGGGATTCGCGTTCGGTGGATGTTGCTGGTTCGGTCACTGTGGAGACAGCACCGGAGGTCTGAAGGGTTCCCGGACGGGCAGAGGAGTATTCGATCGTTTCCGTGGTCGTACTAGACGGAGGTATCTGGATGACTATCCTGGAATCCTGTTTTGAGTTGATATAAAAATTGAATAGCGATATGAATATTCCCAGGACAAGGCACACGCGAATAACATTCAAAGCTATATCAACTATTGAGAAAGGCTTTTTCATATAAGTTCAAACATCCTGTTCTCACTGCTGGTGGCGTTTTTCTATTCCTGCGAGGATATCGTCTACCTCGTAGCGGGACTTGTCGCGGGAATCGTCGTCTTCGGTGATGAGATCGCTGCGGTTCTTGGCGGCAAGTATATCGGCGCTGCGGCGGCTCTCTGGGCGCGGATTGCGCGACGGAGCGGCTGCGAGCGCGTCTTCCAGGTCGATTATGGAACGGCTGGCGGATCTGTTTTGCTTTCCGGTCAGCCCTCTGCCTATCTGCGGAGCGTCAGACTGCGCAAAGAATGCGTCCGGGCGCTGTTTTTGGGGCTGCTTGGACTGTGCTGGAATCTCGGCGGTCTTTTCGCTGACGACCGGCGTGGGGCGGGAGGTGCTTTCCTCTGCCGATGGCATAACGGAGTGTGCGGTCGTATTGTCGATGTATCTCTTGGCTGCGACAGGTGCGGGGAGCGTCGGTTTTTCGGGAGATGATTTTTCCGTTGGCAGGTTAAACAGCGGGGAGGGCTGGCGGGTGGCCTCCGGCTTTTGCTGGAGCGGTGCCGCCTGAGTTTGCTTTGGAGCAGGCTTGACGTAGGGAGCGTTCAGCAGTGAAAGTACATCCGCGTCTGACATAGTTGGAGCAGAGGCGTTCTGCCTGGGCTCAGGATGCTGTTTTGCGGTGGGAAATGTGAACAGAACGCTGTTGGCGCTGACCGCAGGTCTGCCGCTTGGGTTTCGCTGATAGGACGCGCTTCCGCTTTCTCCGACGGTTATTTGCGGGGCAGGTCGGTCATCCTGATTTTTGACCTGAGGTATCACCTCTGGTATAGGTTTCTCGTAGGTCTTGACACGGAGAATATCGAACAGAATTAGAAGCGCGCATGGGATGACAGCCATCACAAGAATTCCCCAGGGCGATTTGGTGAAGCTGATGAAAGCTCCCAAAAACGGGCTGCACCAGCCGGCTTTTCCGATAAGTGCGTTTTCGCTGATCACTGTACTGTCTCCGTTATTTTCGAGCTGGAGGTAGTATATGCCGTCGGTCATTTTGAAGTCAGCGTAGTACCCCATTGCAAGGGGAGCGCTTTTGTTTTCAGGGTCGGTGGTGTAAAGGACGAGGTTCCCTTTTTCCAGATCGTATGGCGCGCAGGAAGTCGATATGACTGCGCTTCCGGCGGGAACGCTCTCGTAATCGCTGCTGTCGCATATAAACAGGTTGAATCCGAACACGCCTACTGTCCCGGCAGAGCCGAACGCCGCTGAGGATATCACCATCAGCAGAAATACCACGCCGAGGATCGCTGCGATTATTATTCCTATAATACGCATTATTTTTTTGCCCGAATTTATAAAAAACACCTCTTTTGCACTTGACAAATCTTGTTTTTCAGTATATAATGATATAGTCATCGCTTTGATGAACATTGCATATATATCCATTATACCATACACTCTGGTATAATGCAAGTGCTTTTGTAAATTTTCGCTGGTATAGCTCAGTTGGTAGAGCAGCGCATTCGTAATGCGCAGGTCGTGGGTTCGAGTCCCATTCCCAGCTCCAGATTACCCGCGCTAACAAGCGCGGGTAAAATTATACGATTTTTATCAGCCGTCCCGTAATGGGGCGGCTCAGCTTGTCGAAAAAGCCATCTTTCGTAGAAAAAAGAAAGAGGGCTTTTTGAATATTAAGCAGTGAGGAATAT
>CAKSEO010000021.1 GCA_934446565.1 uncultured Oscillospiraceae bacterium | reverse complement strand
AAGGCGAACCGTGAATACGGCGAAAATGCCGAGAATTTCGTGGATTTAATCAAGCAATACGCAGACATTGACGAACTGACGCAGGCACTCCTGAACACGCTTATAGAGCGGATTGAGGTTCACGAACCCGAAGAAATCAACGGCGAGCGTATTCAGAAACTTGATGTTTACTATAAGTTCGTCGGCAGGCTTGATTGATGATTTTGATGATGAATTTTTACAGAAAGTTCCGTTGAATGGGTTCAACTTCGGCGGTACATCATGGAACGAACTCCCGATGATATACATGGCTCAGCAGCCGCTGAACAGCGTGAACTATACCGTAGCGGTGAATTTCTCTGACAAGGCGGCGGTGGAGAAGAACAAGGAATATCTTATGCTCAATCTGAATGAGGTGATGGTTCTGCCGTTTGAGACGGATCCGTTTACCGTCGAGAGATATGAGGATATGTTTGACATGGAATTTTCAGTCATTGTTCCATGATCAGCAATCTTCACATATGAAATTTCAAGCCAGGACCTTTTTGTTGTCTGCGCCCGGAGTTGTCACGATTACCTTTTCTGGAGTTATCAGCAGCGCGCCCTTGGCGGTAGCCGCACCGTTGAACATCTTTTCGACCATCTGCTTGAATGTATCGACGATTTCGCCCGCGGTCAGGTATTCAGCCTTGCCCTTTATCTGATATCCCTCAAGGCTCTTGCCGTCGTACACGGAAATCGCGATCCTGCCGTTGTTCGCCTTAATGTTGTTCAGCGTGGTTTCGAGGAACACATCACCGACAGCCAGCTTTCCGTCCTCGGTCACGAACTTGAACGCTACCGGAACCACGTTCAGCTCGCCGTTCGTGCAGGTCGCGAGATCCCACATACTGTTTTCCAGAAGCTTCTTTACATTTTCATTAAGCATTTTGTTTACCTCCATATTGCTTGCCTTTGGTGATTTCATTATAGCGCCTGCGCTCATAATCAGCAAGATATTAGTCGGATTATAAGTCACTATTAAATTTATAAGTAACTTGAAAAATACATGATATTGACTTATAATAGATACAGCAAAGGAGGGTTTTCATGTATCAGAGAAAACTTGAAAAGGATATCCGCTGTCCGCTGGAATACGGGCTTGAAGTATTCGGTGGCAAGTGGAATTCCCGAATAATATGCGTGCTTGCTGCGAAAAAAGTCCTGCGTTACAGCGAACTCCGTAAGGAAATGGGCAATATCACGGACGCAGTGCTTGCGGCTTCGCTAAAGGAACTCATCGCAAATGACATCGTGATAAGAAAATCCTATGATGAGATACCGCCCCGGGTGGAATACACGCTCTCCGAAAAGGGAATTTCCGTAGTGCCGATTTTGCAGAGTATCTGTAAATGGTCAGGAGCGTTCTACAAGGAGGACCCGGAAAACATGATGATCCACTGCAAGAAGTGCGATTACAAATAAAAAAGCCGCTATTTAATTTATTAGTTACTTGAAAATCCCATGTATGCGGAGTATAATGTTCAAAAACGAACGGAGAATCAACTGATGGAATTAGCTTCGCTTCTGGGATATATGCTGGTGTGCTCGTTTACTCCCGGTCCCGGAAATATCCTGTCCCTCAACACCACAAGCAAGCACGGCTGGAAAAACAGCCGCCGGCTTATCGCCGGGATATGCACCGGATATGCCACAGTTCAGGCGCTTTGTACGATTCTGCTGTGCCTGCTGTCGCAGGTGTTCACGCCGCTTCTGTCGGTGCTTAAATACATAGGCGGAGCGTACATGATATGGCTTGCGATTCACATTATGCGCAGCCGTTTCACCACTGATGAAACCGACAAAAAGCCGTCGTTTCTCGAAGGATTTCTGCTCCAGCTGGTCAACGTCAAGATTTATTTCTACATCTCCACGCTATTGAGCGCGTATTACATTCCGAACATAAAGTCAGTATGGGGACTTGCACTGGCAGGAGCATTCACGGTCGCTATCGGCAGTATCGCAAGCCTTACTTGGGCGTTCCTTGAAGTACGGATAAGCTCGTTTTACGGCAGGCATTACAGGTGCATAAACATCATTCTCGGCGTATTTCTGCTTTATTGTGCGGCAACGATAATTCTGGGGATCTGACATCAGGAAAGGAAGCATTATGATAGAATTTACCGAGCAGAAAAAATTCACGCAGGAACAGGTTCAGGAACTGTTTCTGTCAGTCGGCTGGATCTCCGGGCAGTACCCCGGGAGGCTTTACAAGGCGCTTATTGGTTCTTCGACCGTGATCACCGCATGGGACGGCGACAGGCTTATAGGACTTGCCCGCGCTCTTGACGACGGAGAACTGACCGCATATATCCACTACGTTTTAGTGAATCCGGAATATCACGGAATGGGCATTGCAAGCCATATGATAGAACTTATCAAGGAAAAGTATCACGATTATCTTTACATCGAGGTAATGCCGGAAGAACGCAAAAACGCCGCTTTCTACCAGAAGTGCGGATTTACCCTCATGGAGGACGGCGCGGCGCTCCAGATATGCAATTACAATAACAAACATACCTGATGCCACTTTTTCTTGTGTTGACGTAATTATAATATTAGAATGTTAGGGCTTACACCGTTCCTTTATTCAGAACCGAAAAAAGCACAGTCTCAAGCCGTGCTCGTCATACTTACTATCATCAAGAGTTAATATGCTCGCTGATGACCTCTATGATCTCATTCAGTCGGTTCACGCCGATGTCTTTGATTTCAATATAGTAGAAATACGTCGAAATTTTTCTACATTAAATACTCTCTGGAAAAACTATCAGTCCTTAAAATCATATTCTCTCGGGGAAACATGATAATAATTTTTGAACGCCTTATAAAAACTGCTCTGATCGCTGTAACCGAGCATAGCTGCTATTTCCTCGACGGAAAGCGACGTATTCTTCATCAGAAGTATAGCTCTTGCCATTCTTTTTTCAAGAAGAATTTCTGAAAATTTTCGCCCTGTGCTCCGATGAAGCAGCGTCGATATGTAATTCGGATGATAATTGAATCTTTCCGCGATCTCTTTCAGAGTCACGACATCGGAGTGATCGTCCATATATTCAAGGATACGATCCGACAGTGATTTTTTCTTGCCGCCTGTCCTTTCTATTTTGTATCTTCTCGCAATTTCCAGCATAAGTGTTTGGAGCATTGATTTTAGGATACGCTGCGTATCGTCTTTTCTGTCGGCGTACTCTATAACCATTAGTTCAAGAAGTGAGCGTATGACGTGGTCTTTTGTGACGGACAAATGAATAAACTCGTCCGAAAATTTATTCGACTGCGGTTCTATGAAAAAACGGAACAGCTCAGCGTCCGTATAAACCGTTGGCAGATACTCATGAAAAAAAGAATCCTTTCGTATCAGGATCCCGACAATTGTCACGTCCTTGTCGCTGTCCGCCCTTAAAGCGTACCCGCTGTAAGGCTGACCGATATAACACTCGTCTTCGTCTATCGTGATAAGGTTGTTATATTTTTCAGATAACGCCTGATAACTGCCCTCGTAGGCATAATTGATGAAGAAAAAATCCTGTCGGTGGAACGGTTCACTGATTCTTTTTACCTTGAATACACAGACGAGAACATCTTCGTTTTCATCGCCCGGCCAGTATGATGTAATATCCCCGGGGTTTCCGTTTTCCATCTGGTGAAAGGACAAATCAAGCGAGCTGAATTCAATACCAAGTTTGTTGACAGCAAGGTTCAGAAACTGCTCATCTCTCATAATGCACCTCCATGTTTAGTTATCATTATATCAGAAAATATTAGAATTTTCAAGTGTGTTCGTTAAGATTTGATAGTGCTTTTCCGGCAAAAGAACGCTATAATATAGTCAGGCTCCGAAAAATAAAACACGAAGCCGGAACAGGAGGTAATTCAAATGTACAATTTTAACTTCTATATGCCGACTAAGGTGCTCTTCGGTCCGGGAAGACTGAACGACCTTCATTCGGAAACGCTGCCCGGAAAGAAAGCCCTGATAGCCATCGGCGGACAGTCCGTGAAAAAATTCGGCTATCTTGACAGACTGGAACAGCAGCTTGACATGGCAGGCGTCCAGCACGTTCTATTTGAGGGTATCCGTCCAAATCCTACCAGACAGAATGTCATGGACGGCGCTAAAGCAGTGCGTGAAAACGGCTGTGATTTTGTGATCGCTCTCGGCGGCGGTTCTATCATGGACTGCACAAAATGTATCGCACTTATGGCGTCAAACAACGGGGATATCTGGGATTACTCCCTGTCCGGAACAGGTGGAAAAAAGGCTCCTGCAAATCCGGCAATTCCTATCATCTGCATTACTACCAGCGCGGGAACTGCAAGCGAAGTGGATATTGCTTCCGTTATCTCTGATGATGACGCAGACGAAAAGACCGGAATTTTCTTTCCGTCAATGTTCCCGACTATTTCAGTCGTTGACAGCGACCTTATGATGAGCGTTCCCGCAAAGTTTACAGCTTATCAGGGTATGGACGCGTTCTTCCATGCTTCGGAAACTGTCGTAAACAAAAATGTACACCCCATGGCAGAGATGTTCGCCCTGAAAACCGTGGAGTATGTAGCAAAATACCTTCCGAGAGCGGTAAAGGACGGAAACGACAAGGAAGCACGCGGATATATGGCGCTTGCCAACACGTTTGCAGGCTATTACATGATGTGCACATCTGCACATACCATTGAACATACAATGGGAAGTTTCCATCCCGACCTGGTTCACGGCGCAGGACTTATCATGACTGCCCATGCGTACTATGATTTCTTTGCAGAAAGAAAAGCAGCGGAAGGACCTATGATCAAAATGGCAAAAGCTATGGGTGTGGAAAATCCGACCTCCGGCAAGGATTTCATCAGGGCTTTGGACGAACTGATCGCAGCAGTCGGCTGCGCTGACCTAAAAATGAGTGACGCAGGTATCACCGAGGAAGAGCTGAAGCTCTATCCTGCAAAGCTTCACGAAGTGCTTGGCGGCGATACAACAGCTGATCCGCTTCCTCTGTCGGACGCAGATTACCTGACCATTTATCAGAACGCATGGAGATAAGGAGAGATCAAAACTATGAAAAAATTGGCAAAAAACACTGTGTTATGTTTACAGCCTGTTCCGCAGACGGTCGTGTCCTGTCGTGACAAGGACGGCAAGAATAATGCGCTTGTTGTCGGATTTACGGCTAATGTAAGTCTTGACCCGGTGATGGTTATGATCGGCATTATGCCTTCCCGCTACTCGCACCATATGGTAAAGGAATCCGGTTGCTTTGTGATAAATCTTCCGAAGAAAAGCTTCAGCAAGGAATACGGATATCTTGGTTCTGCTTCCGGAAGAGATGAGGACAAATTTGCTGCAATGGATCTGAACTGGGAGGACGCAACATATGTCAACGCCCCAATACTGACGGATTGCCCCGTAAGCATTGAGTGCAGCATTGTTGATAGCACAATGCCCGGTACGCATGAGCTTTTCATCGGAAAGGTCGAAGCAGTTCATGTTGATGAAGAATATCTTGACGCAAACGGAAATATTCTCTGGGACAAGATGGACTTAATGTAATTTACTTATGGGGAGGTTTCAGCCGAAATCTCCCCTTTAAGGCAATCATAATAATAGCAGAAAAGAGTGATTCGCAATGAGACTCCAAACGCTGCGCAGTCCCGCGGACATCATTTCCCTTACAACAGAACTTGGTTTCCTGCCATTTTTCGCAGGCGCGATTCCCGGCTTTTCCGTGGAGGAATGCTGCCCGCCTGAGCTTTGGTTCTCCGATGAAGCAGATGGTCCATGGGAGTGGAAAGGTCCGGCTGCACGGAGCGGTCAATGCGCTTATGGGAGGTTCTTTGGCGGCAAAGCCGGTTTTATCAGCAGGGAGTGGTTTCCGGACTTTGCCAACTTCAGAAGGAACGGTTATGATTTCGACGCCCGCTATGACGATGGTCGTGCCTCCCGCAAGGACAAAGAGGTCTATGACGCAGTCGCAGAGCACGGGACTATTCTGTCCAAGAAACTGAAAGCCCTGTGCAATTACTGTAAGGACGGCAACAAGGGCTTTGATACGGTAATTACCCGGCTTCAGATGCAGACCTATGTTACCATCGGGGATTTTGTCTATATGCGGGATAAATTCGGGCGTGCATATGGCTGGGGTGTGGCGCAGTACACCACACCGGAGGCACAGTTCGGATATGAACTCGTGACCTCGGCTTACGGAAAAGAACCGGAAGAGTCAAAGGCGCGCATTATCGCTCATCTGAAAAGCGTTCTGCGAAATGTGGAAGAAACACAACTTTTGAAACTGATGAAATGAGGGATCTATAATGACGGAAGAAGAAAAGCTGGACGCCGGTCTTTACTATGACTTCTGGGATGCAGGCGTCAACGGAAGAAAGCTGAATGCAATTCGTTTCTGCCGTGAACTGCGGCAGATGCAGGATAAGGACGCAGCCGAAACGGAACAGGCAGAGCTGATACAAAAGTATTTTGGCTCTGTTGGGCGCGATGTGTGCCTTTGCCCTGGCTTCATGTGCGACAACGGTAAGAATATCCATGTAGGCGACCAGTTCCTTGCCAACTACAATGTGACCATTCTTGACATTATGCCGGTGTATATCGGGGATTATGTGATGATCGGGCCGAACACGCTCATTACCACGGTCAACCATCCGCTCACGCCAAAGGGGCGCAGAGAACACCTTGGTATCGGAAAGCCGATTGCCATCGGAAACGATGTGTGGATCGGCGGTAACTGCACCATTCTCCCCGGCGTGACCATCGGCAATAATGTGGTCATCGCCGCAGGAGCCGTCGTGATCCACGATGTGCCGGACAACTGCGTGGTTGGTGGCGTCCCGGCGAAGAAAATCAGGGATATTGAAAATGATATTCCAGAATAGGCAGGCAGTGGGCATGACGGAATTTGAAAAATCCATGCATGGACTCCCTCATGTATTCGATATCCATTCCGAACAAGGAAACTGGACCTGGGATACGTTCCTTTCGCTTGCGCGCGCATTCCAGAACAGCGGCGACGGCAAGTTCGCAATAGACGGATATCACCCGGAAAATGAGTTTCTGACATCGACAGGCACTCCGCTGGTCGGAAACGATGGCACTCAGATAATCAACAATATGTACTCTCCCAATGTTGAAAGAGCTGAAAATCTGCTGGCAACACTTCAGAAAGAGAATCTGCGGTATCCGAGGCATGAGCTCAACAACTGGTCTACGAACCCGAAAGCATGGGCAAGCGGAGATACACTGTTCTGGGCTGACGGAGGAACATGGGTATATGAAAATACGATCTCTCCATTCGTGGAAAAGTTCGGATGGGCAGACGATGAAGTAAAGGTCGTTCCGTTCCCGAGAGACCCGCAGGCCGACAAGTATTATCACTTCATGAAGCAGGATTCCCTTATGTGGTGCAAGGGCAGCGATTACGCAGACGGTGTAGCCGCATGGATAGACTGCTGCGCGACAACCGCTGCTGACCCGGATACAGCTGAGGCGGCAACAAAGCAGTACATGGAAAAGTATAACTGGTCGAAGGAAAATCTTGATTTTATCAACTCTCTCACCAAACTTGACGGAACAAGTCCTATCACTCCGATATTCGATTTCAAGAACGGTCTCGGAAGCGATATCTCAAGCAACGACACGTCCGAGTCAAATGTTGAACAGCTTACAAAGTATGTTTATCTCCAGGGAGATCAGACAAGCACACAGCTGAGAGAAACAAACTTTGCTCCCATTCAGGCTCGTATTGACGACATCAACAAGGAAATTTCAGAAAATAGCTAAGAACTATGAAAGGCTCCTGACCGGTCGGGAGCCTTCACTCATTTCAATAACTCCGCGTTGACAATATGATTTTGCTGTGTTATAATAATTTAAAAAGGAGGTAAGGATCATATGGATCTTATTTTTCACACTTCAAAGGATATATCATCATGGAACAGGAAATCCTCTCATTCGCCGCTTTACGCTTTCGAGAACACAAACAAGGCTTTAAAAAGTGATTCTTCTTCAAACGTGATATCTCTAAATGGCAAATATGAATTTGCAATTTATGAATCGCCCGAAAAAGCACCAGAATTCTATAAAACGGATTTTGATGGGTTTACTGAAAGCATAACCGTACCTGGCAACTGGGAAACACAGAGCTTTAGTTCTCCGATTTATACGAATATGCACTACCCATGGTCTCTTGAGGCAAACAAACACTGTGCCGTCATCACCGGAAAAACAGGGGTGAAAGCCTATAATGCGCCTGTCATTCCTGAACACAATCCCACTGGCTGTTACAGAAAATGGTTTGAGCTCCCGGACGACATCAATTCGAAAAAAGTCTGCATTTATTTTGAAGGCGTTGAAACAGCTTATTATTTGTGGATAAACGGAAAATTTGTCGGCTACTCAGAGGACAGCAAACTGCCATCCGAATTTGATATTACACCATTTGTTGTTTCAGGCAAAAATCTGATATCTGTTATGGTCACAAGATTTGCAACATCAACTTATTTTGAAGATCAGGACTATTGGTATCTGTCCGGGATATACAGGAATGTACAGATAATCGTCAAACCGCGTATTTCGATAGAAGACTATAAAATTTCTGCCATTCCAGATTTACATTCATTCAGCGGAGAAGTATGCGTTGATGTCTCTGTAACAAAGGCCGACGGATATGCGGATCATAGTGTCAGAGCTGAGATTTACAGGAACAATACACTCATATGTGAGAATACGTCTGATGTTAATGCATTTGCAGGATACCGGAATATAGAGTCTCCTTTAGCCCACACAGCAAGACTGAATCTCCATTTGAACAGCGTTGAGCTATGGGAGCCTGAAACGCCGTTTTTGTACAAAATAGTTCTGTCGCTTATAGATGCAGATGGCAAAACGGTTGATATCGAAGCCGCGGATATAGGTTTCAAAAAGCTTGAGATCAAAAATGGGATTCTTTATCTTAACGGCAAAAGGCTGATAGTTAAAGGAGTGAACCGTCATGAACACTGCCCTGATGGAAGAACTGTCAGCACGGAACATATGATAAAAGAAATAAAGGAAATGAAACGAATTGGCATCAATTCCGTTCGTACCTGCCATTATCCTGACTGTCCGGAATGGTATCGTTTGTGCGATAGATACGGTCTTCTTCTTATCTGTGAATGCAATCTTGAAACTCATGGCATGGCGGGAGAACTCTCGCATGATCCCTCATATTCATCACTATATCTCGAACGAGCAGTCCGTATGGTTCAGACATTTAAAAATCATGTATCGATTTACTCATGGTCTTTGGGAAATGAAAGCGGATTCGGAGCATCGCATGCTGCAATGTATGGATTTATCAAAGAGTATGACAAGGACAGATTATGTCAGTATGAGGCAGGTGGACCTCCGAAAAACATATCTGATATTCGTGGCAATATGTATGCTCCAATAAGTTCGATTGAAACAATGGCTGCCGATATAATTGATGATCGCCCGATAATTATGGTTGAATATCTTTACCAGATATGCAACAGCGGTGGTGGATTATACAAGTTCAACGATCTCATTGATAAATACCAGAGATTCCAAGGCGGTTATATATGGGACTGGCAGGATAAAAGTCTTATCGCACATACAGACGATGGCAGACTTTTTTATGGCTACGGTGGTGATTTCAACGAGGACTATACAGATGAAGATAACCCGCCGTATATGACCAATAACGGCATTGTCATGCCAGACCTTACATGGAAACCGGTTGCCTGCGAAGTAAGGCATACATATTCTCCAATACAGATCAAAGAGCCAGAAAGCACTGCATGGTCAAGGACTTATCCATACGAAGGGCGCTATATTTTTATTAATAAATCGTCTACCAGACCTATGAGCGATTTTTCCGTACTTATGCAGATAAAAGAAAATGGGTATGTGATTTCAGAAGAAAAGCTCAATATGCCTGAAATAATGCCAGGCTGTTCAAAGGAAATAACTCCCGACATTTCTTTCGAACGAAGAAACGGTTGTGAATACTATATTGATTTTATTGTATCTGAAAAAGAGAAACAGTGGTATTCCGAAGATGGTGATATTGTTATCCATAGCCAGTTTGAACTGAATGGATATAATTACAGACAGAGCGCTCCGCGTATGCAGTATCCGCTTTATATGTATGATGATACGGATATCCTGACGATCAACATCAGCAAATACAGATACTTCATATCTAAACAGACTTCTGAAATCCTTTCCGTCGCATACGATAACCTTTTATGCCTTGAAAACTCCATAAGGCCATGCTTTTCCCGGCCGCGCAGCGGAATAGACTGTTGCCCAAACTGGGGCGCATATGATGAATATCACATTGCGGACAAACTTTCTACTGATGTTGTTTTTAACGGCGTCATGAGAAATGAAAAATCGGCAGTCGTATTGTTTGAACACACATATACGGTATCAGGAAAACCCTTCGGCAATGCAAAGCTGCTATATATGATCAACGAAGATGGAACACTCACAACAGAATATACCGTGTCTGTGTTACCAAAACTTTTGCCGAGAATCGGGCTTGAACTGATCATTCCTGGGGGATTTGAAAAGCTCTCATACTATGGTCGGGGAGAAAACGAAAACTATCCAGACCGTAAATCATGCACTCCTATTGGTATTTACAGCAGTAATGTTTCCGATCTTCAATTTCAATATAACCCGCCTTCAGAAAACGGCGGTCATGAGGATTGCCGATGGACAGAATTTCGCTCTGAAAGCCGAATTATCAGATTCACAGGAATGTCGCCATTCCACTTTGACGCACATCATTATCCCATTAGTGCCTGCAATGCGGCTCACGACCACGAAATAGCCAGAACTCCGGAGGTATATTTCCATATCGACGCTGCGCACAGTCAGATAGGCAGTGATATGGCTTGGAGCAGCCAGCTCGATGAATCTCTTAATATCGGAAGAAAAACATATCATTTGGGATTTGAGATTTTCATCGGTTCAGTATAAGTGATACCTGCTGATAGATTTCAGAATTGCAGAAACAATTACAGCCTGCCAACTATCTTGTTGACAGGCTGTTGTTAATTATGAGCCAGCACCTGATGTATTGCATTCTGCCAGCCCGAGTATTTTTCTCTGCGAAGTTCCTCGCTTATTCGAGGAGAATATACTTTGTATTTTATTGCATCGTATACAGAGCTGCTATCGTATATTCCGGCTGATATGCCTGCGGCGAACGCAGCGCCCATTATCCCATTGGAGCGTCCGTATATTGAAAAGCTGTGTTCTGGACGCATTGGAAACATCAGTGAAAAAGTTCCTTTCCTCGGTCAGCGAATATATAAGCCACGAATCGATAGTCCCACAGCATAATCTTCCATTTTCGGAGAGTTCTCGCGCTTCCGGAATATTCTCCATCAGCCATGCAGCTTTTGCGGCAGGGAAAAACGGGGACAGAGTAAGTCCGGTACGCGATTTTATTCGTTCACCAAAAGAGGCGATTTCCTTTCGCTGACATATTTCTTTTGCCCTCGAACACTGCCATACAACTGCGTTAGCAATAGGTTTTCCAGTAACGCGATTCCACATGAGAGTAGTTTCGCGCTGATTTGTTATTCCTACTGCAGCTATACTTGAGGAAGAAACGTCCGCCTTGCTTATTGCTTCCCGGCAGACCTCCGCCACGTTTGACAGCAGCTCCTCCGGATTATGTTCGACCCAGCCTTTTTCGTTTACCAGCTGCCTGTGGGATTTATACGCGCGTGCTTTCAGCTTGCCGGAACTGTCAAATACAAGCGCCTTTGTTCCTTGAGTGGACTGGTCTATCGACAGAATGCATATGTCCTGCCTGTTCATAACTGTTGCTCCTTCAATGCTTCAGCAGCCGCTGATACTATACCATCTGCATCAAGCCCGTAATAGCTGAATATCTCTTTTGACGTTTCGGTTATCACAGGCTCGTCAGGAAGCGTAAGATTTATCACCCTGCATGGGCATTCACGGGCTATTATCTGCGACACCATGCTCCACATTCCGCCTATTGCAACGTTTTCCTCTGCCGTAATGACAAGTCCTGTCCGGGCAGCTTTTATTACTGCCTCACGGTCGATAGGCTTTACGCAGTACATATCGAAAACCGCTGCGCTTATCCCGGATCTTCCGAGCGCTTCGGCGGCACGCTTTGCAGCAAGCACCATTTCACCGCAGGCTATTATTGCAAGATCAGTGCCCTCGCGGACTACTGAAGCTCTGTCCATATCAAAGGAACAGCAGTTTTCATCGTATACGTCATCGACCGCGTTTCTTCCTGTGCGGATATATGCAGGTTCACTATCGCCCATCAGGGACCGCATAAGGCATTCTGTCTGGATACGGTCGGAAGGCAGGTACACCCTCATTCCAGGTATCGACGCCATATCCGCGATGTCCGTAGTGGAGTGATGAGTCATTCCAAGCGCGCCATAGGATATTCCCCCGGAGATACCGAGTAATTTAACGTTGTTGTGCGAATAAGCGCAGTCAACCTTTACCTGCTCCATAGAGCGTGTTGAAAGGAATGAGGCAGGAGATACCGCTACTGGTTTCATTCCTGCTGCCGCAAGCCCGGCAGACACGGAAACCAGCGACTGCTCTGCAATACCGACCTCAATGAACTGATCCGGAAACCTGTTCGCAAATTCAGCCATTGAACCTGATCCGCGTGAATCAGAGCATACTACGGTTATGCAAGGGTCGTTCTCAGCAAGTTCCATAAGTACACGGCATATCGTCTGTTTGTTTGCTTCACCCATTGAGCTGCGCCTTCCTTTCTTCAAGTTCCTCAAGCGCCATGCGGTACTGTTCTTCCGTCATGACCTTGTGGTGCCAAGCGGCATTGTTCTCCATAAATGAAATGCCGCTGCCTTTAGTTGTGTTCAGAATTATCACTGACGGTTTTCCGGATGTGTGTTCCGCGGCAGTCAGCGCCGCGTCAACAGCAGCCATATCGTTGCCCGGAACAGATATCACATTCCAGCCGAACGCCGTCCAGCGCAGCTCCAGCGGATCCTGCGACATTACCTGCTCAGTGGTGCCGGATATTTGAAGCCGGTTCCGGTCGATAAGCGCGACGAGGTTATCTAGCTTGAAATGGCCTCCTGCCATTGCACCCTCCCACACGCTGCCCTCGGCAAGCTCTCCATCGCCGAGGAGTGTGTATACGCGGAACTTTTCTCCGCGCATTTTCGCAGCCTTTGCCATACTTACCGCCAGAGACAGCCCATGACCCAGCGAGCCGGAATTCACCTCTATTCCGGGTATCTTGTTGTTAGGGTGCCCGATAAATCGCGAGCGGAACGCGCTGTATGTATCCATAAGCTCATTTTTGTCAAAATAGCCCTTGTCGGCAAGAATGCAGTAAAGGGTTTCTACGCTGTGTCCCTTTGACAGGATAAATCTGTCGCGTGCAGGGTCACGGACCTGCTCTGCGGATACGTTCATGTGCGAGTAATACAGTGCCACAATTTCCGCAGCCAGAGAGCGTTGCAAAGAGTACATCTGGCTCGGAGTCTGGGAGAAGAACGAGAAAGCGCTCGCGTTCTATAAAAAGCACGGATTCTATAAAATCGGCGAACATTCGTTCATTATCGGGAGTGATGTTCAGACAGACCACCTCATGCGGCTTGATTTAAAGAAGTAACATATATCAATAAACGCCTTGCAGAATTTACTGTGCAAGGCGTTTATTATATTAATGTTCAAAGTCAGGTAGGATTGCACTTCTTGCAGGGAACATACCCGCTGGCAACAGCCCCGTCAAAATTTTCAGTGTACGCTTTGTTTGAATCTTTCATCTGCTTGACCGCCGAGCAGCTGGGATAGTGTATCTTCTTTGTGTTGGTATTCAGAATGTACTGTGTTCCAACCGGCTGAACTTCCACAGCGGTCGTCTGAATGGTGGTCTAAGTTGCCTGGGTAGTTGTGGCAGTAGTCTGGACTGGCGGCTGATACGCACTCGGCTGTTTATCAACGCTGATGTTCTTTCCATCAGAGGTGAACACTATCGTGCCTTGCAGGTCGGTACGGAAAACCTTGATGTTTCGGCTGTTCAGGCGTTCCAGCACCTCGTCAGTTGGGTGTCCGTATTTGTTGCCCATTCCGCAGCTTATCACAGCGTATGTCGGGTCAACTTTTTTGAGGAAATTAGCAGATGACGAGGTAGCGGAGCCGTGATGTCCGACTTTCAGGACATCGCATTTGATGTTGCTCCCGATGTCGTCCTCCTCGGATTTCTCAGCGTCTCCGGTGAAAAAAATTTGTTCTCGCCGTATGTCAGCTTGATTACCACGGAACTGTTGTTGCTGTCATCGCCGAGAGTTTTCGGAGCAACTACCTCCACCAGAAGCTCCGGCTCATCAAGGATAACCGAGCCAGCCATTACCTCATGAACTGCCGCGCCGCTGTTCTCGACTGCGTCCAGCATACGCTCGTATGTCTGGGTCGTAGTTGTGAACGATGTAGCATAGAAATTCCTGATATTGAACGTATTCAGCACGTCCGCCATGCCGCCGATGTGGTCAGCGTGAGGGTGGGTAGCTACAACATAATCCAACGTATCATAACCCTGACCATATATGTAGGTTACAATGCTGTCGCCGTATTCGCTTTCACCTGCGTCGATGAGCATGGTTTCTTTGTTGGGAAGCTCGATAAAACAGCTGTCGCCCTGTCCCACGTCAAGGAAATGCACTTTAAGCTCCTGATATTCTGACGGTTCCGGAGCAGGCACGGTGATTACCGTTTCGGTCGATGAGGTGATCGTTGTAAATTCCGTTATCGGAACGGTCGTAGTTTCTTCGGTTATCTCGGAGGACGGAATTATTGGCTCAACGGACGGCTCAATCGATATTTCGGGCGTAGAAGATGTTGTGAAAACCAGACTGCCGTCAGAAGCAGCGATTTCAGAATAATTCACATCTGCCGCAGATTCTCCCGAACCGCAGGCAGTAAGCGAAAGGATTGCCGCTAATATTGCTGAAAAAGAAAATAATTTGTGTTTCATTGTGTATTCCTCCTGTTTTGTTTATTATAACACCTTGTGAGTGCGAAAATTGTTGCTTTTAGGGAGCAGAATACTGTTTGTAGGTTTCTGTATCAATAAGTACACAGTTTCGCTCGATATTCATTTTTCCGTCTTGTAAGATATCAAATCCGATATTCAATCATATTATAGCATATTGTATCACGCATTTCAATATTAATTACGGAATTGTTCACATATAAAATGCTATCGTGTAGGATAAAATATATCACAGAGGTGATATTGAATGACGGAAAAGGAGTTCTCGCTTCGTCTGGCGCAGCTCCGTGGCGAAAAGGGAGTATCGGCAAGGGACATGAGCCTGTCGATCGGGCAGAATGCCAGCTACATCAATAATATTGAAAATGGCAAGGCACTGCCGTCCATGACGGGATTTTTCTATATATGCGAATACCTGAACATCACGCCTGGTGAGTTTTTCGACGCGGAAAACAAGAATCCGGAAAAGATTCAAGAAGTGGTCGAGAACCTTAAAAAGCTGGACAGCGAACAGCTCGACAACATCTCAGCAATCATACGGGACCTTGCAAAATAGCAAAAGGCGCGGCTTTACATAGCTGCGCCTTTTCATATTCACTTGATTCCGAGCAGATTGTTGACGGTCACGTTAAAGCATTTACTTAATGCTATAATTTCTATGTCGGTCACAAATCTCTCGCCGGATTCTATACGCTGGACTGCGTTCTTGTCGATATCCAGACCTACGACCTGCAATCTGTCTGAAAGCTCACGCTGTGAGATTTGGAGCGCTTTGCGGAGTTCTTTTACCATCAGCCCCGATATGTTGTTGCGTCCGTCTGCGGTTCTTGCCTTGAACATTTTGTCTACCTCTTGCTTAATGTCAATCTTGATATAGGTAACTCTGCCATGATATGGTTACTGAATGCTGTGATTGGAAATACCACCTGTCATCATGCTATATTCTGTCATCATGCCATATCAGACAGGATATAGCATGATTTGCCGATATGCACGGAGTACGCCGGAGGCGGACGTATGTGCAAGGCATTGTGATATGAAACAAATGCTCAGCGTTTGTTTCACCCTATTTATCGGGTATATGCAATACACTTTTTACCCATTATAATATAAGATAGGTGATATTATGATAAATTACGACCCTTTCTGGGCATACCTTGCCGAACATGGCATAAGTACATATAAGCTGATAAACAGCTACGGCGTCAGCAAAGGTCTTATTGATCGAATGAAGCACAACAAGGCAATAACAACTTTCACGATCAATGAGCTGTGTAATACATTAGACTGCAATCTGAACGACATCATGGTGTTCGTTCCGGATAACAAAGAGAATAATGAGTAAGACTTTCGAAAAATCGGAAGTCTTAATTTCTTTTTGGCTAGGTGTCTTTTTGATTATAAGGATCAGTCGTCCTGAGATTTGCTCTATATCATTCTGCGAATGTATCCTTTGACCTCAATCACCTGCACTGCGCTCAGACTGTCGATAAGCTCCTTTGTCTGGGTGCGGACAAGTTCATCATCCAGAACGGCAAAATCGATTTTACAGAGCAGATAATCCATGGAAACGCCATAAATCGTCGATAATTCCATAAGAATACTAACTGGGATATCTCTGTTTCCACATTCATACATGGAAAGCGTGGTCTGGTCTATGAAGAGCTGTTCAGCCATCTGTTCCTGGGTCATTTTAAGTTTCTTTCGCAGGGAACGAATCCTATTCTTATAAGACACCGCCATGTTTACACCTCCTTCCCGGAGATTAGTATATAACATTTACGATGGTTTTTCAACCTACAATGTGTCATATTCTTACGACACATTGTCATACAAAACCACTATATTTTGTGCTATAATAGATATAGGAACAAATAAGCGGCGGAAACAAAACCACTCCTTTTCGGAGAGTCGGACTAATCTCATTATCCGGAAACATTACGCCGCTTTAGTTCCTTCTCAGTTCCTTGACAACTAAATAGCAATGCAGATAACAACAAACTGATGTCCTTAAAGACGTGCCACAAAATTCCTGCTGTTGATCTGACGGAATATCTCATTATCCGTGACCACCAATTTACCGCGCGAGAATAACAGATATGCCGCCACCTGCCGACAGTCCGCAGGAACCCTAAACGCATAGGGAACTCCTTAAAGGAACGAGCGCGGAGGACACAGTTATAATGATACTTCCGGCGACGGCTTGTCCCATAGGAATGGGCAGGGGTGAAAGTCCCATGCCAGGGTGCGTACTACCTGGGTCTGCATTGACACGCCAAAGCAGAAAAGGACGGGCATTTCTGCTCGTCCTTTACGCTTCGGTTATTTTATTAGATTCTTTGCTGTGATTTTGCACAAATCTTTGCTGGTTTATTGGTAATTGTGCTCAAATTCAATAAAATGGTGAGGGGATTGTGCTTTGCCGTCTTGACTTTCAGGCTTTAATGTGTTAAACTTTACTTGTGAAACGCACGTCATAAGTCTGAAACTGGAGGTAATCGGATTATGGCAATGGTACTTATTATAACTGTTAGGAGGACAACAATATGACCTCAGAGCAGAAATCTTATCTTATTTCGCAGTTATCCCTTCTGCTTGACCAGATGGTTGACATACCGGAAGAACAGAAAGCTGTTAAGGACGGTCCGCGTGAAATGCTTACCGTGCATGAATGTACAGAGCTTATCAAAGGGGTATCCGACCATTCCATTCGTGTTCTGATTGCCAGAGGCAAAATTCAGTCTTTCAGGGCAGGCGAGGGAAAGAGAGCTCGAGTTTTCGTTTCCAAATCCTCGTTACTTGAATATTTTGACAGCCTTTGACGACAGAACGGCTAACACATTCCGCTTGACTGAAAAGCGGTTTTGTGGTAAAATAATAGCCGTGAATGCACGTCATAAAGTCTGACTCAGGAGGTAATCAGGACTTATGGCAAACGTAAGGAAACGCGGAAACTCATATCAGATCCGCGTCAGCGCAGGGTACGATTCGGAGTATCGGCAGGTTATACATACAAAAACATGGAAACCGACGCCGGGCATGACCGAACGGCAGATTGAAAAAGAAGTTGCACGGCAGACAATAATGTTCGAGGAATACTGCAAAAAGGGCATTGTTACTGTAAACGTCAAGTTCAAGGAATTTGCCGAGAAGTGGCTTAACGACTTCGCAAGGGTCAATCTGAAAAAGACGACGTTCCAGAGAATGAAAAACACTACAATCAGAGTTTATGCAGCCTTTGGGCATTTGCGTGTTGATTCCATAACGCGCGGTCAGATTCAGGCTTTTGTTGATGACATGGCGAAGAATGGCAAAAACATGAAAACAGGAAAGCCGCTGTCAAGGAAATCCATCGTTCATCATCTCAATTTTCTTTCAGATGTGTTCAATTACGCATTGAGATTTGATATGATAGACTCTAATCCTTGCAATCATATTTTCGTCCCCAAAGGTGAAAAAAAGGAAAAAGAAATCTATACCGTTGAGGAAATGAAACAGCTCTTTAAGCTGGTAAACCAGTATGCTCCACTGAAATACAAAGCGTTCCTTACTCTGGCAGTATACAGCGGATTCCGAAACGGTGAACTTATGGGGCTTGAGTGGAAAGACGTGGACTGGGAAAACAACGTGATAAGCGTTCGCCGTACCTCAAACTACACGGTAACGGACGGCAATTATACAGATACACCGAAAACCAAAAGCTCGATACGTTCTCTCAAACTTCCGCAACAGGTGTTTGATGTCCTTTCAGAGCTGAGAGAAAGCCAGCTAAAGAACAAGGAAAATCTTGGCACAAAGTGGATAGACAGCGACAGGCTGTTCGTGACTGAAATAGGAAAACCGCTTCACAGAGGTTCTCCGTATAAATGGCAGCGCGAGTTTACCGAAAGGCATGGAATGCGATTCTGCGATATCCATTCGCTCAGGCATTTCAACGCGACCGTTCTCATCAATGCCGGGGTGGACACAGCAACAGTTTCAAGTGCGCTGGGTCATTCAAATATCAGCACAACGACCAATATCTACTTTCATGCAATCAGGGAAGCTCAGGCAAGAACAGGCGAAGCAATAGCGGCTGTGCTTGATTTCTCGGATAAGAAATCGGAAGCAGGCTGATTTCCAGTAAAGGACACATAAAGGACTTGTAATGGACAAACGTCTTTTCCGAAAATAAAAAAATCCCGTGAACAGCTTATTAAAGCCATTCACGGAACCATCTCTTTGGTGCAGGTGACGGGACTTGAACCCACATGACCTTGCGATCACTAGCACCTGAAGCTAGCGCGTCTGCCAATTCCGCCACACCTGCGTATGAATCGTTTCTGATATTACTCGACAGAAACACCGGAAGTAAGCTCCCGGAAAAACCGAGGCGGTTTTATCCGCTTTTAAAAATCGAGATAACTCAAATTTTAACATCCTGTTGCTCATCAGCAACGTATATATTTTATCACATTCTTTCGCGTTTGTCAAGTGGTTTTCTCAAAAAAATAAAATTTTTTGAGAAACTTGACGTATCACGCCTTGTAATGTATAATTAATGTATCAACAGAGCGGGGGGAAGCATCAGATGACAGATAGAACTGACCGAAAAAAAGCGCGTATAACGCCACGCCGTGTTCTGAAGACCGTTTGGATTTTTATTCCGCTGGCCCTGGCTGCGGCTATGTATTTTCTGCTGCCAATGTTTCCGGAGTTCACTGAATATGCCGTTTCGCGGGGATTATTCAAGGCGTTCACTGTTCCGGTGGGGTTTGTGACTTCGCTGATACCGATGTCGCTTACCGAGATATGTGCTGTGCTTGCGCTCCCTGCGGTCATTGCGATTATTGTGGTGTTCATCGTCCACATGAAAAAGAGCCCTTCCCGGAAACGCACCGCTATAAAAGCGGGACGATTTCTGGCAGGATTCCTGTCATTTGCTGCATTCATCTACATGACCGCCCACGGCGCAAATTACTACAGGCTCAGCATGGAGAGCCTTATGGAACTGGACACCTCGCCGAAGCCAGCTGAGTTCCTTGCTGCGGTCTGTAAAGACCTCGCAGCTCATGCTGCGAAGGAGCGCGAGTACCTCACTGAGGATGAAAACGGGTGCGTGCAGTTCAGTGAAGATATCTATACGGAGCTATCACGCACCGGGAGCGGTTACGAAAAGCTGGTGGAGGATTACCCGTTCCTCTGGACGAGTATCGGCAGGCAGAAACCGGTACAGCTTTCCTATTACTGGAGCTACACTGGGATAACCGGGATGTATTTCCCGTTCCTTGCTGAATGCAACGTCAATATCGAACAGCCCGACCTGTCCATACCGTTCACGGCAAGCCACGAAAGCGCGCACTCCCGGGGGATAGCGTTTGAGAACGAGTGTAATTTCCTGGCGTATCTTTCCTGCATAAACAGCGAGTACCCCGAGTTCCGGTATTCCGGCTATATGAACGCGTTCAAGTTCTGTTCGAATTCGCTGTATGCCTACGATAAGGACATGTGGCGGGAGGTCTATGAGTGCACCACCGATGGAATGCGCCGTGATTTCACAGCCGAAAACGAGTACATCGATAGCTTCAAGGGCGAGGTACAGACAGCCTCCAGTGCGGTCAACGATGGGTTCATCAAGGCACAGGGCGTGTCTGACGGCACCCGCAGCTACGGTAGGGTAACTGACCTTATACTTGCGTACTACTATAAGACATTATCGGAGGGTTCAGGCTCATGAGGGAACTGAAACTGACAGTCCCGGTGGAGTTTGACGGTGCTCAGGCGCAGGTTTTCCTAAAAGCAAGGGGATTCTCGCGCCGGGCGCTGATACGTCTGAAACAGACCGGAGGGCTCAGCCGGAACGGGGAACTGCTGCGGACGGTGGACGCGGTAAGGGCAGGCGAGGAGCTGTGCGTTATGTTCTCCGACGATTCTGAAAGCGCCGAACCTAATGCTGCGCTGAATGCTCCTGTAATATATGAGGACGAGGATGTCGTTGTGTTCGACAAGCCACCGTACATGCCGGTGCACCCGTCTGTCCGTCATCGCGGAGACACGCTTGCTAACTTTTTTGCGGCAAAGTACACGGGACTGCCGTTCCGGCCGATAAACCGCCTGGATCGCAACACGAGCGGACTTTGCGTCTGCGCTAAGAATCAGTACGCTGCGTGTGTGCTGTCCGGGACGCTTTCAAAGATTTACTACGCAGTTACCTGCGGAATGCCGCCGGGGGACACTGTTGACGCTCCCATCGGCAGGGCGGGGGACAGCATAATTACGCGGCGCGTGACTCCGGACGGGCAGCGCGCGGTAACGCACTTTGAACGTGTCGGTGGGAGTGACGTTCACCCTCTGCTGCGGGTGACGCTGGAAACCGGGCGTACTCATCAGATACGCGTGCACATGTCGTACATAGGATATCCGCTGTGTGGCGATGAGATGTACGGCGGGGACATGTCGGAGATGGGGCGGCATGCGTTACATTGCGGTGAGGTAAGATTTACTCAGCCGGTGACGAACGAGAAAATAAGTCTGACTGCTCCGCTGCCTGCGGATATGTCGGAGTTAATAAAGTGAGGTATATTTATGATAAAAGCAGTGATTTTTGATATGGACGGGCTTATCCTTGATACGGAGAAGCTCCTTGTAAAGTACTGGTGCCAGGCGGCGAATGAGGCAGGATTCCCAATGCAGAGGGAACACGCGCTGAATATCCGCTCATTAGCACGGAAGTTCGCTATACCATATTTGCAGGGGATATTCGGCGAGGATTTCGACTATGTGAAGATACGCGACCGCCGCATGGAGCTGATGAAACAGCACCTTTCGGAGCACGGGCTTGAAACCAAGCCGGGAATAACCGAACTGCTGGATCACCTGGACAGCAAGGGGATACCCGCCGCCATTGCAACAGCTACCGACATCCAGCGTACGGAGGATTACTTAGGACAGGTCGGATTGCTGGGGAGATTCAGCAGGATAGTTTGCGCGTCGATGGTGGAAAATGGTAAGCCTAAGCCGGATATTTACCTTTACGCGGCGCAGCAGCTTGGACTTCCGGCGAACGAGTGCATGGCTCTGGAGGATTCCCCGAATGGCGTTCGAAGCGCTTCTGACGCAGGTTGCGTGACGGTGATGGTGCCTGATCTAACACAGCCGGACGAGGAGCTCATGGCGCGGATATTTGCAAAGGCGGATTCGCTTGCGGACGTCCCGGCGATAATCGAGAGGATAAATCCGTAAAAAGTACGGGAGCATTCTGGATAAATGCTCCCGTTTTGTTATGCAGTTTCTTCTGCGGTGTTAAATCTCATTGAGTCTGCACTTATCCTTCCATTTGCCCTGCCAGTAGCGGATAAGCGACATCAGCGCGGTTATCACCCAGGTGAGGCAGGTGGTCGTCCATACCGCCCACCATCCCATCGCCGGGATATGCACCAGGATTATCGCGAAGCCGATACGACCTACGACCTCAACAAAGCCATTTATCATCGCGTAGACCACGTCGCCGGCGCCGTTGAGCAGTCCTCGTGTGGTGTGGATCGTTCCCAGCGCAACATAGAACAGGCATGACAGCTTTAATGCCTGACCGCCTATCTCTATTACTTCGGGGTCGTCCACGAACATTCCCACGATGTTATTACCGAACGCCAGGAATATCCCCATGATGAACAACGCAAAACCAATAGTTACCAGCATGCTGCGGTGATAGCCGCGGATAACGCGCTTTTGCAGACCTGCGCCGATGTTCTGCCCGGCGAACGTCGAAACCGCCGCGTTCATCGAGGCGAACGGCTGCTGGACGAGCTGCTCGACGCGCATCGTCGCGGTGTACGCAGCCATGACCGTCTCTCCGAATCCGTTCGCGGTCCTCTGGAGGAATATCATCGAAACGGATATCATCGCGTTCTGGAGCGCTATCGGGATCCCGGTGGAGATTATCTTTCCGCATACTGCTCCCTCTGGCTTTGCGTCCTCGCGGGTCAGCTTGAAGTAAGGATTCTTGCGGAATCCCACGATGATAGAGCCCGCAGCGCTCACGCCCTGGGCAATTACCGTAGCGTACGCCGCGCCGATCACCCCGAACTGGAACACGCAAACGAACAGCAGGTCAAGTCCGACATTCAGCAGGCTTGCCACAACAAGGAATATCAGCGGTGTTCTGGAATCGCCCAGCGACCGCATGACGGAATTTATCCAGTTGTACGCTGCCACGCAAATAGTTCCGGAGCACGCCGCGCGCATGTAATCCGTTGCGTCCTGAAGGAGGTTTTCCGGAGTGTTCATCATCTTCATGAGAAGTCCCGCGAACGCCACGGATATCACGGTGACGACCGCACCGAACGCGATTATGACGTACGCCGAATTGGTGATGAGCTTCCGCACTTCCTTGTGCATACCTGCGCCGAACCGCTGGGATATCAGTATACCGGCGCCTACGGAAAGTCCTATGCACAGCGTGCTGAAGAGGTAGGTCAGCGAGCCGGTTGTTCCGACTGCGGCAAGCTTGTTCGCGCCGAGGTACTTTCCGACGATGATGGAATCTACGATGTTGTATAGCTGCTGGAATACGTTTCCGGCGAACAACGGCAGCGTGAAAAGTATGATATGCTTCAGTTCGCTGCCCTCGGTCATTTTTCTGGTGTAGCTCATAGTTGTTCCTTTTTTAGCGTATAAAGTAATAAATTTCTCTCAACACAAAAAACAGCCCCGCTTTTGCGGGGTCGTTATGTTTTTTTTGTTCAGTCTGACAGATAAGACTTCACGAGGACCTGCAACAACTCGTCACGGTCGATATGACGTATGAGTCCGCGGGCGTTGTTGAACGTGGTGATGTAGGTAGGATCCTCTGATAGAATATAGCCCACAAGCTGGTTTATCGGGTTGTAGCCTTTCTGCTTGAGAGCGTCATATACAGTAGTCAGGATCTCCTTCATCTCATTTTCCCTGTCGTCGTGGACGGAGAAAGTCATAGTCTTGTCATGCATAATATCGATCCTTCCTTCAGCTTGAATTTGAGCAGCCGCAATTGTTACAATTCGGTTACAATATGATTATACACGGTTTCATCAAAAAAAACAACCCGGTTTAACACGTTTGGGCATTTTCACCATACAAAATCTATGATTCTGACAAAAACTATTCCGGGTCTTTGGATAATGTTACAAATATTGCTTGCATTATATTTCAAATATATAAAATTTGCTAAAACACTTGTATATTTTCAAAAAATATGGTATAATCATAGTTAAGATTGCGACGGTTGTATAACAGATGTTTCGTCGCTGTTAATTCACTTTAACTCAGGAGGAACCACACATGGCAGCTGGAGATGGATTCAGACAGGTCCCATTAGGATTTGATAAAAATGAAGTAAACGCATACATAAGCGACCTCCGCAAGAAGATGAGTGCGCTTGAAGCAGATATGCGCAACAACGACACCAAGACTAAGGCGGCCGAGAAGCTCGCAGAAGAGGCTGACGGGCGCATAAAGGCAGCCCAGGCAGAAGCTGATAAAAAGGTCGAGGAAATGAGCTCCCAGCTTGAGGAGGAGAAGTCCACCACCAAGCGTCAGCTTATCGAGATACGCAATCTAAAGGATAGGATAGACAGCGAAAAGAAGAAAATGACCGATATGCTCAAGAGCGGCAAGGGCGTTTCTGCAGAAGCTACCCGCGCGTTCAACGAGGTCATCGACAAGGCAAACGAGGAAGCTGCGTCCATTATCGACAAGGCTAACGCGCAGGCCGCCGAGATAATCGCAGCGGCTGAAAAAGAGCGCGCTGCGGCGTCTGAAAAGACCGAGGCTTTCCTTGCTGTGCTCAGAGAGCAGCTCGAAACTATGACGAACGGCTTCAATACCGTGAACAGTTCCGCTGCTGAGCTCCTCGGAGCTGCTTCCGCTCCTGTTTTCGCTGCTCCCCAGCCTGCTCCGGTGCAGGTGGTTGCTGAGCCTGTTTATGCTGCGCCCGCTGATGAGGAGCCGACAGTACCGGAGGAAACTCCGGCTGTTGAAGAACCTGTGTTCGAACCCGTCGCGCAGGAAGCTTCAGAGCCCGAGGAAGCAGAACCCGTGCAGCCTGAGCAGCCCGCAGAACCTGAGCAGTTCGACGAACCGGAGGAAACTCCCGCAGAGGAACCGGCGGAGGAATCCGCTGAGGAGAGCGCTCCTGCATTGTTCGACGACTGGGGCGGAAACGATATGGCTGACGCTATCGCAGCTGCCGAAAAGAAGATGGCAGAGGAGAACAAGCAGGATATCCCGCTCGTCAACCCGGATTCCGGAAACGACCCGTTCGGCGGTGTGTTCGATATGAACGATCACCACGACGACATGAGCGGTTTCGATATGGACGCTCACACGGAGGAGCCCGAGCAGATCGACGATATCAAGCCGCTTGACGTTTCGGATCACGCTGAAGCTGCTTACAACAACGACTTCGACAAGGAGCTTCTTGCACAGACTATGCCGTCCAGCTCCCTCACCGACGCAGACGATGATCTTCTCGCAGCAGTCAGGGCAGCAGAGGAGGCTGCGGCAGTAAAGCCCAACGATGTTTCCGATATCGACATGGACGAGCAGCCCGAGTCCTCCGGTTCTGAGGAGGACGACCTGATGAAGGCGCTCCGCGAGGCGGAAGCCGCATTCGGCGGTACATCGTTCGATAATACGGATGACGCAGAGCCTGAGGAGGACGCTTCCGCTGCGGCTGATCCGTGGGCAGAGCTCCAGAATCAGCTCAAGGCGATGGAATCCGCTAACGGCGCTTCCTCGGCGATAACCTATGAGACCCCTGAACCCCAGGAGGAAGAACAGCCTGAGGAACAGTCCACAACTCCGCCATCCGCGGATGATTCCTCTATCTGGGACTTCGGCGGCGGAAGCTCCGGCAACAGCTCCGACGATGATGATATGAGCTCTGATTTCGGCGGTTTTGGCGGATTCTGATAACGCTCGACAATAAAATAACGGCGGTGTGGCGAAAAGCTGCGCCGCCGAATTATCGTATAAAAAGGCAGTATAAATATGGAAATTGAACTCAACACAAGCGAACTCAAGGAAAAGGCAAAGACGCTCAGAGCCGGCGATAAGGTGCTGCTCAGCGGAACAGTCTACACATCCCGCGACGCAGCGCACAAGCGAATTAAAGCGTGTATCGAAAACGGCGAGCCGCTGCCCTATGAGATAGACGGCGCGGCGATCTACTACGCAGGTCCGACGCAGGCAAAGGATGGCATGGCGATAGGCTCCTGCGGACCTACGACTTCCAGCAGAATGGACGTGTATTCTCCGATGCTGCTCGATATGGGGCTTTCCGCGATGATAGGTAAGGGAGAGCGCTCCGAGGCGGTATGCGAGGCAATAAAGCGCAACGGCGCGGTGTATTTCTGCGCTATAGGCGGCGCTGGAGCGCTTGCATGCAAGTGTATCCCGGAGTGCGAAGTCATCGCATTCGAGGACCTCGGCTGCGAGAGCGTGAAAAAGCTCAGATTCGAGAAATTCCCGCTGATCGTTACTATCGACTGTGTGGGCGGAAATCTTTTCAAGTCCGGCAGAGCGGAGTATTGCAGGAAGTAAAGTCCACTGGCAGGCTGCGGCATCCCGGCAGGATGTGGTGTTTTTGCATAAACGGCGCTGTTGATTTTCATGTAAAACGCTTTTCTTTGGGAAATTTTCCGATTTTCCTTGACAAAACTTATAGCAGGTGCTATAATTAAGCGTAGCAGAGTATTTTACATTTAAAGTAATTTCGGATTTTGTTATGGCTGATTTTTCAAAGATGACTGACGAGCAGCTTGCGGGCTGCGTTTCCTCGACGGACAGCGGCGAGGCTGTTGCAGAGATGGTTTCGCGGTATACCGGGCTGGTTCTCGCGCTTGCCGGAAAGTACAGCGGCGGCGCTGATTATGAGGAACTGGTGAGCGACGGGCTGGATGCGCTGCTTTCCGCTTTGCGGAATTTTTCCCCGGAAAAGGGGAGCTTCAGCGGGTTCGCTTCAGTGTGCGTCAGCAATCGCATGAAAAACGCCGTAGACCGCGCAAAACGCCGCAACGAGCCGCTTGAAGAACTCTCTGACGAGGATATCCCCGACAGCTCGCCTACCCCGGAGGAGCTCGTTATCAGCCGCGAGAGCGCAGACGAGATCACGAAAAGCATGAAGTCTCTGCTATCTCCCCTGGAATTGGGCTGCATAGAGGGCGTTATCCTCGGCATGCCGTATTCCGAGATTGCGGAGAAGCTGTGCGTTCCGGTGAAGTCTGTTGACAATGCCGTGACCAGGGCGCGTGCAAAGCTAAAGCTTGTTTTCCCGAAGCTGTGACTTCGGGCTGGATATGACCCGGTAGCTTAATTTACCAGAGCGTTGTTTATCAAAGGTGTCGGTGTGAGTCCGACCAGGGCGAAAATTTTTTTTATGAGGTATGGACTATGTACACAGACATCACTTTAAAGTGCAAGGACTGCGGCGCTGACTTCGTTTTCACCGCTGGCGAGCAGGAGTTCTACGCAGAGAAGGGCTTCACAAACCAGCCCCAGAGATGCAAGGCTTGCCGTGACGCTAAGAAGAACGCTGGTAAGAGCGGCAGAACCTTCTACGAGGCTACTTGCGCTGGCTGCGGCGGTATTGCAAGAGTTCCCTTCGAGCCGAAGGAAGACAGACCTGTATACTGCAGCGACTGCTTCGCAAAGATGAGAGGCGAGTAATCGACCCGCCCGGATTGGTTGGTATTTTCTCACAGAAACTAGCATTTACTCATATAACGCCGCAAGGCGGAGCGCAAATTTCTTATAGAACCTATTGATCAACTCGCGAAAAAAACCTCCCGGTACACGCCGGGAGGTTTTTTTGTATTCAAATGCCCCTCCGTTCATGCGGAGGGGCTCAGACCGTCGAAAAAGTCACTAAAGTGACTTTTCCGCCGAACATCCGCCCTGCGCGCACGGTTTGTCGGCGTTGCCGACAAACCGCACACTTGTGCGGATAGAAGTGTTTTTTGCCCCGGGAAACCCGGAGCAAAAAACGGATTTCAAAAGCCCGCTTCGCGGGCAAATTCGATTTTTTCGACAAGCTGTGCCCATCCGTTAATGCGGAGGGGCTGAAATCACATATCGTAAACTGTTCCGGTGAACAGTGGCTGACCGTCCATGCCGGTTATCACGAACAGGAAAGGCCGGTCGAGCACGAAATCTATCTCCTGGATATTTTCAGGCGGGGCGGCGGAGCCGCACAGAATCATTTCAGTGAACGCTGCGGCGGTGCAGCCCTCCTCGTCAACCGTCACTCTGGCGGACTGGCGTGCACTGCTCAGGAACAGGTCCTGCGTGGGACTCAGAGCGGAGAAATCCGCGGAATCTCCGAACGCGTCGGTGATCCCGAGGGATTCCAGCCCGTCCCTAAGGTCGAAAGTGGATGTGACGTCGAACTTCGGCAGGGAGAGATTTACGATCATATAGCGGGAATTTTCGTACTTATCGTCTGCGTTTAGCAGACCGAGGTACTTCCCGGAGGTAAGCACTTCGGCAATGCTCTTGTCCTCGTCCGGCAGTATCAGCCACATTTTGCAGCCACTGACGAACGGCATGTTCACCGCGCTGAAGTCGTCGCCCCAGTAATAGTCCGTGCGGTCGGTATGGTTCATGAATTCCGCCTGGACATCTCCGGCGGGGGAGTGGAAAGCACGGGTGTCGTTCCCGGCGGGGTTGAATTCGTAGTCCCAGCGACCCTTGAAGTACACCGTGGAGTACAGCGCCATAAGCGTTTCCACTGGCGGTTCGACTCCGGAAACCGCGTCTTTCAGCCTGCCGCCGGTCTGCTCGTTCAGCCAGCTGCGGATAGCGTAGTTCATGTCGTCCGTGCCGAATTCTCCGGAGTGGGTGGAGGCGTAGTAACTGTCAGCCAGGGTGTTGATCGTGTCCTGATCGCTTTCCAGGCTGCTTGACAGCCATATTGAGTTTGCGAGCAGGCTGGTTATCGCGCCGTCGTCGCAGTAGTTCGCGTTCCAGACCTGGCTTGCCTGGGTGCGGAGCGTTTCAATATCCGGTGCGTTCAGCAGGTCTAGTATCTGGCTGCGGGTTTCGCCGCTGCCGCATTCCGCGAGCATCGACAGCGCCATGTACAGGCTCACCGGGGAGTACGCGCGGTTCTCCTGCTTTTCCGTGAGGTAGGTCCGGGTGCTTTCTCCATAAAAGCTCCACAGGCTGTCGGCGTAGCCCTCCGGCGCGTCTAGCTGCTTGCGGCGGGAAGCGTTCCATGCTTCCCAGCCGTTTCCGTCCTCGTCGGGGTACTGCGCCATTTTCGGGTAGACCGGGTCGCCGGGGTCGGTGGCTGCGACTGTCGGGTTTCCATTACCTGCACAGCCGGGTGAGGTCGTCAGTAATCCTGCGGTAAGCAGGAGCGCCAGCGCTGCTTTCGCTGAATGCCGTATCCTTTTCGGATTAATGCTCATTTTCATCTTCCTTTCGAGTGGTTTGTGGTTTTGTATATAATACCGTACAGGTAAGGAAAAAGTTGCATTTTTGCTGCAAAATCGGTTGACAAGTAAATTATTCCATGATATCATAATATTACAATGAACACATGGGAGGTAATCATATGCAGGCAACAGGTTCAGCGATAACAGCGGTATTGCTGTTTATAATCACAGTTTTCAGCCAGGTCGTTCCTCAAACTCCTCAGGCTAACCAGACGCCGGAAAAGCCCGAGCCGACACCATCGGCTGCGAAAGAACTTACGATATTCAGCAGAAATGAGGAATTCCGCCAGCTTGTCGGGAGCTATTCACCGGATGGCGTTAAGCTGAATTTTATATCTGAATACGTTGACGAGGAAGACTTTCAGGACGTGGTGAACAACGGCTGGCACGGCAGCGGCATTGATATTTACATAGCTGACAGCGCAGAGCTTTGCAGGTATATCGACAGTGCGCTCCCGCTGGACGAACTAGGTATCTCTGAAGCGGAGACTTCCGGGCTGTTCAGCTTCAACGTTGAAAGCGGGAAAAATTCTGACGGGGAGCTGTGCGCGCTTCCGGTGGTGAACGCTCCGGGCGTATTTCTTTACAAACGTTCGACAGCGAAAAAGCTGTTCGGTACTGACGCACCCGGCGTTGTTCAGTCGTATATTTCCGATTGGAAAAAGTTCTTGCAGACTGCCGAGCTTGCAAAGAGCAAAGGCGTATATATGACTACTAACGTGAGCGAAATGTACTATGCGTTCGCCGGTGGAAGCAGCTTTACCGATAAAAATGGGAAGATTTCGGTGCCGTCGTCGGCGCTGGACTGGCTTTCTGCGGCTAAGACAATGACGGACAGCGGCTACGTTAAGGGCAGCTACAGCTGGACCAACGAATGGATGGACAGCTTTACCGACCCGAAGATTTTTGGGCATTTTGCCGCAAGCTGGCTTGTGGAGGTCCTGCCCACGATGACCGAAACCAGTGAGGATTATGCTGTGTGCGCCGGTCCGCAGTACTTTACATGGGGAGGGAGCTACGCATTCGTTGACCCGCACTGCGGAAATTATGAAGCAGCGGCGGAACTCCTGAGGAGAGTGTGCATTTCCGGCAAAATGGACATCTCCTCTCAGATAACGACGGTGATATCCGGAAACCGCTCAAAACTTGATGAAATGCAGCCGATACTGCTTGAGCAGACTGGCGGTCAGAATCTAGCCGGTATCTATCTTGATGTGCTGGATAATGTTCAGCCGTCATCACGGAAAAGCTCCGCAGATATCAAGCTGTCTAATGAATTCCAGAATTTTATGACCGGGTATCTTCATGATGAGCTCGGGAACTTTTCAATAAACGAAGCGGTAGATTATTTCTATGATCAGATCAAGCTGATTTACCCAGAATATGTATGAATAATGCCCCGGATGAGATCATCCGGGGCATTGTGTTATCAACTATCAGCCGATAACTTTATAATCCTTGTCCTCGACTGCCTTTTTCAGCGTTTCGAACGGGGTCTCTGCGGAAAGCTTGACTACTGCGGTGCCTTTTTCGTGGCTCACCTCGGCGCTTTCTACAGTCGGGATAGCCTCGAGCGCTTTCTTTACAGTCGCTTCGCAGTGACCGCACATCATGCCTTCGATCTTCATCGTAACTTCCATTGATTTTTCCTCCTTGTGATCATTGTGGTGTATTTTTCTGTCATGCGCGGGGTCGTGTACCTTCACGAAGTTAAGTCTGAGCGCGTTTGAAACCACGCAGAAACTCGAAAGGCTCATCGCCGCCGCGCCGAACATCGGGTCAAGGCTCCAGCCGAACAGGTTCACGAAAAGACCTGCCGCCAGAGGTATTCCAATAGTATTGTAGATGAACGCCCAGAACAGGTTCTCCTTGATGTTCCGCAGGGAAGCACGGCTTAGCCGCACCGCTGCCGGAACGTCCGTGAGCCTGCTGTTCATCAGTACAACGTCTGCTGCGTCTATCGCGATATCGGTACCTGCTCCGATAGCAATGCCGATATCCGCGCGGGTGAGGGCGGGCGCGTCGTTGATACCGTCGCCGACCATCGCGACCTTACCCTGCTTTTTCAGCGAGCGTATGACTGATTCCTTTCCGTCCGGGAGTACGCCAGCTATGACTTCGTCGACGCCTGCCTGCGCGCCTATCGCACGGGCTGTGCGCTCGTTGTCGCCGGTCAGCATTACAACGCGGATACCCATGTTGCGGAGCTGCTTTATCGCCTCGGGGCTTTCCGGCTTGATGACGTCAGATACCGCGATTATTCCCAGCAGTTTTCCGTCCCTTGCAAAGCACAGCGGGGTCTTTCCCTCGCCGGAAAGCCTGTCGGTTTCGGAGAGCAGTTCTTTCGGGAAATCAGCCTTTCCGGAGATGAACTTCACGCTGCCGCCGAGCAGCTCTGAGCCGTCCAGCCTGGCGGAAAGCCCATTTCCGGGGAGGGCGGTGAAATTTTCAGTTCCGCGCGGGGTAATGCCATTCGCGGAGCAGTGCTCCATGACTGCGGAGGCGAGCGGGTGTTCGCTGTGGGATTCCAGCGCGCAGGCAAGGCTTAGCAGTTCCTCACGGGTGACATCGGCGGCAGGGAGCACGTCGGTAACTGCGGGTTCGCCCTTGGTTATGGTACCGGTCTTGTCGAGGGCGACTATGCTGACCTTTCCGGTCTCCTCAAGGGAAACTGCGGTCTTGAACAGTATACCGTTCTTGGCGCCGACTCCGTTGCCTACCATTATCGCCACCGGAGTAGCAAGACCCAGCGCGCACGGGCAGCTGATCACCAGCACGGAAATTCCCCGTGCGAGAGCGTACCCAATGGTCTGACCGCACAGCAGCCAAACCGCGATGGTAACGAGCGCGATACCTATAACCACCGGCACGAACACGCCGGAAACCTTGTCGGCGAGCTTGGCGATAGGAGCTTTAGTAGCGGAAGCGTCGCTCACCATCTGGATTATCTTAGAAAGCGCGGTATCACCGCCGACTCTTTCGGCGCGGCATTTGAGGTAGCCGGACTGGTTTATCGTTGCGGCGGAAACCTTGCTGCCCTCGGATTTATCCACCGGAATGCTCTCGCCGGTCAGTGCGGATTCGTTGACAGCGCTGCTGCCCTCGATAACTACGCCGTCTGCGGGGATGCTCTCGCCGGGTTTTACTGCGAAGATTTCTCCGACAGCAAGCTGCTCGGCGGGTATCGTGACTTCCGTGCCGTCGCGTATCACTGTAGCTTCGGCGGGTGCGAGCTTCATGAGTGATTTCAGCGCGTCTGTGGTTTTGCCCTTGGAGCGCGCTTCGAGCATTTTCCCGACGGTTATCAGCGTGAGTATCATCGCGGCGGATTCGAAGTAGAATTCGTCCATCCACATCATTGCCGCGTCAGCGCCGTCGTGAAGCTGCGCGTCAGTCATGAGGAACAGCGCGACTGTGCTGTAGCCGAAAGCCGCAGAAGCGCCCAGCGCCACCAGTGTGTCCATGTTCGGAGCGCCCTTTGCGAGCGCCTTGAATCCGCTTATGAAGAACCGCTGGTTGATCACCATCACCACTGCGGTCAGCAGCAGCTGTATCAGTCCCATCGCAACGTGATTTCCCTCGAGGAACGGCGGAAGCGGGAATCCCCACATCATGTGTCCCATCGAGAAGTACATCAGTATCACCAGGAACACCAGCGAGGAAATAAGCCTGCGCTTCATCGAGCGGAACGCGTTCTCCTGCGCATTTCCGGAGGCCTTTGCGGCTTGCTCCGGCTTTGCTCCCTTGACGGAGGCTCCGTAGCCTGCGGCGGTGACGGCTGCGATTATGTCCGAGCTGGAGGCAGTCCCCTCAACTCCCATCGAATTCGTCAGCAGGTTCACCGAACAGGATGTCACACCGGGTACCTTTGATACTGCCTTTTCCACCCGGGCGCTGCATGCGGCGCAGCTCATCCCGGTTATGTCGTATTGCTGCATTTTCATGCTCCTTTCTTTGTTCTTGTATCTCTGTTATTTCATCATTTTCTGCAATGTGTCGAGAAGCTCGTCTATAACTTCGTCGTTGCCCTCGCGGATGTTCTGTGCGACGCAGCTTTTCATGTGGCTCTCCAGCAGCTGTCGGTTGAACGAGTTCAGCGCGGCAGTCACCGCCGCAGTCTGCACCATAATATCCGTGCAGTAGGCGTTGTTCTCCAACATGTTCTCTATCCCCCGTAGTTGTCCCTGTATCCGTTTCAGGCGGTTCATCAGCGCGCGGTATTCCTCCGGGGAGCGTTCCTTGGTTTTCTGGCAATGCTCGCACTGGCAGCATTCTTTGTTTTCCATTGTTGTCACCTCCGCTATTTTCTGTATGTATTATATACCCCCAGGGGGTATTTGTCAAGAGGGTTTTGAAAATTTAAACTAGGAATTTCTGGGACGGGATTGACGGAGCGTGATTTATGTGGTATAATTTAAATTGAAGTGCAACCTTTTTGCATAGTTGATGGTCTTATTATATGAAAAGGGTAAAACAGCGCGGATACGCGCAGGAGGACATTATGAGCATGACAAAAAAGGCAGTCGCGCTGATGACTGCAATCCTTATGGTACTTGCACTGGCAGCCGCAGCGATACCTGCGGTACAGGCGTTCGCGGAGCAGGGCAGTGCCTCGGTGCTTTTCAAGGGCAGAAAGCAGATAAGCGGAAGCTGCGTCATTTCCGACAGTCAGACCGTTCCGGAGGGCTCGACGCTGTACGTTAAGAAGGGCGGCAAGCTCTACATAAAGAGCGGCGCGGAGCTGATACTTAACGGCACGCTGAAGGTAGCCGCCGGGGGAGCGGTGTACGTCAAGGGACAGCTTACCGCAGGCGATACCGCGATGACGTCCGTGACCGGAAAGGTCAAGGTACAGAAGGACGGCGTGTTCACCCAGGGTGGAACGCTGCGCGTCAACAAGGGCGGCAGCGTGTTCGGGCTGGGAACCCTCGAGGTTGTCAACGATTTCGCCGACATAATCTGCAAGGGTTCCGTTAAGGCTAAGATAAAGGCTCCCGCCCCGGTCGAAAAGGACGGAGTCACCACCATCGGCGGAGTTATAATCGTCAACCGCCAGTTAGACCTTCCCAAGGATTACGGCGACGGTCTGGACGAGGAAACCTACAATGCATTCCTGAAGATGAGGGAAAGCTCCGGCTACGATATGTCCATAGTTTCCGGCTTCCGCTCCTACGAAAAGCAGAAAGCTACCTTTGCATACTGGGCGTCCATCGACGGACCGGAGGTAGCGGACACCTATTCCGCGCAGCCGGGACATTCCGAGCACCAGACCGGGCTTGCGATGGACATTTCCTCGCTCAGGCAGAGCTATGGCGAGACTGCCGAGGGCAAGTGGTTGGCAGAGCACTGCTGGGAGTACGGCTTCCTGCTGCGTTACCCCAAGGGAAGCGAGCACATTACCGGCTACATCTACGAGCCGTGGCATGTGCGCTACCTCGGGACCAGTACGGCGAAGCTCCTGCACGACAGCGGGCTTACACTGGAGGAATTCCTCGGAGTAGCGTGATTTCATAATATTGAGTGACCGCGCGTTTTTCGTGCGGTCATTTTACTTTTCCTCCGACTCTCATTAAAATACACAAATGCGCCGGTGCTAAACCGGAAAATATTCACAATTATGCGGGCGCTTGTACAAATTTGACAAAAACCACTTTACATGTTGAAGGTTTTGTTGTATAATAATAGAAACGCGCTGAACTCTTGGCGGTCGGTGCAGTAATTTCTGAAAGGAATGGTGGCGAAATGTCTAAATCTATCCTGATAACGGGAGGAGCGGCAAGCGGTAAATCGCGCTGGGCGGCTACGAGCTACTCGCACTATGATTACGTGCTGTACATACGTACCGGGGAGGCGGTCGATCCGGATACCCTGCACCGCATAGAATACAGCAACAACCAAAACGGCGTTGAGTGGGACATTATCGACGGAGTTTACGAGGACCCCGCCGGAAAGATAGGCGACCACAAGTTTGTTATTTTTGACCGTCTGAGCGACTACACGACCATTATGATAAACCGCATGTGCCCGGACATAAGTCAGATGACGGACGATAAGATGAAATCTATCGAGCGCGCCGTTATCTCGGACGTTGAGGACATGCGCGACAAAATACGCGAGCTCAATGGAAGCATGATAATCATCACCCTCGAGACCGGTTTTTCAGTCACGCCCACAGACCCCAGCCATATCGCGCTCCGTAAGATACTCGGCAGCGTAAATCAGCGAATCGCAAATTCCTCAGATGAGGTTTATTTCTCCGCAAGCGGTATCCAGTTCAAAATCAAGTAACTACATCGTAACAACATACATATATTGGGAAGGAATAGAACATCATGACATTTGAAGAATTCATAATGCAGGCGCGAGAAATGAACGCCTCTGATATACACCTGACGGTAGGCGCACCGACAGTCGTCCGCGTTAACGGCGAGCTGCGCAAGTATACCGAGCTTTCCGACCAGGTAGTTAACCGCACCATCCTTTCGATACTTTCCGCCGAGCAGGAAAAAATGCTCACCGAGGGTAAGGATATCGACTTCAGTTTTGAGCTCAAGAACGGCGCACGCCAGCGCGTCAACGTATTCCGCCAGAGCGGCAAGCTTGCCGCGTGTATCCGTCTGCTGAATGCGGAGATACCTACGCTTGAGGAACTGAAAATGCCTCCGGTTCTGCTGGAATTTGCCAAGAAGCGCAGAGGACTTGTCCTCGTTACCGGTCCTACCGGTGCAGGTAAATCCACCACGCTTGCGGCGTTGATGGAGTATATCAACAAGACCCGTGCCTGCCACGTCATTACGATAGAGGACCCTATCGAGTATCGCTACAAGCAGGAAAAAGCGACTATCCACCAGAGAGAGCTCGGTCGCGACGTTCCGTCGTTCCACGAGGCGCTCCGCAGCGCTCTGCGTGAGGACCCGGACGTTATCCTCATCGGAGAGATGAGAGATTACGAGACCATCTCCCTTGCGATGACCGCAGCGGAGACAGGACACCTTGTATTCGGCACGCTGCACACCTCCAGCGCGGCGCAGACCATCGACAGAATAATCGACGCCTGCCCGGTGCATTCGCAGGAGCAGGTGCGTTCGCAGCTCGCCAGCATGATACAGGGTATCATCGCGCAGACCCTTATCCCCCGTGCAGACGGCAAGGGCAGAGTTGCGGCGGTCGAAGTAATGATAGGCACCGACGCTATCCGCAACCTTATCCGTTCCGCGAAGATAAACATGATGGAAACCACCATGGCGGCGGGTTCCCGCGACGGAATGTGCACCCTCAACACCAGCCTTGCGAATCTCTACAAGACCGGTCAGATCTCCTATGAGACCGCCCTCGAATATGCGACCGACCGCGGCGAGATGGAGAAAAAGCTGCTCAGCGGCATTTAAGTATCATAGTACCTTGGCGACCTAGATATAAACGTCCGCGGGATAACTCGCGGACGTGTTTACTGAAAGGGACAATTTATGAAATGTATACCTATTTTAGAGCTTAATTCCATGTCGGCTGACCCGCAGGCGCTCGTAGAAAAATCAGAGAACGCTTATGCGGATCAGATTTCCCGTGCGGCGGAGCGTATTTATCGCGAACGCCGGGAGAAGCCGGTGGTGCTCATTTCCGGACCGTCCGGCTCCGGAAAGACCACTACGGCGGGCAGGCTGGCAAGGCTGCTGGAGGATAACGGCTGCCGTGCGCATACCATCTCGATGGATAACTACTTTCTGCCGCTTACCGCTGATGAGCGCCAGCTTGCCGAGGAGGGAAAATTTGATTTCGAATCCCCTAAGCGGCTCGACACTGAGCTTTTCAAGAGCCACATCGAGCTTCTGAGCCGCTGTCAGCCGATAGACATTCCGGCGTTCGATTTTGCGCTACAGGATAGGAAACCGGGATTTCGCCTGGAATATGAGCCCGGCGACATCGTAATAATGGAGGGTATACATGCGCTGAATCCCGACGTTATCGGGCATTCCGACGAGTACACCAACCGCGTGTACGTTTCGGTCAGGACGCGTCTTGAAAGCGGCGGGGAGCTGCTTCACCCCTCAAAGATACGGCTTATGCGGCGTCTCATCCGCGACAAGCTGTACCGTGGGCGCTCCATCACCGAAACGATGGAATTTTTCCGCTCGGTGGAGCGCGGGGAGGATCTCTACATCATGCCGTATAAGCACCGTGCAAGCTTCGATATAGACACGTTCATCGCATACGAGCCGATGGTATACCGGGATATCCTGCTTGACGACCTGCACAGGGTTTCCGAAACCTACCCGGAGTACGCTAAGTACGCGGATATTGAAAAGTTCCTGTTAATGCTTAAACCGCTTGACCCTGAGAATGTACCAGATAATTCCCTTGTTCGGGAGTTCATCGGATAAATAATATAATGTCAGAAAGGCAAAACAATGAACATCAGAAAGTTTGAGAAAAAAGACGTTCCTGCTCTTTTGAGCATATGGAATGAGGTAGTTGAAGCGGGGCAGGCGTTCCCGCAGGAGGAGTTCCTGAACGAGCAGACCGCTGAGGAGTTCTTCTCCGCGCAGAGCTTCACCGCCGCAGCCGAGGAAAACGGCGAGATAGTCGGGCTGTACATCCTCCACCCGAACAATGTCGGAAGATGCGGACACATTGCTAACGCAAGCTACGCGGTGCGTTCCGACATGCGCGGCAGGCAGGTAGGGCGGCAGTTAGTTACGGATTGCCTGCACAGATGTAAGGAGCTTGGATTCCGCGTGCTTCAGTTCAACGCTGTTGTGGCTGATAATCTGTCCGCTCTGGCGTTGTACAAGTGTCTGGGATTTGTTCAGCTCGGAGTTATCCCCGGCGGTTTCCGTAAAAAGGACGGAACATACGCGGATATAATCCCGCACTACTTTGATGTAACAAAGCTATGATGAGACCGTGGTTCTACGATAAGTTCCTATGCATAGGCGACAAGTGCACCGACAACTGCTGCATAGGCTGGGAGATAGACATCGACAAACCCGCGATGGAGCGCTTCGCGAAAGTCCCCGGGGAGTTCGGCGAGCGGCTCCGCTCCGCGATACACGGCGGGGGAGAGTCTGAGCAGCCCACCTTTGCGCTGACATCCGGCGACCGCTGCGCGCTGTTGCGTGAGGACGGACTGTGCGAGCTGATACTCCACTGCGGCGACGGTATCCTCTGTGATATCTGCGCGCTGCACCCGAGGTTCTTCAATGAGTTCGGCGCGGTGCGGGAAGCCGGGCTGGGCTTATGCTGCGAGGAAGTCTGTCGGCTGATGTTCAGCTCCCCGGAGCCGCTCAGGTTCACGCTTGACGCGGAGGATGAATCCGCGCTTGCGGAGGACGACGAGTACACCGCACTGCTCCGTAAGGCGCGCGAGAAGCTCTTTGCGGCGCTCCAGGACAGGGAAGTCCCGGTGACGGAGCGGCTCAGCCGCTGTGCGGAATACGCGTGGCAGCTCCAGGAAGCGATAGAGCTCGAGCAGCCTCTCCCCGAAGTTCCGCAGGAATACCCGGATATCTTCACGCCGGAGGAGGTCTCGCGGCTCCTGGACACGCTTTCCGGAATGGAGAGCATAAACGAGGAATGGACAGGCATGCTGGAACGTCTGATACAGCGTCAGGAGGAGCTTATCGCGGCTCTGACGGAGTTTCTGAACAGAACCGGGGAGGAGTGGCGCTATGAGCATATCGCGGCGTACTTCCTCTACCGACACTTCACAGACTGCCTGTCCGACGGCGCGGTTTACGCCCGGGCGATGGTCGCGTGCTGTTCGGCGGTGGCTGTAATGCTGATGGACTGCATGCGCTGGCTGGATTCCCGCGCGCTGTCCGAGTGGGACAGAATACTCGACCTGAAACTGTACTCAAAGCAGGTGGAATACTCCGAGGAGAACACCGAGCAGTTTATCGCGGAATACGACTGACGGGACATAAAAGTTCAGCGCCGGTGCTTTCACATCGGCGCTGAAAGGGTATATCTTAACCAGCCGCTTAATGCCTCCGGCTGCTCATGGGCGCGCCGGGCTGCTGCGCTGGCAGGGACAGCACGCCACCATTGGCGCGGCTGTGGGTTATGAGGCAACACCGCACAATTAACGGCTAACGCCTTTGCCAAGCGACGCCTACGGCTTACGCGACGCTTGCTTGCATCTTTTCCGTCATCTTGCACAATTCGTCCTAGCAAGGCAACAGCCTTGCGTCGTCCTCATTGTACAACCTGACGAAAAATCTGACTTCGCAATCGCACGACAATAATTATGTGGTATTGCCTTAGAAACATACCCTGCCTTATAATATGCCCGGTCATGTTTTCGTGTGAGTGATTTACTCTGCTGTTTCTGCGTTTTGGGCGGGCTGAGCCGGTACGCTCAGCGTATCGCCGTTCACTAAATTGAATGCGTAATCGCAGGTACCCTGCGGCATTTCCACCGTTATGCAGCAAACTCCGCTTTCCGGAGAGGTTATCGCATTTCCGGAGTACTCCAGCGGCTCGGTCTCGTCCTCGGAAAGATATCTGACCGCCGAAATTATCCGCGCGTTTTCCGGCAGTCCGATTTTCAGGAGAGTTCCCGGCTCGGCGGAGGTGGCGCAGAGCTTATTTTCCTGTGCAATCTGCCATGGGGTGGCGCAGTCAACGGAAACAGTCTGCGCTTCGCCGTTTTCCTCGACCGTCCAGGTGTAGCCGCATTTCGTCAGGCGCAGACCGATGTCTGCATCGTTGAAGTAGAGGTAAAGCTCCGGCGGCTGGGACGGGTCGGTCTGGCTGCGGGTGACGGCAAAATAATACTGCGCCGTTCCCTGGTCGAAGCTCAGCGACACCGCCGCTACTCCGCTGTACGCTTCACTCGGGAAGCTTATCGAGCCGTCCGGGGTGTAGTCCAGCACGTAGCTTTCGGATCCGTCCAGCGGGTAGAACTGCACTCCGGTTATCTCGGCGTTCCCGAGCTGTATTTTCGGCTCGTTCTCCGACACCAAATCAAGGTCCACCACTGCGGTTATCAGCCCGTCGGCGTAGGCGCTCAGCGGCCCCGCACTGCTTGCTTCGGTACAATTGTCCTGATAGCTCCACTCGTAGGAGCCGAGGGTCATCACTGCGGCGGAAGCCAGCCCATTCCCGCTGTAGGTCACAAGAGTTTGCGGAGGGGTCTCCGGTTCGGTCGGCGCTTCCCGGGTCAGGAATGCTATGTCAGGCTCCAGCGCCGCGATTTCAGTCTCGGCGGGGTCAAGAGCAATGGCTGTTGACGATGTATCAGCGGACGTACAGCCGGTGGCGAGAATAATTCCGGCAAGCGTCAGAGGTGCGATGTATTTTTTCATAGGAAAACCTCCCTTGTCTTTTTATAAGTAATACCGGTCAAATACCAGAAAGGTTGCAAATGGATACAGACGAAATAAGAAGCAGGCTTTTCGCCCTGCAAGACCTGAAATACCGCGATTTCCACAGCGGGCTGATTCCAAATATCTCCCCGGAGACAGTAATAGGCGTGCGCACGCCGGAGCTGCGGAAGCTCGCAAAGGAGGTCGGCGCTGACGAGGCTTTCCTGGCGGAGCTTCCGCATCAGTATTATGACGAGAATCAGCTGCACGCGTTCATAATCTCTGCAATCAGGGACAAATCGGAATGCCTGCGCCAGGTCGAGGAGTTCCTCCCATACGTTGACAACTGGGCGACCTGTGACCAGTTGTCGCTGAAATGCTTTAAAAAGTCGCCGGAGGAGCTGCTCCCGCACATCGGGAAGTGGATTGATTCGGAACACACCTACACGATTCGCTTCGGCGTGGGCTGTCTGATGGAGTTCTTTCTCGACGAAAAATTCAGTCCGGAATATCCGGAGCTGGTAGCGGCTCTGCGAAGTACGGAGTACTACGTCAACATGATGATAGCATGGTACTTTGCGACGGCTCTCGCCAAGCAGTATGAAGCAATCCTGCCGTATATAGAGCAGCGACGTCTCGACGAGTGGGTACACCGCAAAACGATACAGAAAGCCATCGAAAGCTACCGCGTATCCGATGAACACAAGCAATACCTCAGAACGCTCAAATAATGTGAAATTATTTCGCAAAAATGTTGCGCGGGGTTGACAAATCACGCTCCGGGTTGTATAATATATACAGCAAATCAAAAATAGTTATTATTTTCAGGAGGAAGAAAAATGACTGTTACAGAAGATATCCGTTACATTGGCGTTAACGACCACGACGTTGACCTGTTCGAGGGTCAGTATACTGTCCCGGACGGAATGTCGTACAATTCCTATGTCATCCTTGACGAAAAAATCGCCGTTATGGATACGGTAGACGGCAGATTCGGCGGTGAATGGCTCGCAAATCTCGAAAAGGAGCTTTCCGGCAGAACTCCCGACTACCTCGTTGTTCAGCATATGGAGCCCGACCATTCCGCGAATATTGCGGTTTTCGCGGAGAAGTACCCGGCGGCTAAAATCGTAGCTTCAAAGCAGGCTTTCGTGATGATGAAGCAGTTCTTCGGCACGGACTACGCCGACAGGCAGGTAGTTGTTGCTGAAAAGGACGTGCTGGAGCTTGGAAAGCACACGCTGAATTTCGTCGGCGCTCCTATGGTTCACTGGCCGGAGGTCATCATGACCTACGACAGTGCGGATAAGGCGCTGTTTTCAGCGGACGGCTTCGGCAAGTTCGGTGCGCTGGACGTTGAAGCGGACTGGGACTGCGAGGCACGCCGCTACTATTTCGGAATCGTCGGGAAGTACGGCGCGCAGGTGCAGGCGGTTCTGAAGAAGGCTTCCGCGCTTGATATTGCGATGATATGCCCGCTCCACGGCCCGGTGCTGAAAGATGATCTGGGTCATTATATCGAGAAGTACAACATCTGGTCGAGCTACGGCGTTGAGAGCGAGGGCGTTCTCATAGCGTATGCAAGCGTTTACGGCAACACGAAGAAAGCCGCTGATATGCTTGCTGCAAAACTTGCGGATAAGGGCGTGCGCGTTACTGTCAGCGACCTTGCAAGGGACGATTGGGCAGAGTGCGTTGAGGACGCGTTCCGTTACGGAAAGCTGGTGCTTGCGGCTCCGACATACAATGCGGACGTGTTCCCGGCTATGAAGGAGTTCATAAACCATCTTACCGAGCGCAATTATCAGAATCGCACCATTGGAATTATCGAGAATGGTTCCTGGGCTCCGATGGCTGCTAAGGTCATGAAAGGGATGTTTGAAAAGAGCAAGAATATCACTTTCACGGAGACGACTGTTACTGTGCGGTCTGCTGTGAATGCGGCGAACGAGTCGCAGCTTGAGGCGCTTGCGGAGGAGCTCAAGGGCTGATAGCGGGTAAATTATAGTTTTTTCAACAGATAAATATCCCCCGGTCAAGTGACCGGGGGATAGAGACCGTCGAAAAAGTCCCGTTGGGACTTTTCCGCCGAACATCCCAGCCGCGCGCACGTCTTGGCGGCTTTGCCGCCAACCCGCACACTTGCTGGGATAGAAGTGTTTTTTGCCCCGGGAAACCCGGAGCAAAAAACGGATTTCAAAAGCCCGCTTCGCGGGCAAATTCGATTTTTTCGACAAGCTGTATCCCCCGGTCAAGTGACCGGGGGATATTTTTATGTGTTATTTCTCGGATGGCGTTTATGCCTTGCCTTGTCGGAATACATCAGACGATCCGCAAGCTCGATAAGCCCATCAATAGAATCCACGCCGTCAAGCGAAGCGGAGTAAACTCCCGTGCTGACCTTGACTGTGAATGGCTTTCCGCTTTCGGCATTGAGCTTTGCAAGCGACTGCGCAAATCCGTCGCGGAATTTATCCGCTTGCTCCTTTGCATTGTCGGAGCAAACTTTCGCCGCAACGAATTCATCTCCGCCGAACCGTGAGCAGATAACGTCACCGCCGCAGAATTCCGCCGCACTGGTCAGCGCCTGCGAAGTGATACACAGCGCGTCGTCTCCCGCCGCGTGTCCGAAGTTGTCGTTGATGTATTTCATATCATTGAGGTCAACAGAAATGATGAATACTTCCCGAGGCCCCGAGATATCTGCACAGCTGCTTCTGAATCCGTTGTAGAATCCATACCTGTTGTATATTTTAGTAAGCTGATCATGTGTGAACATGAACTCCAGCCTGCTGTTAAGTATGCGGAGATGCTCATGTGAGCGCATGGTCTCAAGGCATCTGTCGAGGCTGGTGCAGAACGTATATAAACGCTCATTGTGATGCTCGTCGAGGACATAATGCGTCACAAAATATCCCTGTACCATGTCCTGGAAATGCAGCGGGATAACGAAAAGCGTGTTGTTGTCGCTGAACGAATTTTCTAGCTGCGGGACAAGCCGTGAAGCGGGAAATGTGATCCCCTCATCGTTCCTGCCATCATAGGTCGAAAGAAACAGCCACATATCGCCGAATCCCCTGAACTCCGGAAGTTTGTCATCCTGCCCGTTAAAATAACGGCAGAAATCTTCGGTAAGGCATATCATGGAGTTTCTGAAGCAGAACTTCTTGAGCACATTGCGGACGTTTTCAGGTGCGGGGTCAGCGGCAATTGCATTTTCGATAAGGTTTACATGTTCTTCGTAAGTGAGAGCGTAGCTGTAATCTCTGACAAGGTCAGCGAGAATGCGGTTGGAATCCATGCTGTTTTCAGCGTGGCAGCCGCAGCTTTCGCTGAACACCGGGTCGTAATCCAGCGTTATACTGTAAGGCTCGCGACCGGGTTCAGATACCACTTCATCAACAATGCCGATTATCGCGTCCGCAAGCCGGGAGTGATCACGGGTGGCTGTGGTGAGCCTTGGTTTGTGGTAGTGCTCCAGATTTATTCCGTCAAATCCGGTCACGATAACATCATCAGGGACCTTGAAACCATGCTCGCCGAGTTTCAGGCATACAGCCATCGCCATTGAATCGTTGCAGCAGATAAAAGCGTCCGGAAGCGGTTCGCCGGAAGCGAAGAACGCGTCCATAGCCTCGCATGTAGGCCCCTCCCAGAATCCGCCGCACATCACGTCGCTGTCTTTCAGCGTTAGACCGTGCTGCTGCATTATATCACGGCAGCGGTCTACGCGCTGCTTAGAAAACGGGTTATCATCAGGTCCGGAAAGCACTTTTATTCTGGTTGCGTTGTGGACGTCAAGGACATGTTCAACGATAGCTCCGAAAGCCTCTCCGTATCCGAAGCCCACGGTAAAAGCTCCGGGAAGCTGAGTATCAATGGAGATAAGCGGGACCTTGTGTCGTGCGCATTCCTGCACAGTCTGGTCGATAATAGACTGATCGTGCAGTGAAAAGGGAATGATTATCATTGCGTCCAGCATATCGTAATTTATGAGCTTGTATATTGAAGAGCCGCCGATATCCGTGCGGGTATTCTGGTACATATTCTCAAAGCAATGAAAAACCAGAAGCTTGAATCCGCCGTTTTTCTTGAGTTTTTCTGCCAGAGCGTCTATTATTGGCTTGGACGGCTCTTTGTTAGCTGCCGCACAGCACAGTCCTATAAATCCGGTCCTATTTAGCATGTAAGCGCGTCCTTTCTGCTATTCAATTTGGACACTTTTATTTTAGCATATATATTGAAAAAAATCAAGACGGAAACGGCTTTTTCTTGGAAATTTATGTCGGTTGATAAACTATAATTTATGCGGGTGGTGTTCGTCTTACTGCAACCCCCAACCGGGAGTCAAGGGGGGCGCGCCCCCCTTGCGAGTCGAGGGCAGAGCCCTCGTCGCCGTAGGCGAAACCTCCGCGCGTAAGCGCGGTTACTCTGCGCGCTGGCGCGCAGCTAAACGACCCAAAGGCGCTAAAGGGGTGTGGGGGAAAACAAGAGTTTTCCCCCACAGTCTTTATCAATTTTCTGACGTTTAGATTTACACGGCACGGATTTATTGAGCGCCTTTCCTTATGGATAAACACTTATTCCAAAACAGTCCACTGGACTGTTTTGGAGGATATCGCGTCCTACG
>CAKSEO010000020.1 GCA_934446565.1 uncultured Oscillospiraceae bacterium | reverse complement strand
ATGAGCGCTCCGGGGAAGCCGTGCTTTACATAAGGCGGGTACATTACCATTGCGCCGTACGGAGTGTTCAGCTCGCGGTAAACGCTGTCCATAGCCTTCTCCTGCTGCTCCTTGGTGCCGAAGCCGGAGATAACGGACCAGCTCTGCGGGTTGAGCCACATGGAAGCCTCGGGATCGGTGCGCTGACCGATGATGGTGCCGTCCTCCTTGTAGCCACGGATCCATCTGTCCTCGTTCCAGCAAGCGGAGAGGATAGTGTCAAGCTTAGCGCCGATCTCATCGAGGTACTTGATGTAATCGGTGTCGTTCTTCTCAACTGCGTAGGTGCGCAGGATCTTGATAGCGTATACGAGCTGGAATGCTACGAATGTGGACTCGCCCTGCTTGCCGAGACGGAGGCAGTCGTTCCAGTCAGCGTGCAGACCTGCGGGCATGCCGTGGTTGCCGAGGTGGTTCATGGAGAAGTCGATCGCTCTCTTGAGGTGGTCGTAAACGGTACCCTTTTCGCCGTCGTTAGCGTAGAGTATCTCCTCATCGAGGAACGCGGAGTCGCCGCTCTCGGAGATGTACTTGTAAACGGTCGGGAACAGCCACAGAGCGTCGTCTGCACGGTAGCTGGGGTGACCAGTCTGCTTTGCGTATACGGAGTTCTCGTCGTTCTCGTCGGGGTGGTTCTCCTGACCTGCCTTGTGGTCGTACTTAACGAGGGGCAGACCTGCGCCGTTAGTTACCTGCGCGGAGAGCATGAACACGATCTGCTTCTTAGCCATCTCAGGAGCGAGGTGGATAATACCCTGGATATCCTGAACGGTGTCACGGTAGCCGAAGCCGTTTCTAAGACCGCAGTACTGGAAAGAAGCCGCTCTGGACCAGATGAATGTGATGAAGCAGTTGTAAGCGTTCCAGGTGTTTACCATGTTGTTGAAGTTCTTGTCGGGGGTGTTGACCTGGAGGTTGTCCAGCTTGCTGTGCCAGTAGTTCTTGAGCTGTGCGAGCTCTGCCTCTACTGCGCCGGACTTCTCGTATCTGCTGATGATCTCGGTGATCTCAGCCTCGGTCTTCTGACCGCCGAGGACGTATGTCAGCTCCTTGGTCTCGCCAGGCTGGAGAACGATGTCGCTCTCGAGCGCGCCAACAGAGTTGGTGTTGTAGTTGAGGTCATTCTTCAGACCCTCCTCGATGCCCTTGGGGTTGGTGTAACTTCTGTAGGTGCCAACGAAAGAATCTCTGTCGCCGCAGTAAGCGTCTACCTTAGCGCCAGCCAGACCGAGGAAGCGTCCGCTGTTCGGATTGTAGATCTCGTTCTGCATCTGGTGGATGTAGTTGCCCTTGAAGTAGGTGCGGGTGATGAACAGTGTGTACTGGAGGTTTACCTGGTCCTGCTCGTAGTTCGGGTCGTTAACGAACTCGCAGACGCCGGTAACAGCGAGCTTTCTGGGCTTGTCGGAGATGTTTGTTACCTTAGCAGCCCATACCTCGTATGTAGCGCCCTGAGGAACATAATAAGTGACCTCGGACTTAACGCCGTTGTACTCGGAGGTGATAACGGTGTAAGCAGTACCGTGGCGGCACTCGCTCTTGAACTGGTCGAGGGGCTTGCAAACGGGCGCCCAGGAAGCGGACCAGTAGTCGTTGGATTCAAGGTCGCGCAGGTAAACGTATCTGCCGGGGGTATCGGTGCCTACGCCGTTGAAGCGGTAGCGGATAACACGTCCGTTAGCGCCGCTCTTTACGAAGCTGTAGCCGCCGGCGTTGTTGGAAATGATAGCGCCGTACTCGGGGTCGCCGAGGTAGTTAGCCCATGCGGACGGTGTGTCCGGACGGGTGATGACATACTCCTTATTGAGTTCGTCGAAATGACCGTAGTTCATTGGTATTCCTCCATCATTCTGTGTTGATATTTCTGCCGGGAGCTCCGGCTAATTTACGGTTTTCCGGGCGTACTGCCCTTTTGCCTTGATTATATTATAGCAGTAAATCGTTTACAATACAAGGGCGGCGATTTGTACAAATAATTTTCAACATTTTCATGCACTATCACCAATCAGCATTCAAGCCCCGCAGGAAATTTCCAGCGGAGCTGAAATGCTATTTAAGTACGGGATTTATCCCTCGGGGACGAGAACTGCGTAGTTACCCTCGTCACGCTTGTAAACTACGTTCACATCGCCGGTATCGGCATTCTTGAACATGAAGAACGTGTGATCCAGCAGGTTCATCTGGAGGATAGCCTCATCGACGGACATCGGACGCAGGTGGAACTTCTTCTCGCGAATGACCTCGTACTCCTTCTCCTCTGCCTCGGGGGAAAGACCCTCGAACGCGCCGGTACGCAGGTTCTTCTCGACCTTGGTCTTCTGCTTCCTGATCTGGCGGATAACGCGGTCAACAGTCACGTCGAGGGCGTCGTTCTTATCCTTTGCGGACTGCTCTGCGCGGTAGATGATACCGTTATATTTTACCGTAAGCTCGAGAATGATGAGTTCGCGGCGCTCCTCGAGGGTGATCTTTGCCTCTGCCTCCTCGGGGAAGAAACGATCCAGCTTTGCGCTGAGTTTCTGTGTCGCATAGTCGGTGAACGACTGGTTGATGGTGAGCTTCTTGGCGGTGATAGTTACTTTCATACTGATCATTCCTTTCGGGGTCCTCCGGCGGTGCTTCATGACTGCCCAGCCCGGCTGACCGAGATTATCGGCAAGATCCTTAAATCTTGTCTGTATACATTGTATCATATTTATTGCAAATATACAATACCCTTTGCGAAATTTCATCCTTTTTACACATTTTGCACAAAGAATTATGTAAACATTGAACAAACCATTATCAACATGCCCCTGCTAACTGTCGAACATATTTCTGAGATACTATTATAAATGGAATTAATTTCCGCATCAATAGAAAAAAATCTGTATTTAACCGAAAAAAACGTAAAAATACGTTGACATATCGGGTATTTTAATATAAACTGTTATTTGGTATGCGCGCTTCTGAAAAAGCGCCTATTTCCCCAACACAAAAGGAAGGTCGGCAAGTAGAAAATATGGAAAATATTATCAGCCTGCGAAACATCGTCGTAGAGTTCGACGGCGAGAAAATTTTGAAAAACATTGACCTCGATATCAAGGATAAGGAGTTCGTCACCCTGCTGGGACCGTCCGGCTGCGGAAAGACGACCACGCTGCGTATCATCGGCGGGTTCCTTACCCCCACGTCCGGCGACGTACTGCTCGACGGAAAGCGTATCAACGACCTGCCGCCGCACAAGCGCGACGTCAACACGGTATTCCAGAAATACGCACTGTTCCCGCACCTGAACGTCTACGAAAATATCGCGTTCGGACTGCGCATAAAGAAAGTCAATGAAAAGGAGATAGTCCGCCGCGTCGGAGAAATGCTGGAGCTTGTGAACCTCACCGGATTCGAAAAGCGCTCGATACAGCGGCTCTCCGGCGGTCAGCAGCAGCGCGTTGCCATCGCCCGTGCCCTGGTGAACCACCCGAAGATACTGCTGCTGGACGAGCCGCTCGGAGCGCTCGACCTCAAGCTCCGCAAGGAGATGCAGACCGAGCTGCGCAAGATACAGCAGGCGCTTGAGCTGACATTTGTCTACGTCACCCACGACCAGGAGGAAGCGCTCACCATGAGCGACACCGTAGTCGTAATGAACAACGGACACATCCAGCAGATAGGCTCGCCTATCGACATTTACAACGAACCGGTCAACGCATTCGTTGCTGACTTCATCGGCGAAAGCAACATCGTCAACGGCTGCATGCCGCAGGACTGCCTGGTCGAGTTCGCGGGAAAGAAGTTCGAGTGCGTTGACAAGGGATTCGACAAGAACGAGACCGTTGACGTGGTTATCCGCCCGGAGGACGTCAAGGTCATCCCCGCGGAGCAGGCGCAGCTCACCGGAATCGTTGAATCCGTCGTATTCAAGGGCGTGCATTACGAAATGACCGTTGACTGCGTTGACCACAAGTGGCTGATACACTCCACAAAGGCGGAGCCCGTCGGCAGCGTTATCGGCATGACCGTTGACCCGTTCGACATCCACATCATGAAGAAATCTAAGCAGCCAGGCTCTTATCCCGCGCTGATGGGAGGAAACGGAAATGAAGAAGCTTAAAGTTTTCGCGACGCCCTATCTCATTTGGATGGCGGTGTTCATCGTAGTGCCGCTGCTGATGGTGGCGTACTTCGCGTTCACCGACGAGGAGGGTAATTTCACCCTTGACTACATCGCGAATGTTGGTCAGTACACCAACATTTTCGTGAGGTCGATATGGCTTGCGGTCATCGCTACCGTTATCTGCCTGGTGCTCGCGTATCCTGTGTCGTTCATTCTCTCCCGAATGAAAAAGCACCACCAGGGCACCATGCTGATGATAGTCATGCTGCCAATGTGGATGAACTTCCTGCTGCGTACCTACGCATGGATGACCCTCCTCGGAAACAACGGAATAATCAACAACCTGCTCGGAATGATAGGGATAGGTCCGCTAAAGCTCATCAACACCGAGGGCGCAGTGGTGCTCGGAATGGTGTACAACTACCTCCCGTTCATGATTCTCCCGCTGTACTCCGTCATGGTCAAGATCGACAAGAGCCTCATCGAGGCGGCGTCTGACCTGGGCTGCAACCCGGTTACAACTCTGTTCAGAGTTGTAGTCCCGCTTTCCGTACCCGGAATAATGTCGGGAGTTACGATGGTGTTCGTGCCCGCTATCAGTACGTTCATCATCTCAAGAATGCTCGGCGGCGGCTCTAACCTGCTCATCGGCGACCTTATCGAGATGCAGTTCCTCGGAAACGCCTACAATCCCCACCTCGGCGCGGGAATTTCGCTGGTGCTGATGGTTATAATCCTGCTTATCATGACAATAATGAACCAGTTCAACCCGGACGACCAGGTGCTGATATAAGTGGAGGTGCCGTAATTGAAAACTCTTTCTAAAATCTACATGGCGCTTGTGCTGATGTTCCTGTACGTGCCGATTTTCGTGCTCATTGTGTTCTCGTTCAATGAGACCAAGAGCCGCTCCGTGTTCAGCGGATTTACCCTCGACTGGTACGCCAAGCTGTTCCGCAACGAGGTCATCATCTCCTCGCTGATGAACACTATAATAATAGCGGTCATCGCAAGTATCGCGGCCACCCTGCTGGGGACCCTCGCCGCAATCGGAATAAACTCCATGCGGAAAGTTCCCAAGGCGATAGTCATGAACATCACAAACATGCCTATCGTGAATCCCGAGATAGTCACCGGCGTTTCGCTCATGCTGCTTTTCGTGTTCTTCGCAGCAAGAATGAACCTCGAATTCGGTTTCGTGACGCTGGTTATCGCGCACATCACGTTTGACGTCCCCTATGTCATACTGAACGTGATGCCCAAATTCCGACAGATGGACCCTAACCTGTTTGAAGCGGCACAGGACCTTGGGTGCAGCCCGTTCACCGCGCTGCGCAAGGTCATTCTCCCGGAGATTATGCCCGGCGTTGTCAGCGGATTCCTGATGTCGTTCACGTTCTCGCTGGACGATTTCGTTATCAGCTACTTCACCAGCGGTTCCACCTCTCAGACCCTGCCTATCACGATATATTCTATGACTCGCCGTAAAATATCTCCGGAGATCAACGCACTGTCAACGCTGATATTCGTCGTGGTGGTCATCGTGCTGGTAGTCAAGCATATCATCGAAACCAAACAGGAACAGAGAAACCGCGCAAACGGAGGCGACGAGGAATGAGAAAGCAAATATTAAGACCGCTCTGCGCCGTTATCTGCGCCGCACTTCTTACCGGCTGCTCCGCCGGAACAGCCGCCGATACCGAAACTGTGGAAACCGCAGAGACCGAGGAATCCGAGGCGCAGACCCTTACCGTCAGCGACCCGGACTACTACACGAAATTCAAGGGGCAGAACATCTCCATCAACGTCTACAACTGGGGCGAGTACATCTCCACCGGCGCGGACGCTGGAACGCTAAACGTCAACGCAGAGTTCACAAAGCTCACCGGAATAAAGGTCAACTACACGAACTACGCCACCAACGAGGAGCTCTACGCGAAGCTGAAAGGCGGCGGAACATACTACGATGTGATAATCCCGTCCGACTACATGATCTCCAAGATGATAAAGGAGGACATGCTTGAGCCGCTGAACTTCGACAATATCCCGAATTTCAGCTACATCATGCCGACATTCGTTGACCCCGCATACGACCCGGACAATGCTTACTCCGTGCCATATACCTGGGGAACAGTCGGGCTGATATACAACACGACGATGATAGATATCCCGAAAGATGAGATAGACTGGGATATCCTCTGGAACCCGGACTACGCCGACCAGATACTGATGTTCGACAATCCCCGCGACGCCTTCGCGATATCCGAGATAATGATGGGATATTCCATCAACACCGAGGACCCGGTGGAGCTAACCGCCGCAGCCAACAAGCTCAAAGAGCAGAAATCAGTCGTCCAGGCGTACGTCATGGACGAGATATTCGACAAGATGGCGGCAAACGACGCATGGATAGCTCCCTACTACGCGGGCGACGCGCTGACGATCCTCGAGGACAACGAGGATCTGGATTTCGTTGTTCCCAAAAGCGGCACGAACCTGTTCGTTGACGCGATGTGTATCCCCAAGGGCTCCCGCCAGAAGGAGGCTGCGGAAATGTACATCAACTTCATGTGCGAACCCGACATCGCCTACTCCAATATCGACTACATCTGCTACTCCACGCCACACAGCGCGGCTTACGAAATGCTAGATGAAGAAACGCAGAACAACTCCGTTTCCTATCCCGGCAACGACTACCTCGACGAGCACACCACCATCTTCGTAAACCTCTCGGACGAGGCTAATCTACAGATGCAGACCCTCTGGACGGAGATGAAATCCGCGGAGAACGAAACTCCCAACCGCTGGATAGTTCCAGTGTTCCTGCTGATATGCCTTGGCGGGATAATCTTCACGCTGATACGGCGGCACATCAAGAATAAAAAAGACATCTATTAAAAAAGCCCGGGACTGCCTTTCCAAAACAGTCCCGGGTATTCTTATTTTGTAGTTTCCTCAGCTCCGGAGTTCTGCTCCGGCTCGGCCGTCTGCATGCCGACGGCTGAAGAATTCCCCATAACGTATACCGCAAGAGCGTCGCGCACTTCGTCCGGAATATCTGCTCCGCTCTTTATCGTCTGGACTGCCGCATTTATCTGCTCATCCGTGAATCCAGCCTTGTGCAGCTCACTGGAATATGTCTCTACTGCTTCATCAACGTTCTCCGGAGTTATCGAAACGCTGCTCTGAACTACCGGGACCTGCATTCCGTTGGGGTCGATGGTGTAGTTCTCCGTATATATCAGCTCGCTCACAGGGACGAATTCGTACCCTTTCTGAGAAAGCTGCTCGAGTATCTGCGGAAGCGCCTCGGTGGTGTTTTCAAGGTCGTTGTGGAACAGCACTATCGAGCCCGACTTTACTGAATTCACCACTTTCTTGGTTATCGCCGACGAGTCGGGTTTCTTCCAGTCAAGACTGTCAACGTCCCACTGGATGACCTTCATCCCCATGCCCTCTACAGTGGTCATCACCGTGTCGTCGTACTCGCCGTAGGGCGCGCGGTAAAGCGTAGGCTCCTTTCCGGTGATGTCGCGTATTTTCTGCGAGGCAGACTTGGTATCAGTGATGAGCTCGTTGACGTTCATTCCTTTTACATGCGGATGGAAGTCGGAGTGATTCTGTATCTCATGTCCTGCGTCTGCAAACTGCTTTACGTCCTCCGCGTAGCGGTCGCACCAGTCGCCCGTGACAAAGAATGTCGCCCGCGCGTTGTATTCGTCCAGGATATCTATCAGCTCCTGGGTGTTGGAATTCTCCCACGCAACGTCGAATGTCAGCGATATTTTATTGTCGCCGCGCTCCACGCTGTATATCGGCAGAATGCGTTCCGTTGCCTGCGTGCCTACCGATGTCAGTATCGCTCCTATCCCCGCCGCAGCTGTCGCCGCAGCCAGCAGTCCTATCGCAGTCAGACGTTTTACTTTCTTTTTCGTGAACGTTATCATGTGCATATTGTTTCCCTCCTGTTGTCGCGTATCACCGCCGGTTTATCTGGTTGAATGATATGCATTGCCCGGGACAAATATGACAAGCCGGTACATTCCCTTTTTCCATAAATTTCACATGTAAAAAGTGCACAAATTATAAAAAAACATTTGACAAATCCAAAAAAATATGTCACAATATAATAAGGCAGTATTGCCAAAAAACATCAGGTAACATGCGCAATTGGAGTTTATAATGAACATCTTGAAAAAAGCGGCGGCTGCGGCGCTATCCGCGGTCATGCTTGCGGGAATGACACTCCCGGCCTACGCTGAAGCAGAGGGAACAGCTCAGATAAAGAACGGCGACGGCTCCACCATGCTGGTGGTAGACTTCGGAAACGAAACGACTATCATCGACCCGTCAGCCGGAGATACTACGGACTCATCGGGTACGGGTGCAGATGTAGTCACCCCTGCCGATCCCGGCGGAAGCACCGAAACAACGGTGATAGACCCTGACGAAACGATATCCGGAAAACCGGACAGCGTCCTCGACGTTTCCGACCACATCTACACCGAGATAGACACGACCGGCTGGACGGAATGGGACGGCAAAACCAAAATGCAGTCCGGCACGAATTACTACATATCAAAAGACACCAAGCCCCGCGGCAACTACGGAGTGCCCGCCGGGAGCCGCCTGCTGATAAAGAGCGGAGCAAGACTGGTGATCTACAAGGGCAGGACGTTCAACGTCCGGGGCGTGCTGACCGTCGAGCCGAATGCGGAACTGATGGATTCCGGTACGCTGACCGTGTTCGAAAACGCAGGACTTGAAAACTACGGAAGCACGAAAGTAAGCGTAAGCGCCAATGTGCGCCTTGCTGGCGACGCCATAAACCGCAGCACCGGTACGATGTTCGTTTCCACCACGATGAGTATATATAAAACCGGTACGTTGCTGAACTACGGCGAGCTCAATCTTACCTCCAGCGCCGACCTCAAAGTCACCGGCGACTTCCAGACCTCCGAGACCGGACGTCTGCTCTGCCACGGCAGTTTCTCCGTCACAATAAACGGCCGTACCACGCAGGCAGGCTACTTCTCGCTGACCGGCAGCGTAGTCAACAGCGGCGTGTTCGTATTTGAAAAAACGGTCCGCTATTATAAATCCAAAGCGGCGCGCTTCGCGGTCTCCAAGAGCAGCCGACTTATCGACTACCGCTATTCCGGAGGCACTTTCGTGAATCCCGACCCCGGCGACGACGACAACACCAGCGAGGATACAACCGATACCGGTATAAAGGGCATCGACGTTTCCTACGCGCAGGGCGCCATCGACTGGAAAAAGGTCAAGGCTTCCGGAGTTGAATTCGCCATGCTCCGCGCTTCAAGAGGACCTCTGAGCAGCACACGCCCTGCGTCCGAGGATACAACGTTCCGCACCAACGTGACGCAGGCTCTGGAAGCCGGGTTACAGGTCGGAGTGTACCACTACCTCTACGCGCATACCGTTTCCGAAGCAAAGCAGGAGGCGAAGTTCTTCATTAAGACCATCTCCCCTTACAAGATAACATATCCGGTAGTCCTGGATGTCGAGGAACAGTCCCAGGCGAACCTCGGCAAGAATAAGCTGACAAAGGTCGTAAAGGCGTTCCTGGACGAGGTGAGCGCAGCCGGATACTACGCTATGCTGTATTCAAACAAGTCCTGGCTGACCAACTACCTGGATATGTCCAAGCTGACAAGCTGCGAAGTATGGCTGGCACAGTGGAACACCGTGCCGACTTATTCCGGAGACTTCGGGATGTGGCAGTATACCTGCAAGGGAATCGTGTCAGGCATCGATGGATATGTTGACCTGAACCTCTCATATAAGAATTACGCGAAGATAATCAAAAATGGCGGCTACAACCACCTGACATAAACATATCCCGCAGTGTGGACGATTTTTCCTAACGTCCATACTGCGGGATCGCTATTTACTGACCGGATATTACAGACATGGGGTCTATCCACTTTCCGCCCTGCTTCACACCAAGGTGTAAATGCGGCTGCTGAACTATCTCCGCCTGACAGGTATCGGAGGTCTTGCCTATCACTGCGCCCTCCTGTACCTCCTGACCGGTCTTGACGCTGAGTTCCTTCGCAAGCCCGCAGTACTCGACGGTCAGCCCGTTGTCCTGCTCGATAGTCACGACTACGCCCCACAGCGGGTCCTCGCGTATCTCTGTGACCGCTCCGGCAGACATCGACTTCACATCCGTCCCCAACGGACAGAGAATATCGCAGCCGTCGTGGGTCTTCCACACGCCGAGCGTTTCACTCTTGACAAGCTCGCCATTGCTGAACGGATGGGATACCTCGCCGTCTACCGGCATGATATTGCGCGCCTCCGATCTCACGGGCTTGTTGACTTCCTCAGCCTCGGCTGTTTCCGGAGCCTGCGCCTCCGCAGCCTGACCTGAGATACGGTCGGCCGAGGATGTCGCAGCGGGCTTGTCATCGCGCTCTATGCCGCTCTGCTCTGCATTGGCGGGGGCGCTTTCAGGCGCGCTGAACGTCCAGGTACTTGTGGCGGGGGCGCTGGCAGTGGGAGTAAGATTAGCCATGGTCCGGTTGTACGCCGCAAAGGACGCTGCGGCAACCGCGGCTACTCCAAGCACAGCCGCAGCAGCGAACGCCTTTGTATTCAGATTTCTTCTGTTTCTGTCCTTTTTCATGATGAATTCCTTTCTTTGAGTTGAAATGGTATGCTCCGGGGGTTCAGCCATAGTTTAGCCAGAATATTTCCATTTATTCCGTAAATTATAGCTTTGTGGAAAACAAACTGCTCCAATGCGGAAAAACCCAGCGTAACTACGGCGGGATTTGTCGCATATCAACAAAAAATCAAATTTTCATAAAAAAATCGTCAAACTACTGTACAATTCTCAAAAAATCATGTATAATTGTAATGTATGGATAAAAGATGTGTTAAATCCAGAGCAATAAAGAATAATTGCTGTACAAACAGGAGAATCTTGCAATGAATGTCTACGACGTACTGAACCTGCTCGGAGGTATCGCGCTGTTTCTTTTCGGAATGCACACCCTGAGCGCGTCACTCGAGAAACTCGCGGGCGGAAAGCTCGAGACCTGGCTTGAAAAAGCCACATCCAGACCCATCAAGGGCGTATTCCTTGGCGCGATAATCACCGCAGTCATACAGTCGTCTGCGGCGACGACCGTCATGATAATCGGCTTCGTAAACTCCGGGCTGATGAAACTGTCACAGGCTATCGGCGTTATCATGGGTGCAAATATCGGTACCACCGCGACCAGCTGGCTGTTAAGCCTTCAGTCCATCGACGGTTCCGCCGGATTCAGTATCCTTAATATACTGAAACCGACCACGTTCACTCCGGTGCTTGCGGTTTTCGGCGTGATACTGATAATGTTCACCAAGTCAGACAAGAAAAAGACCATCGGTATGATACTGGCTGGATTCGCAGTCCTGATGTTTGGAATGAATTCCATGTCATCCGCGACAGCGGGGCTTTCGGAAAACGAGACATTCTGCAACATCCTGATGATGTTCTCCAATCCGGTGCTAGGCGTTATCGCAGGCGCAGTGCTGACCGCAGTGCTCCAGTCATCGTCGGCATCCATCGGCATACTACAGTCCATCGCTATCTCCACCGGAAAGGTGACGTACTCCGTTGCGCTGCCGCTTCTGCTCGGTCAGAATATCGGCTCCTGCGTTACGGCGCTCATCTCCTCGATCGGCGCCAACAAGCCCGCAAAGCGCGTTGCATTCGTCCATCTGTACTTTAACGTTATCGGCACTGTGGTGTTCCTTTCGGTATTCTACCTGCTGAATGCGTTCATTGATATGCCGTTCATGGAGGAATCCCTGAGCGCTGTCGGAATCGCTGTTATCCACACCGGATTCAACGTGCTCGCGACCGCGCTGTTTATGCCGTTCACAAAACAGCTCGAAAAGCTCGCATGTCTTACGGTACGCGACGACGCCAACGACGTCAAGCACACTCCCATGCTGCTTGACGAGCGCCTGCTGAAGACTCCCTCCGTTGCCATCGAGCAGTGCCGCAACGTCTGCATAAGAATGGCAAGACTTACCCAGGAGACTTTGAAAGAATCCATGGAAGTCGTAACGAAATACGACGCAAAGAAATGCGCGGACGTCATCGAAAATGAAAACACCATTGACATCTACGAGGACAAAATAGGCTCGTATATACTGAAAATAAGTTCCAAGGACCTCTCGGAAAACGACAGCAAGATAGTATCCAGCATGCTCCACACGATAGGCGACCTGGAGCGCATTTCCGACCACGCGGTGAACATCATCGAGGCCGCCGAGGAAATGCACAGCAAGAAAATCAAATTCTCTGAACAGGCGCTGAGGGAGATACCTGTAATAATCAACGCGGTCAGCGAGATACTTGATATGTCAATAAACGCGTTCGTAAACAACGATGTGAACCTTGCAAAGTACGTTGAGCCGCTGGAGGATGTTATCGACCAGCTCCGCAGCGACCTCAAGACCCGCCACATCGAGCGTCTGCGCAACGGAAAATGCACGATAGAGCTTGGATTCATTCTCCAGGATCTGCTGACCAACTTTGAGCGCGTATCCGACCACTGCTCTAACATCGCGGTATACCTTATTCAGATCAACGACAACAGCATGGACACCCACGAATATATGAACGAGCTGAAAAAGCTCGACCGCTCCGAATTCATGGACGAGTTCAATGATTACAAGAACAAGTACATTCTTCCGGAACAGACCTGATTTTGATACAGCGAAACGCCCCGCTTCCTTTGGGAAGCGGGGCGTTATTTTTATATCAAGATCATAAAGCAACATACTCGGGCTTTCTGCCGCGGAACACTGCGTAATACCTGAACCCGGCAGATTTGAGTATCTCCTCTGCTTTTGAAAATTCCCAGGCGTAATGCTCCGCCCTGTGGCCGTCGGAGCCTACTGTTATCAGCTCTCCGCCAAGCTCTCGGTAGCGTTTCAGCACATCGGGGTGCGGATGAGCCCAGCCAAGTCCGTATTTCAGCCCGGCAGTATTCAGCTCTATCCCTTTCCCCATGCTGATAAGTGAACGCAGTATCTCATCAATGATATCCCGGTACTCAGCCGGAGAATAGGCCTTGGCATGGCTGTACCTGACGATATAGTCAAGATGCCCGTATACGTCGAAGCCGTCAAATGCGCGAATACTCGCAAGTATACCCTCAAAATAGCGGAGTATCCCATTGTGGTCGTCGTATTTCTGGAAGTATTCCGGCTCGTATGGATCAAATCCCTCCACAAGGTGCGTAGAGCCTATGATGAAATCGAAATCCCATCCGCCGGCGTAATCCGCCAGCCTTGGCGCAAGATGATCCATCAGCCCGAGCTCAACTCCGAAAAGGATCTCTATCTTCCCGCGGAACTTCTCACGCAGCTCAAACAGACGCGCCCGATATGCCGCAGTATCCAGCAGAAAATCCCCGCCGGGGTAGTCCATATCCATATGCTCCGTAAAGCATACGGTTTTCAGCCCCATTTCCACCATCGCGGAAATGGCTGTTTCCATCGGCTCGTCGCTGTCCGTGGAAAAACTGGTGTGGGTATGAAGATCAGCTGTTATCATCGCTGTCCTCCGAACTGCTGGTATCAGCGGGAGCTTCCGCTTTTCTTGCCGCTTCTTCGCGCTGCTTGTCCTCAACGGTCTTTATTGCGCGAACGCTTTCCAGCAGGTTGCTCAGGTCCTCCTTAGTAGGACGGTGGTCATACTTAGCAAAGCGCTCCTCCTGCTTCTTGTCCGCGTTTGTGCGGATGGCTGCGGCGAGTATCTGCGCAGCGTCTGCTGCCATTTTCTCCTGTTCGGGGGCTGCTTCCGGTTCAACCGGAACGACCTCGGGAACATAGTCATCATCGACCTTCACATTGCGGTCTGCACGGCGGTTGATGGTATTGAGCGCCGCTCCGACGCCAAGAAGTATCCAGAATACCGGAGCAACTCCCACGATCGAATCATTGAACAGCCCGGCGGCAAGATATCCTACCACGCCAAGCATCACCGAAATTCCCATCACCTGTTCCATGCGGTATTCCCGCTTCCATGCGTAGAGCCGGAAGCAGTCCACCAGATAGAATATCATTATGCCAAGGAACGCCAGCAGCGAGATAAGTCCGCTCGAATAGAATATCTGGAGATACATGTTGTGCGGCTTATCTACAGTGATATAGAATCCCTCGTTGAACTGGCTGTAGGAATAGTACTTTGCAAGGACATCGTTCTGCGGGAATACATATGTGTAGGTATCAGGACCATAGCCAGTGATAAGGCAGTTCTTCAGCAGCGGAAGAGTACGCGACCAGATATAACCTCTGGATGAACCTATCTTCTCCTTGCCCTCAAAGCCGATGTGATCAGCGTTGACGGGAACGAAAGTGGTCATTGTCGTCGGATGGACCATCTTGATGGAGCTGCCCATATGCTTGAAGTACAGCGAATGGCTGTAGTCCTTGTAGAAATTCATTAGCACGAAGTTACGCTCATATATGGAGCCGTCCGTATCTGCCTCAAGCTTGAATGTAATGTTCTTGAGGTTGCCGTCAGTGAAGAATACACGCTCCGAATAAAACAGGTCTGTGATGTCCTCGACATACTCCGTGTAGAACAGACGCTTATACTCGTCGTCGTATTCAATGTAGACAACGGAACCGTCGATCTCTACCGAAGCAACGCCGTAGGCGCTGTCGAAGGTGATCATTCCGTTGCCGTCGGGATCGGAGTAAACATTATCCGCGCCTCCGACTACCTCAAGGTTTCCTGAATCATTGATGAGGAACTTGACGTGCGCACCGTTAACGCTGATGTCAACATTTCCGGTCTCATAGTTAACGGTGGTGGACAGCCCTTCGTACTCGCTGTAATCGTCCAGGGTTATTACGGAATACCTGGACAGCTCGGCGCCGCTGCCGTCAGTGAACGTATAATCCTTTGCCTCGCTGTCATAGCCCATTATTATCTGACCGTTCTGCGCGGTGAATTTTACCGTTCCATCGTTGCAAAGCTGGATATCCCGTACAGGCAGCTCATCGTAAAGATCCTTGCTGCTGTCGTCCGCAGGAGTGAACAGGCTGACTGCGTCGCTGACAAGTGACGGAAGTCTGCTGAACAATTTGTTGTTCAGCGCGAAATTAGCTCCAACAACCAGAACGGCCAGCGAACCGGCAACAATAACACAGGGCTTCCAATGCTTGGCTATCGTGCGCGCAAATACGATGATTCCGGCAACAAGCGCAGCAACAACGGCTACGATACCGCTTCGTGCCATGCTTCCAAACAGCAGGAAAAATGAAAGCGCATCAAAAACAATAAGCAGAACACGATAAAGAGGACGCTTTGTGTACAGCGCCATTACCGTGAAAAGCGGGATAACAAGTCCGGTAAAGCTTCCCATGTAGTTGCTGTTGTACAGGGCGCCGTATATGTACGTTGAGCTGTCGTCAACCGCCAGTCCGGACCAGCGCAGCGAGTTGCTGGAGACCAGGTTCACGAACCAGTCGTACTGAAGCAGGTCGTTGCCCATCATCTGGAACACAGAAAGCACAGCGTTCACGCCAACGCTGATAAACAGCGCGAGCATTACGAACTTGAAATTCCCGGTCGTGCGGAAAGCGTACATCGTGAAAAGGAACATCACGAAGTAGCACGCGATGGTATAAAAACCCTCGGCGCGGTCGTATTCGCCGTTGAAAGCAATCTGGCTGTAAAGAGAATTGATGGCAGAAGCGAGCGTCATTACGACGTATACCACCGAGCATCCCACATAAACCAACGAGCGCTTTTCAATGCGCCTGAACAGCGAAAGGCAGCAGACAAGCGCCATTCCTACCATGATGAACGCGATAATGATGACCGCCAGCGACTTTCCCTGCGCATAGAGATCCAGCAGCTCGTATGTCGTGCCGGAATCCCCTTCAACGACTGTTCCGCCGTTATACATATATGTCTGCATAAAGTCGGTCACGACATTGGTTATCCTGATGATTATAGGCACCAAAGCCAGCGCAACTATCGACGGCAGGAACATGGCAAGAGCCATGAGGTCCGTTTTTCCCTGATCATTTAGTTTTTTTCTCATTGGTTTTCTCTCCGGTTTATTTTGTTTCTGTCCGGTTTTTTCCGGTTTAAGCTTTTCTGTGTTCATGAACCCGCTCAGGGCGGTTTTAATCAGGATACCTATATCCAGGAAGAAGCTCCAGTTTTCAATGTAGCGTATATCATACTCGATGCGCTTTTCTATCGACGTATCACCGCGGTACCCATTTATCTGGGCTAGTCCGGTTATACCCGGCTTGACCTGGTGCTTTATCATGTACATCGGTATCTTATTTTTGAAATCGTTGACGTAAAACGGTATCTCCGGACGAGGTCCCACAAGGCTCATGTCGCCTTTCAGCACATTAACCAGCTGCGGAAGTTCGTCTATCGAGAATTTCCGTATAAAAGCGCCGAATCTGGTGCGGCGGGGATCATTATCCGTGCTCCAGGCGGTGTCGCTTGTGGAGCTGTCCCGCATGGATTTCAGCTTGTACATCGTGAACACCTTTTTATTGAGCCCGACGCGCTTCTGCTTGAATATCACCTTGCCGCCCATGGTGATCTTTATCACCGCCATGCTGACAAGTATCAACGGCGAAGTCAGTATCAAAAGCAACAGCGACCCTACAATGTCCACGGTGCGCTTGAGCGCCGCATTGCCGATATTATCCAGCGGGATACGGCGGATATTGATAAGCGGCATATCTCCCACAACGTCTATAGCCGGCGTGGCGCTCATATATCTGTAGATGCTTGGAATGACTGATATCTTTGTTCCTGTGAGCTCGCATGCCTCGATTATATCGGAAAGGTAGTCATCCTCGCCGCTGTCAAGCGCGCAGACTACCTCGTCGTAGCTTCTTTCCTCAAGGATACTCAATAACCTGTCGTAGCCGCCAAGCAGCTTTGTCCCCTCAAGCGGAGCCTCTGCGACGCAGCCGGCGCACTCAAGCCCCAGCCACTGCTCGCTGTTTATCTCGCGCAGGTAGTCCTTTGCGGCTTCTCCGCTGCCTACTACGATCACGTATTTGTGATTGTACCCTTTTTTTCGCAGGTATCGCAGCGTCTTTCTCAATATGTAACGCTTCAGCAGCACTATCAGGAAATCCAGCGCCAGGAAAATGGCGAGCGCCCATCTTGAGAAATTGAAGATCTGCACCACATAAAGCAGCGCGATTATCGCCATTCCGTCGATGAAAAGCGCAGCCGTAAGTCTGCCTGTCTCAGTGGCGAAGCTCCTGCTCCTGAATGAGTTATACAGTCCCATGCAGCCGTATGTCACAAGCTGCAGCGGAACAAATATCAGAAGCAGTTTATAGTAATCCACCAGGGGATAATTCCTGTCAAAATCAAGCAGGTTAAATACCAGGAGATACGACGCGGTCGTCGCAATAAAAGCAGCCACTGCGTCTGTTGCAACATTCAGACGGTTGAACAGCTTTTGATTTTCTCTGATCAATTTATTCTCCTTTAAATTCCGAACGGACGTTTTTTACTCAACATATAATAATTATACCACATTTTTCGGCTCCGCGCAACACATTACGCAAAAAAACTGCCCCATCAGCTATAGAAGATACTGGCACACAGCCCGATTTTTTCTGACAACTACACAAAAAGGACAGCCTCCGGAATACACGCATTAAAACGGATATTCCGGAAGCTGTCCCGAAATCTGTTATTTGATATGGACCCCATGATACAACATACAGAACACCCTGAACAAATAAGAGGGGGCGTCCGTTTGAAGTCACTCTGAACAGCCGGAGCCGTCCTCGGTTCGTCCTCGCGGACATGGAGATGTTTTCCTCATGATCCGAATGGATCAATATGAGATACTGATGAAATGCCTGGTGAAAGAGTGAATTGTCGGGTTTGTGAATTTGGGAGTTAACGAGTTAACGTTTATCGACTGATGGATTCTGGCAATCGGCAATAACGCTGCACCCGCAGGTACAGTCACTTACGCCTTCATGTCATCAATAACACCTGACGACTGGCGATAGCTCCATATAATGTGACCAAAGCGTCACATTCTTTTATAGTTTCATTCTTTCTGCCCTGTATGCTGTATCATGGGGTCCGTGGACCTTAGTCCACGCTTCCCTTGACCATGCTCTCAAAGCTGTCGTTGATATCCCAGACCGGAACAAGCTCAACATCCGTTGTGACCAGCGCGCGGTCTATCCAGTTGGAGACTTCCTTGGCGGTTTTCGAGAGCTCGTCTGCCTTACGGCGTACCTCATCGCGGTCAAATCCCACCTCGGCGTATACCGTCGCAGGAACATTGTAGACCGTCTGCCTGCCGTCGTTGTCAAACTTGAAGCTCTTATCCATGATCTCCGCTTTGGAAGCGCGCATGTCGATAAGCCGACGGTATTCATTGATGAGCTGGTGACGCTCCTTGTTCAGGCTTATCTCGATGTCAAGGTCACGGGGAAGCTTCTTCTTTGCGACGGATATTGCAAGCGCACACTTCTCACGCTCAGCGCGGACCCTCTCAAGGAAATCAATGAGCTCATCCGCAGTGATATCGTAGTCGAGCTGCTTCTCTATCACCGACTCCACATTCTCAAGTTCACGATAGACCAGTGAATACTTGCGCAGAATGCGCTTTTCAAGCAGATAGCTCGAATTTGAGCTGAGCGAAGTGAACTCAAGGCGTTCGTTGTCCTGATCAAGGAGCGAAATCGCAAAACGGAACTGCTGATTAAGGAAATTCATGTACGCGAAAGCGTCCTTGAGATTCATTGTTTCTGTTTTAAATGACATGATCTTACCTCCATCCAAATCGTGTTTTTATCTTTCTGATATTATATATTCAGATTTTGGAGGAACGTCAACCTTTATTTTTAAAAAAAGGGGACTGCATTTCGCAGCCCCATGTTCGTTATATTTAGCCGCACAGCATCGTGCGCAGCAGGTCGAGCGTCCTGTTGACCATCTTTCTGACGCCCTCTTTTGATGCGCCAAGCTCCTCGCCGACCTTGCCGTAGCTCTTTCCCAGAACTATGCAGTTGAGAGTAGCGTACTTGTTCCTGTCGTCAGGAAGCTGTGCAAGACACTCGCGCATTTTTCCGAGCATTATTTTCCTTTCAGCAGCATCCTCAACGATGGGCTCGTCCGATACCAGCGTATCCGCTATCGTCAGCTCGCCATCGTCATCCACTGGTTCGTTGAGCGATATCCTGGTGCACTCCGCCTCTGCCCTGCGGGCGTTGTTTAGCCGGAGCTTTCCCCAGTGGAGCTCGTTCATCAGCTCCTCATCAGTGGGCTCGCAGCTGTTCATCCGGATGAACTTCTCCCTGGTGCGGCGCAGCTGGCTCACAGTTGCACTGTAGTACCGCCCGCCGACTCCGTTTTCCGCCGAGTAGCTCCGCATGAGGTTATCCATCGAGTTCGAAATGAACGTATTCAGTCCGGAACGTTCCGGGTCATACCTCCTAAGGAACTCCTCAAGCCTGATGTAGAATTCGCTCACCCACTCGCCAGGCTCAAGCTCTGCCGCGAACAAGGGCTTTGCCGAAACCGCGCGTACCCTCCTGGCGGCGGCTAGCATGCAGAAATTCACGAAACGGACGCGCCTTTCCTCCGGAAGCGAATCCAGCCCGCATTGAGACGCAATCACGGCGCTCTCGGACGCCTCCGCAGCACTGCTCATTTCGCAGCCCTCAAGTTCCTTAATGTACTGCTGGATAGTTTTAGTGCCAAAGCTCATGTTACTCATAACAGCCCTCCATTATGTGGGCATGCGCACATTCATTGTGCCTCCTGCCCGGTCAGTCGTGTTAAAAGTGTTCCTGAGAAATATGATCGTAGCTGCACGTTCCTTTCACACGTGCAGTTTGCCGTTCGTCCCCTCCGGACTGCCTCCGTTCAGTTCAGGGTCAGGGCGCGTAGGCCGGCAATTTACGGTATTTTTAAAGCGGTATTCGTTATTATACTACTTTTGTCTTATTTTGTCAAGTCCCTTTACGGAATATTTTTTGGTTTTCCTGCAAATAAAAAAACACCCCGCAAAAACTGCGGGGTGCGTCTTACAACATTTTGTCGAATGCCAGAGTAAAATTACTCAGCGTCAACAGCAGCGTTATCCTCCATGAGTGCCTTGATGGAGAGGGAAACTCTGCTCTTCTCGGTGTCGATGTCGATGATCTTAGCCTCAACTTCCTGACCTACAGCCAGAACGTTGTTGATGTTGGTAACTCTCTCGGTGGAGATCTGAGAAATGTGGATCAGACCGTCAACACCGGGGATGATCTGTGCGAATGCGCCGAACTCGGTGATGCTAACGATAGTAGCCTTGATAACGTCGCCGATCTGGTACTCCTCAACGAACTTGGTCCAGGGGTTCTCGTCGGGATCCTTAGCGGAGAGGGAAACTCTCTTCTTCTCAGGATCGAAGGACTTAACGATAACGGTGATCTTGTCGCCTTCCTTAACGATATCCTTGGGGTGACCAACTCTGTTCCAGGTCAGCTCGCTGGTTCTAACCAGGCCGTCAACCGGACCGATGTCAACGAATACACCGTAGTCCTCGATGGAGCGAACCTCGCCCTCGAACTTCTGACCAACCTCGATGCTCTCCCAGAACTTAGCTCTCTCAGCGTCACGAACCTCTCTGGTAGCCTGACGGATAGAACCAACGACTCTGTTGCGCTGCTCGTTGATCTCGATAACCTTGAACTGTACTGTCTTCTTAACCAGGTCCTCAAGCTTGCCGCTTCTCGGAACGCCGGTCTGGGATGCGGGGATAAATACTCTGGTGCCGTTAGTTACGACGATCACGCCGCCCTTGACTGCCTGTGTAACTACGCCCTCGAGAGTCTCGTTGGCTTCCTTGGCTGCGGCGATCTTCTCCATGCCGAGCGCGGAATCTACTCTCTTCTTGGAGAGGAATACAACACCCTGAGAATCGTCTACCTTGGTAACGATAGCGTCGATCTCGTCGCCTACCTTAACGATGTCCTCAACCTTAGCGTTGGGGTCGTTGGTCAGCTCGTCGAGGGGTATGTAACCCGTGTGCTTTGTACCCAGCTCTACAACAGCCTCGTTCGGCTTAACGCTTACAACTGTTGCCTTAACTTTGGCGCCGTTATATAATCTCTTGCTCTCGGACTGCTCGAACAGTGCTGCAAAGCTCTCCTCATTTTCATTATTGTTGATAATCTCGCTCATTTTTAAATGAACCTCCTTTATTGTATAGGCGGGAGTTGAAGCTCCAGCCGTTATTCCGATAATACTATCGGAGTGCAGACCCCTGATGATCTGCGGGGAAAGTTCTGAGGCACTCTCGATGAACACTGTGCGGCAATATCTCGAACAGATTTCAGCTAACTTTCCTGTGTTTGAGCTGTGCCTTCCTCCGACAACTAGCATAAGGTCAGCCCGTTTTGCAAGCTCCTCCGCATTAGCCTGGCGCTCCGAGGTAGCATTGCATATCGTGTCATATATCTTCACGCAGCTATATTCTTCCCGGATCCTTGCGGAATATTCCAGGAATCTGCCGCGGTCGAAGGTGGTCTGTACAACGAGGACTGCATCCCCGCCGGAAGCCCTGACTCCATCGAGCACGCTCCGGACTTCGTCGAGCGTCATGCATGCGGCCGCCTTACAGCTCGCATGACCCATTATGCCCTGCACCTCCGGGTGTTCCCCGTCGCCGAGAATGACAACCGTAGAATCTGCGGGCTGCTCCGCAACTATATTATGGATACGCTTTACAAACGGACAGGTCGCGTCCAGCAGCACGGAGCATGCCGCCTGCGCCCTTTCCTCCGTATCCCTGCCGACCCCGTGTGAACGTATCACCAGGGGTTTCCCGGCGGCGTCCTGCACGTCTGCGGCTATATGAACTCCCCTCTTTTCGAGGGAATCGGTAACTATCGTATTATGAATGAGCGGACCCAGCGTGAAAACCTCGCTGTACTTATCCGCCGCCTGTTCAGTCAGGTCTATCGCACGCTGAACGCCGAAACAGAACCCGGACTTGTCCGCTATCTCAATCAACATCGGGCATGTTCTCCTGGAGTTTTGCTATCTCGTCCATTATTGTCGCGCTGACCTGTTTGAGCATCTTTCTGTCGCTTATGTCAACATCAAAGTGCTCCGCAGGTATCTTCTCGCCGATGGAGATGTAGATGTTCCGGCGGAATTTCTTCCTGCCGTACTTGATGAACACCGGCACCACCGGTACCTTAGCCTGCGCTGCGATAAGCGTAACACCACTTTTCGCCCGCCCGAGCGTGCCGTCCTTCGAACGCGTCCCCTCTGGGAAGATAACGAAGATACGGCCGTCTTTCAGGCTTTCCAGTGCCTTTTCTATCGCGGAATTGTCCTTTGCGCCGCGCCTTACCGGGAAAGCGCCGAGCTTCGTTATGAGCCAGGTGAATATCGGGTTCTTCTCGAAGAGCTCTTCCTTTGCCATGAACGTGTACTTTCCCTTGAAAGTGATGCCCACGACAGGCGGGTCGTTATTCGACACGTGATTGCTGGCGATTATGTAGCCGCCCTTTTCTTTGGGGATATTCTCCCCGCCAATGACGTGAATGTGATAGACGATGATGTAAAACAGCCTTGCGCAGTTGCGGAGAAACGAGTAAAACATCAGAGCTTCTCCTTTATGATGCTGCACACAAGTTCGCAGGACTGCTCGAAATCCAGTCCCGAGGTATCCGCAAGCACAGCGTCGTCCGCCTGCTTCAGCGGAGCCACCGCTCTGTGGGAATCATCATAGTCGCGCTTATTCAGGTCTGCGAGGACCTCCTCAAAGGTGGTCTGCACGCCCTTAGCGCAAAGCTCGTCGTAACGGCGCTTTGCCCTTATTTCCGGCGCAGCGGTAAGGAAAATCTTCACCTGAGCGTCCGGGAGCACCACCGTTCCGATATCGCGCCCGTCCATTATGACGTTGTTTTCAGCCGCTATCCCGCGCTGCATGCCCAGCAGGGCTGCGCGCACCTCCGGCACTGCGGACACCGCGGACGCCGCCATCGATATCTCCGGCAGCCTTATCTCCGTGGAAACGTCCTCGCCGTTGAGATAGATATGCTGAACGCCGTCGCAAAGCCGTATTTCCGGCTTGATACCCGGCAGCCTGGACGCTATATCAGCAGGGTCCTTCATATTCGCGCCGCACCGTGTACAGTACAGCCCGACCGCTCTGTAGAGCGCCCCGGTATCCACATAAATGAACCCGAGTTTCTTCGCCGCCTCCCGCGCTATGCTGCTTTTTCCAGCTCCAACTGGACCGTCGATAGCCGCCGCGATATGCTTTTCCGGCATAAACATCACCTGAACGCACCACTATACAAGTGGCTGAAATGTGAAAAAATGTAAATAGGCGAAACTACCCCCTACATTTATTCAATTTATTATAGCACACCTCAAATAAAAATGCAAGTGTTTTTTTGCAATTTCATTGAAATTTCACGCAAAATCTGAAAAAAACTGTCGCAACTGCCGATTTGTACAGCATATTTCACATCTGCGAAACAGCAAGTGCTGCTGAATACGCCGTTGCAAACGCGATTTGCAGGTTGAATCCTCCGGTATAACCGTCGCAGTCGATTATCTCACCCGCAAAATACAGTCCCGGACACAGCCGGCTTTCCATGGTATTAGGATTTATTTCCTTAACAGAAACACCGCCGCGGGTGATTATAGCCTCGTCTATCGGACGGAATCCCCTTATGTGGACGGTCAGCCCCTTGAGCAGTCTGCCCAGCTCCCGGCGCTGTTCCTTGGTTATTTCATCGACCTTTTTATCCGTCGGGATACCGGAAAGCTCCGCGATCACCGGGGCAAGCTGTGCCGGAAGGAGTCCACGCAGACTGTCCGCAAAGCGCATTCCCTTGCGCTCGCCGAAATCCCTCAGAATACGCGCGTCGAGCTGCTTTTCGGAAAGCGCGGGCTTGAGGTCTATCACGACCGAGTATTTTCCCGGTTCCATTTTCGGGATATGCGCCGAGGCGCTAAGTATCGTAGGTCCGCCCACGCCGTAAGCCGTAAACAGCAGCTCGCCAAAATCCTCGTAAACGGCTTTGTTATCGCACATGAGTTTCATCGAGATATTGCGGAGGTCAAGCCCTGCTGCGCGGCTGACCCAGCGCTCCTCGGTTTCCATCGCGATGAGCGAGGGAGCGCATTCCGTGATGGTATGCCCCGCCTGTTTCGCAAGGGCGTACCCGGAGCCGTCAGAGCCGGTCAGCGGGTAGGATAACCCGCCAGTAGCCAGGACGACCGCCTGCGCACGCACTTCCCTGCCGGAAACGACCGCGCCGACGCACTTTCCGTCCTCGATGAGCAGCCGGGTGCAGTTCCCGCGTATCACTTCTACGCTCAGCCTGCGGAGCTGCTTTTCCAGGGCGTTCACAACGTCCCCAGCCTTATCGGAAACCGGAAAAACGCGCTGTCCGCGCTCGGTTTTGAGCGGAACTCCCAGCCCCTCGAAATACGCCTTGACGTCCGCCGGGGAGCACTTCGAAAGCGCGCTGTAAAGAAAGCGTGGATTGCGCGGGACGTTTTTCAGCACCGTTTCCGGGTCGCAGTCATTGGTGACGTTGCAGCGACCCTTGCCGGTTATGCCAAGCTTTCGCCCGAGGGATTTTCCGTGCTCCGCTACGGCGGCTTTCAGCCCCATTTCAGCAGCATGGGCGGCGCAGTACATTCCGGCTGCTCCGCCCCCAATTATCAGTATATCAAACATCTTTCTTATATACGTCGTTGTTGTCCCAGAGGGTCTCCAGCTTGCGGAAAGTCTGCTCCACGCGACAGCGGTTGCGGTTGGAAACGGCTACGATGAGCGCGTTGAGCAGGCTCATCGGAGCGACCAGGCTATCCACAAAGCTCACCATATCCGAGTATGCGCACAGCGTAGTATGCGCGTACTGCGCCAGCGGGGAATTTTCGCTGTCGGTGATGGCGATTATCTGCGAACCGCAGTCGTGAGCAAACTTGCAGGCATTTATCGTGCTCTTGGCATATCTTGGGAACGACAGTCCGATGAAAACGTCGCCCTCGCCGATGTGTATCATCTGCTGGTAAATCTCGCTGGTGGCAACTGAGCCGATAAGCGTGACCTTATCGAAGATGAGCCTTAAATAGTAGTGCATAAAGCTTGCAAGAATACCGGAACTCATCGCGCCCTGAATGTAGACATGGCGCGCGTCCACGATGGTGTTTACCGCGTTGTCGAACGCCTCGCGGTCGATGTTCTCAAGGGTGTGGCGTATCTTATCCATATCCTGGGTGAGCACTCCCTCGATGGGGTCGAGGTCGCCGATACGGCTGCGGGTAACGTCCATACGCTGGATCGAGGTCAGGCGGTTCTTGATATGGCTCTGTAACGAGCGCTGAAGCTGCGGATAACCCTCAAAGCCCAGCTCTATCGCGAAACGAACGACGGTGGATTCGCTGACATTTACAGCATTACCGAGCTTGAGTGCGGTCATGTACGCTGCCTTTTCATAGTGGTTGAGAATATAGTTTGCGATGAGCTTCTGGCTTTTGGAAAAACCGGGCATCATCTGTTCTATCTGTTGGAGAAGATCTTCCTTCATTCCTGCACCTCTTTTTAAAAACAATCATGCGATTTCCCAATAGAGAAACCGCTCATATCTATATCATACACCATTTGAATATTTTTTGCAAGTGGTTTTGAAAAATCTTTTATAAATCGCACACCAGCACAGGATATTTTTCCCTTTTATTCACAAAAAATGTGCACGAACAGGAGAGATTTACTCCTGCCCGTGCATGTAGAACTATCACTTTACTTCAAAATCGGAAATCACTCCAGATAGCCGCTGACGATACGCACCATCATATCGTTGAGCTTTTCCACGTCGTAGCTGCCAACGGTAGGCTCCATATGCCCGTATCCGATACCGCTGTCGTCGGTCAGGAACGTGTAGGTACCGCCGGTCATCGCAGCCATGCTGCGCAGCAGGTACTCGCAGGATTTGTCAACGCCGCTCGCCGCCACAGGAACGACACGAACGCCCTTTTCAGCAGCGTCTTTCGTGCACTTTACCACCTCGTCGATTATCTGCGGATCCTCGTGGGGAGGAGCGTCCAGAACCAGGAACATCACCTTGACGGAATCCTCGTCCCAATCATGGGAAACCGCGCTCCTGAGCGCAGTGTGGACTGCTTCGGGAGTGTCTCCGCCGCCGTTCGCGGACTGCTCCGCGATAGCGTTCACCGCCGCGTCAAGGTCGGTCGTGAACGGGTATTCCCGGACAACGTACTCATCGCCCTCGTCGCGGTAGAAATTCACGCTTATCCTGGTCGGGATGTTCGCGTTATCCTTACGGATACGCGTCACAACGTCCTCAAGTTCCGCTTTGAGGTACTCCAGCTCATCGCCCATCGAACCGGTAGTGTCACACATTATCATCAGGTCGAGGGTCTTTGCAGCGGGCTTTACAGCGCTGTCCAGGGTAAATTCCAGCCCGCAGTCGCCGTTCACTATCACGCTGAAGCTCTGCGTTTTACCGCTGTAGGTCACGTTGAACTCAGACGGTCCGTTCACAAGCTGCTCATCATCAAAGAACAGGTATGCCCTGCCCTTGTTGTCAGTGACTGCGCTGTAGCCCATCCCGGTCACTTTCGCGTCCGAAACCGGAGAGCCTGAGCTGTCGCTTACCGTAACAGCCGCGCGGTACTGCATGCCGGTACGCCAGGTTTGCAGGTAATCCGACCAGTCAACCCCGTAGTTGTTGCTGGAATACAGATTGTTCCAGAAATCCCAGTGTTCGTTGTCGTTCCATTCGCCTACGGTCAGCAGTCCTGCCTGAGGGTCTATCCAGGATTCAACAGGACCGATCGGGTCTATTGGTTCGATGGGATCTATCGGCTCGGGGCATTCAACATAGCTGCCCGCCGCAAGTCCGTCGGTTATCATGGCAGCCTCCGGGTAAGCCACGTCTGCATCCGCGTATGCTATATCAGCTGAAATCTCATCATCGCCTGTCGGTCCTGTTCCCCCTATGTCTGTGGGAAGATAGGGCGCGGAGGTAGTCGCCGGAGAAGTTACAGCAGGCTTTGCCGCAGTAGTTGAGACGGGAACGTCAGCCGTGCTGTCGTGTTCCTCGCGCGCAGACGAGCCGGAGGTCTCAGCAGGAACGCTGAGCCCGGAAGCCGCAGAAGCGGTCTCAGAACTGCTTGCTGGAGCTGACGCAGTATCAGGAACTCCGGAAGCTGCATCAGAGCCGGTCGCGCTCGAAGCGCTTGCAGGACCTGTTGAGACTTCTGAAACCTCCGAGCCTGCCGAACTCGCAAAACTTGTCGGACTTGCAGGACTTGCTGAACTATTTGAAGCTCCGCCATGTTCAGCGGCTGAGCTCTCCGGCGGCAGCGCGTCATTGACAGCATTCCCGGAGGAACAGCCGGAAAGCAGCACAGCCGCTACAATTGCAGATATAGACGTTAAATATCGTTTTTTCATAATTACCAGACTCCTTTCAGGGGGGCTTTTGTATATAATACCATGCAAAACGGAAAAAGGTTGCAGTTTTAAAAAAAACGGGTCCGCAGAAAATGCAGACCCGGAATAAATATTATCAGTACTCAACGCACCATGAAGCTCTCTTGTGCCACGGGAGGTAGTTTATCGGATTCAGGCGTGCGCCGTTCATTCCGTTGAGTCTTACCTCGAAGTGGCAGTGGTTGCCGGTGGACTGTCCGGTCGAGCCGACATCTGCGATGACCTCGCCCATCGTCACCTGCTGACCGACGTAAACGTGCAGGTAGCTTGCGTGGCCGTAGACTGTCACCATGCCGTTATCGTGCTGTATCATTACGCAGTTTCCATAGCCGTAGTACCACGACGCAAGGATGACCGTACCGGATTCCGCCGCGTAGATAGGCGTGCCGTAAGGCGCGGTGATGTCGATACCGCTATGGCCGTAGTAGCCGCCGTAGCCGTACATCATTTCGGATATCTGACCGCCGTCGCTGCCGCCGACCGGCCACAGGAACTGCCCGACCGGCATATTATCCGGTATATACGCGGTAACGCCCGCAGGCTTCGCCTTTGTTCCCATGGAGACGACCTGCGTAGTAGGTTCCTCAACGGTCACGCGGCTGATGACCTTTCGGCGGGTCTCGATGCCGTTGATGTAGGACACGTTCGCCGTTACACGCTCTGTTCCCTTTACGCCCTCGGTCACTATCGTGGAAGTGCCCTCGTAATGGGTCGGGTCCTCGGTGTAGGTGGTGTCGAATGCGGTACGCTCGTCGTAGGTTTCCGTTCTCGTCACGGATACCGCCAGGAACGGCTCCTCCTGATTTATCAGTATCTTGTCGCCGATGAACAGCGAGCTTTCCATTGAGAATCCGGGGTTCAGCAGTGCTACCTCATCCTCGGTCATGCCCAGCTTGTCAAGTATGCCATAGGGAGAATCGCCGTCAACCACCGTGTAGTAAGCCGCGACGCTCTTTTTAGAGGTTATCAGCCTGATTATGGAATCCTCGCTCACGATACTTTCCGTGAGGTACAGACCCGGCTCGTAGCTTATCTGGCTCTCAAACTGCACCGTTTCGTCGCCGCCCTCGCGGTACTCGTCAAGAAGCCCCTCCAGCGCAGCGTCAACGCGATCCTTGGACTCCAGCGCGCCGTAGAACGAATTACCTATGTACATTCCGTACGCGTAGGATATCTCCGCGCCCATGGATTCCAGCATTTTATCGGCAAGCTGATATTTCGTCATGGTAGAGCCGTAGCCCACCATTTCGACCGTATAGTCGCTGTCGAAGCTGAACATCTCAGTATTGCTGTCGAGGTAGGTTATCCTCTGGTGGACTATCTTTTCAGCGTCGGTGAAAACCGTTTCGTCAGAAACGTAACCCATAAAGTCGCCGTTGACCGACAGCCGCAGCGCGTATGTCATGCTGTTGGCGTAGGTCACTATGCTGAAAAGGAACACGCAGCTCACTATCGGCAGAGCCCAGTTGCACAGCGTAACGGCAAGCCCGCGCTTTCCGAACAGTATACGCCCGACCATCTGGAATCCCGCACGACACGCCGGAAGCACTCCGTCCTGCCGCGCCCTGCGGATATCCGCGCAGCCCATGCGGAACGCCATGGAGTAGCGCTTGAACGGCGAAGCGATCTTTTCTCCGAGCGTCCTCAGCCCGTCAAGTATTTTTCCGCCCAGCCAGCCGAATCTGCGGTCCAGTGCGGCAAAGAACCTTGCGATGCCCCTGCCGGTCGCGGCAAGCACCACCATCAGTGCCGAAAACAGGTACTCGCCCAGTTCGGACACTCTGTCATATATCGCGCCGCCTTTATTTATAGCGGTCGATGGATTTTCGTTGCTCATAATTTCTCCGTTGTTTTCGCTAAAATGGTCGCGTTATTTTCTACACTTATGTAGTATTATAGCACACATATGACGATTTTGCAAGCATTTGAAACAAATTCACGGAATTTTCATGCAAAAAGCCGCCGAAAATGCAGCTTTTTGCACATTACAGCGGTATTGTATATCAGTTTTCGAAGGTTACGGGCTTTTCGCCTTTCTTATAAATCTCGTCCACCGGATTCTCCACATCGTAAACGTTGTTGATATCGGTAACGTCGATACGCATGTTGAATTCCATCACCTCGCCTGCGGCAGTCACGACAGTGCCGTCCTCGGTGAAGCTCAGCGGGTATCCCTGCTGGTCTATCTCAAGCGTTGTGACAAGCTTTTCGAAGCTCTGGATATCCTCCTGTACGCCTGGCATGGACTCGGAATTCAGCTTCTCAGGGTCGTAGGTGTACGTAATGGACGTAGGGCCGTCGTCGCTTTCGATAATGCCTGCGTCCTGGACCGCCTCTCCGGCAAGGAAAAACAGCCTGCCCTCGGCGTAGGGATAGCGGTAGCCGCGGTTGTATATATTGTATATGTAGCTGTCGTCGGACGAACTGATAACATTCCACTTTTCATCATCGGAATACTTGTAAAAGAATTCCGCGCCATCGCTGTAAGCCTGCTGCTCTTCGCCCTGCCAGCTCGTCCAGCAGCTGAACACCATCTCGTCGTTTACGTTGAAATAAAAGCTGAACCGCATTATTTCCTCGCCGGTCGAGATATCCGTCATAGTGACGCGGGCGCTGTCTACGTTCTGGTACTTATCCCGGGCGGCCGTGAATTTGTCGTAGTATGCCGGCAGCTTTGCGGCGCAGCCGGAACTCAGCGCGACGGAAACAACGGAAACAGCGGCAAACGCCGCGGCAATGGTCTTTTTCATAATTCCTCCGAATATTGCGTGTGTAAACGATTTACTTCGCCTAAACAAATCAGGGCAGAAACCGTCTGGACGGATCCTGCCCCTAAATCCTGAATTATTTGCAGCTAAACGCCGCTTATATCTTCCGAGGTAGAATTACTCGGAGAAACCGCTCTCTACGAGCTTAACGAGGCCGTCAACAGCGAGCTGCTCGTCGCTGCCGTCAGCGATGATGCGGATCTTGGCGCCGCCAACGATACCGAGGGAGAGGATACCGAGCAGGGACTTAGCGTTTACTCTGCGCTCTTCCTTCTCTACCCAGATAGAGGACTTATACTCGTTAGCCTTCTGGATAAAGAATGTAGCGGGTCTTGCGTGAAGACCGACCTGGTTCTTTACTTCAACGTCTTTCATGCACATAGTTTAAAACCTCCTAAAAAATAGTTCTGCCGTAATGCCGGAAGTGAACTTCCGTTTTGTATTTTCTTTCTTTGTTCTGCACTGCCTTTATCTGCACTGCGGAGGGGGACGCAGCTCTATGCTGTCTTTCCCTTAACTCTTGGTTATAGTATATCCAAAAAAGAATCTGCCGTCAACAGAAAAATCGAAATTTAACACTTTTAACGCCGAATTTCAGTTTTTTGCAGAATAAATCAAATTCATTTAACCCTGTGATTGTTAATATTACACAAAAAACTTTCAACAAAATAATCAACATAAACATGAGTTTTCAACCGATTGCAGGATTTCTGCATAATCTAAGGCATTCCGGGAAGTAAAACAGAGGAGCCGAAACCGGAAAGAGCCCTATCGTTTATGTACATTTTACACAAAATTCACTCCGTAATACTTCGCCGTCAATTTTTTGCTAATTTTCACACAGTGCGCGGCGATTAATATTGAAATCCGTCATGAAATGTGGTATACTATAAAATGTATATGCATATCCAGAAATAACGATTTACACATATATATAATGTAGACAGAAAGGAAAATAAATGACAAGATTTGAAAACAAGCTCTGTCCTGTCTGCCGGAAGCCCTTCAAGGCTGACGACGACATCGTGGTCTGCCCTGTCTGCGGAACACCGCATCACCGCGCCTGCTACAACGAAAAGGGCGGCTGCGGGGTGGAGGACGCTCATGCCTCCGGGTTCGTATGGGAGGGGCACCTCCCCGGCGAAGAGCCCGAGCCTGCCAATACGCAGTCCGCTGAGGACTCCACGCAGGACGTCTCAATGGGAGCCAGAGAATACAGCGGCGCTGACAGCAACGGATTCGGCGACGAACACCATGCGGATTACCCCGGCGGGACTCCCGGAGGCTTCAACGCCTACGGTCCAAACGGCGAGCCGATAGATATCCAGGATTTCCTGAACCAGATCAACCGCCAGACTATGGACGAGACCCGCGGCGAGGACGGCGTAAGCGCAAAGGAGCTCTCCTGCTACGTCGGGAAGTCGGTCATGCACTACTCCCAGGCTTTCGCGGCATTCCGTGCACCGGCCGCTCCCGGTCGGAAGAAACGCAAAGTATTCTTCAACATCTGCGCCGGGCTTTTCACGCCGGTACACCAGTTCTACCGCAAACTTGACGGGATGGGAATCATCCTTGTGCTGCTCGAGCTGGCGTACTACATTCCTACGCTGCTTTCGGTCGCGGGGACGCTCAGCGCCTCTGTTATCGGAGCCATCCAGCTTGCGACCAGCGGGCTGTACTTTGTGGCGAAAGTGCTGCTGTGCATGTTCGGGGATTATTTCTACTACAGGCACTGCGTCAACCGCATCAAGGATATCCGCGCCCGCTACGACGACGGAAAAGCCGAGGGCTACTATGAAGCTCTGAACGAAAAAGGCAGCCCCTCATGGCTGCGCGCGATAATCGCGATACTTGCGGTATACCTGCTCCAGTCGGTGCTCCTGCTGTACTTTGTACGCATAGGCGCCGGGACCGGCACACTCATCTGATGGACCGCCCTAAAAAGGGCTAAAATATCAAAACCAACAAAACCAAAAGGAAGAAAAATAACATGAAACTGATAATCCAGATACCCTGCTATAACGAAGCAGAAACCCTTGACGTAACTATCCGCGACCTCCCCCGCCACATCGACGGCATCGACGAGATAGAATACCTCATCATCAACGACGGCTCCACCGACCGCACTGTTGAGCGCGCAAAGGAGCTCGGTGTACATCACATCGTGAGCTTCGTGCACAACCGCGGACTTGCAAAGGGCTTCATGGCGGGAATCGACGCCTGCCTGCGCCTTGGCGCCGACATCATCGTGAACACCGACGCTGATAACCAGTACGCCGGCGCGGACATCGAAAAGCTCGTCCGTCCGCTGCTGGAGGGCAAGGCTACCATGGTCATCGGCAACCGCCGCACTGACTCCATCGATCACTTCTCCCCGCTGAAGAAAAAGCTCCAGAAACTCGGCAGCGGCGTCGTAAGAAAAGCCAGCGGCACCGACGTAGTTGACACCACCAGCGGTTTCCGCAGCTACACGAGAGAAGCAGCGCTGCGCCTCAACGTGCTCTCCGACTACACCTACACGCTGGAAACGATAATCACCGCCGGCGCAGACCGCACGAAGATCATGTCCGTTGATATCAACACCAATCCGGAGCTGCGAAAGAGCCGTCTGTTCAAGTCCATGTGGGGCTACATCAAGCGCTCCAGCGGCACTATAATCCGCAACTACGTCATGAGAAAGCCGCTCAAGACTTTCCTCGGTATCGCTGCGGTATTCGTGCTGGCGGCACTGGTACTTGCGATAAGATTTATAGTTTACGCCTGCCTGGGCGAGGGGGGCGGTCACGTCCAGTCGCTGGTGCTGATGGCGGTGCTGGCTATCGTGGGATTCCAGATAGGTATCTTCGGGCTGGTCGCTGACGCTATCTCCGGCTGCCGAAAGGTAATGGACGAAACCCTGTTCCATGTAAAGCGAATCGAGTACAACAACACCAACTCCAACTACTCTAACTACAATCTTTGCAGCTACACCAAAGAGGAAATCAACAAGAAATGATAAACGCTCTCAAACGTTTCTACAACAGCTTCGGCGACCGTGGCGTCATGATGGTGATATTCACCGCCAGCGTTATCCTGCATTCGATCCTTGCTATGTACATGGAACTCCCGGCGGTCAACCCCGACGAGCTTGGCACGGCAAGCGTTGCGGCGTTCTATTCCGGACGGGACTGGTCGGCGCTGATGGGACAGATATACTATTATTATGGGTATGTCCAGGCGGTGTTCTATACTCCGCTGTTCCTCTTTATCAACAACTCCTATGTTCTGTATAAAGCCTGCCTTATCGTAAACGGCATTCTTATGAGCTTTATCCCGGTCATCGCCTACAATATTTCCACCAAACTCGGCGTTGCTAAGGTATGGCAGAGACTGACGGCGGCATTCTGCTGCGGAGCCTACATCACATACATATCCCACTCAAAGTTCATCTGGAACGAAACTATTTGCAGTCTGCTTCCGTGGGTGCTTCTGTGGGTAATGTTCATGTCGATGGACTGCCAGAAAGACGTCCCCCGGGTGATGTGGTCCGCTGCCGCCGGAGTTCTCTGCGCAGTATGCTACGGAGCTCACTCCAGGCTGATCGCAGTGGTAATCGCGTTCGTCATGACGGTGCTCATCGCGCGTATTTTCATGAATCGCAGAATATTCGCGCTGCCGGTGTTTTTCCCGGCGCTCGCTCTCGGTTTTGTCGGAGAGCACTTCTGCCGCAAGACGATACAGCAGCTCGTCTGGAACGGAAAGGCAAGCGCAAACACCCTCGAGGGTGAATATACCCGCGTCCTCGGACTGTTCGAGGGGGGCGGCTTCAACCGTTTCGTGTCAACACTGTTCGGACATATCTACACATTCATGACCTCTACCGCCGGACTGGGCGCTATTGCCTGCGTCGTGCTGTTCATACTGGTGTTCGTCCGTATCCGGGAGTGGAACCAGAACCGCTCCGGCGAGGTGGTCGATGGCGTTAAAGTATACGAACCCACTTCCAAGCACACCTACAGCGCGCAGATGACGTTATTCGGCATTTACGCGTTCCTTGCCGTCGGCGGCTCAATGCTGCTCTCGGTGCTGTTCAAGTTCAACTCCGGGCAGCTTTCTGCCATCAAGGACCTCACGATGTTCGGCCGCTATACCGATAATACCGCTCCGCTTGCGGTGCTGCTGGTGCTGGCGTACATGTTCCGCTACAAGCTGACCGCTAAGAACATCGGCTGGGCCGCGATAGTCTACGGCTACGCCTGCTTTGGATTCTTCACCGTTTCCTGGCAGATGATCGAAAAGGCGCGCGGCTACCGCGAATCTCCCATGCTGGGACTAATGCCCTGGCGTATCGGCGAGGATTACACGAAAACGTTCACCACGCAGAGCTTTATCATAATGACATCAGTGACGTTTTCCGTGCTTGCACTGTTCGCGGTATTCACGCTGTGTACCCGCAAGCATTACAAGCAGCTCATGTCCGCACTGTGCTGCTCGCTGTTCGTTTATACCACCGTATTTGCGGGGACGGTCTACCTGCCCGCACGTGCAGAGGAGAACCTCGAAAAGACCGAGCCTGCGCGTCTTGTGTCGGAGCTTCTCTACAATGAGAGCGCGTCTCCGCTCATCGTGGCGTACAACATCGGTTCCCGCAGCGCCGGGCTGATACAGTTCCTGAATCTAAACACCCGGGTCGCGATAATCCGCAAGGCGAAGAATCTCCCCGAAAACTGCATAATCATCGCCGACGAGGAGGAGCAGCTCCCGCTTGAGCCCGGCAGCTTCGACTACATCGGCACGGAGGGCGGGCTGTCCGTCTACGCGCTGGGCGAAACTGCGCGGGACTATATGAGATACAAGCGCTCCGCCGACATAACGGCGCTGGCAGAGGAAAGCATAACTATACAGGCTCCGGCGCTTTCAGACCATTAAGGAGGCAGTAAATTGACTGGCGAAGATAATCTGGATAATCTTAATAATCACGCTCCACAGGAGGGCTCTGACATTCACGAAATATACGAGGTACCAAAACCGGAGGAGCCGGAAGCCGCCGCTCCCGACGTTAACGCTGCGCCTAAAAGGGAAAGCGTGTTTCTGAAGGACTGGTTCATAATGGTGGTGCTGTACATCGTGGCGCTGACGGTGCACGTCCTTATGACGCAGGTAACGACTATGTTCAACCTCACGCCGGACGAGTACGCTGTTACTGCGGTTTCCGCATGGTTCAACGGCTACGACTGGTCGCAGACTGTTTCCGCCGGAGGATACTACGGCTACTTCCAGAGCCTGTTCTACATTCCGGTGTTCTGGTTCGTGGACGACCCCATGCTGCAATATCGCGTGATGATACTGATAAACGGCGTTCTGATGAGCTTTGCTCCGGTCATCGTTTACTTTCTCGCGCGTAAGTGGTTCGGCGTCCGCAAGCTGTCGTCCGTATTCATCGCGGTGATATGCGGAATGTACCCCGCGTACCTGCTCCTGACAAAGTACACCTGGAATGAAACGCTGTGCTGCCTGCTGCCGTGGGTATTCGCGCTGCTGATGTACAAGTCGCTCAAGAGCTTCAGGGACGCTAAGCGCTCCGGTGAAGCAATATTCCGTCAGCAGCTCTGGGCGGTACTGGCCGGACTTACACTCGTAGCGGCTTACGCGACCCACGGGCGCATGATAGCGCTGCTTGCGGCGGGCGCTGTGCTGGAGCTTGTTGTACTGTTCAGCATGAAGCGCAGGATATTCGCGCTGACCGGATTCTACGCAAGCATCGTTGCAGGCCTCTTTGCCGACAAGCTGATGAAGGGCTATCTCCAGAACGTGCTCTGGCTCAAGGAACAGTCCGACAAGGCGTCAGTCAACACGATAGAAAACACCCTCGGAAGAATTTTCGACCTTGACCCGGAAAAGCTCATGCATTTCCCGCAGACTCTGGTCGGTCACTTCTTCTACTTCATAAGCTCCACCTGGGGATTCGGCGCTATCGCGATGGTACTGATAATCTCCGGAATAGTGATGTACTACGTCACACAGAACCGCGCAAAGAAAGGAAAGGTCGAGCTTTCCCCGGACGGAAAGGCTAAGAATTACATCTCGACATCCCTTGCGATGTTCTGCTGGCTGGCATTTCTTGCGATGGGCGCGATATTCGTGGTCAGCGTAGGATTCAAGGCTACCTCTACGGTGTTCGACACCCGTGCGGACACGACTATTTTCGGACGCTACATCGAAACGTTCTTCCCCGTAGCGCTGTTCCCGGCGCTCATAATGATATACCGCGGACGGTTCAGCGTTGCGCACAGCCTTGCCGCGCTGATTTCCGCAGCCGGGATATTCGCGCTGACTGAGCTCATCACCGTCCCGGTGGTAGTTGGCGACGGCTCCACTGACAAGGGCGTTGTGAGCGCAATGATACTCGGCCTCGCTCCGCTGAAAATCGGCGAGGGTCTGAAAGACAAGATAACTGAGACAACTTTCATCAAGGTCATCGCGATAGTTATGGCGCTGCTGCTTGCAGTGCTGATAATCCGGCTGATAATGCTCAGAAAACAGCGCGGGATGTTCAACTGGGTAGCTATCCCGCTGGGCGCTCTGCTGATGTACACCAGCCTTTACGGCTTTGACGGCTACACTGTGGTACAGGGCAGAAACGCTTCTTACGGCGCGCAGTACGTCACCGAAGCGCTGGATATGATAGACGACAGCGGGTTCGATGATATACTTGCATTCTCGCTGAAATCCGAGCGTTACGTCAAGGCGCAGTTCCTGTTCCCGGAAATGAAAGTGCGGCTGGCGTCAACGCTGAAAAAGCTGAACAGCCAGGCAACGCGTCCTGATTTCATAATTGCCGACCGCGAGGATAACCTCCAGCTCTGGTCCGGAGACCTGTGGCTGGTAGGAGATATCAACAACAATATCCACCTCTACGCATGCACCTCCGCAGCGCGGGAATGGTGCGAAAACGCCGGGCTCAAGCTTACCGCTCCCGCGTCGTTCCAGTACACCGGCGGAAACATCCCCGCGACCAGCTCTGTCACCCGCGACGGCGACACTGCGGTACTTCCAGAGGGCTCCGCAGTCTACTCCAATTACTTCGTGCTGTACAGCGCCGGGGACTTCACCTACACGATACGCGGCACCGGGCTGGAGCAGCTTTCTATCGGGCTCACCTCTGACAAAAAGGTGAACGACATCCACTACGAAGTAGTATCCTCCAGCGACGAGGAGCTAGTACTGAAATTCAGCGCGGAAAACGCAAAGACCGAGAATGTTCAGCTCAAGCTGACCAACCGCAGCGGCGCTCCGCTCACCATATCCACAGTTACGCTGACAAAGGATTCCGTGGTTCCGGTAGTTATCCTGCCGGCGACCACCGCCGCCTGATCGGAGGCGTTCATGCCGGTCATCAAGAAAGCTAAGCCCATGCAGCCAGCGCGCACGCTCTGCCTGGGATTCCTCATCATAATCATCGCGGGAGCGCTGCTGCTGTGGCTGCCGTTCTCCTCTAAAAGCGGAAGCACGTCGTTCTTCGACTGCCTTTTCACTGCGACCTCCGCGACCTGCGTTACCGGGCTGATAGTCGCGGACACCTACTCCAACTGGACGATATTCGGGCAGGCGGTCATCGCCCTGCTTATCCAGGTCGGCGGGCTGGGATTCGTGACGATAATCACGTTTTTCAACGTCGCCGCCGGAAAAAAACTCGGGTTCCGTACCCTCGCCAACGTTGCCGACGGGCTGACCGAAAGCACGTTCCAGGGCGGGCGGCGCATTTTCATCAGCATAATCAAGTATTCCCTGATTTTCGAGGGAGCGGGCGCGGTCCTGCTGTGCCTGCGGTTCGTCCCGCAGTACGGAGGTTACGGCGTCTGGATGGGCGTTTTCACCAGTATCACCGCATTCTGCAACGCAGGATTCGACCTGTGCGGCATATCCTCGCCGTTCGTGAGCCTTACCGGCTACAAGTCAGACCCGCTGGTGCTCGTCACCGTGGCGCTGCTGATAACCGTGGGAGGGCTGGGGTTCATCGTCTGGGAGAACTTCCTCAATATCCGCAGCGTGCGCAAGCTTAGCCTGCACACGAAAGCGGTGCTCATCACCTCCGCAGTGCTGACCGTGGGCGGGACGCTGTTCTACCTCCTCGCGGAATGGAACGGCGCTTTCGGGGAGATGAACTTCGGCGAAAAGCTGCTCAACGCATTCTTCTCAAGCGTTACTGCGCGCACCGCCGGGTACAACTCCGTTCCGATCGAAGATCTGTCAGACTTCTCCCAGCTCGGGACCTGCGTACTTATGTTCATCGGTGCTTCCCCGGCTTCCACCGGCGGCGGTATCAAGACCACCACGCTGCTGGTGCTGATAATGACCGTGGTGTCCTACATGCAAAGCAAGAACGACGTCGAGATAATGAAACACAAGATCGACAAGCTGGCGGTCTACCGCACTCTGACGGTCACGCTGCTGTCGCTGACGGCGGTCATACTCTGCTTTTCGGTGCTGTATTTCACCCTGCCGGAGGACGTCCGTGGAGTGCAGTGCCTGTTTGAGGCGGTTTCCGCATTCTCTACGGCGGGATTGTCCGCAGGCATTACCGCAATATCCGGCGCTGCCGGGCGCATTCTGCTGATAATCACGATGTTCATCGGGCGCGTGGGACCGGTTTCGCTGGTGCTTTCGATGATGATGAACTCCACAAAGCGCAAGAACATCGTCTACCCCGACGGACAGATAATCGTCGGATAAATCCAATCTACTCTCGAAAGGAAAAACATTATGCAAACAGAGACTTTCGCCCTGGGACCGCTCACGATGTACGTTTCCGAGGATCACCGCTTCGGAACGGACGCATTCCTGCTGGCATTCTACGCCAATGTAAAGCCGGACAGCGTTGTCTGCGACTTGTGCACCGGCTGCGGCATAATCCCGCTGATATTCTGCAAGAACATCAAGCCCCACCTTATCTACGCCGTGGATATCCAGGAGGAGGCTATCGAGCTGCTGAAAATGTCCGTCGAGAAGAACCACCTCGAAAACACGCTCCAGCCAGTCCTCGCTGACCTGCGTGAACTAGACCAGAGCCAGATAGGCTTTGAAACGATGGATATCGTCACCGCAAATCCGCCCTACATGACCAGCGGCTCCGGCTTTGAAAAGCTCGCAAGACCCCAGGCGGTCGCACGCCATGAGCTTATGTGCAACATCGACGACGTATGCCGCGCCGCCGGAAAGCTGCTGAAATACGGCGGGCTGCTCAAGATGTGCCACCGTCCGGAGCGCCTTTCGGATGTGCTGAACTCCATGCGCGCTAATAAGATAGAGCCAAAGAGCATCACATTCGTGTTCAACAGCATACTTGACAAGCCGTGGCTGTTCCTTGTGACCGGCAAAAAAGGTGCGAAATCAGGCATGATAGTCGAGAAGCCGATGATACTGCGCAATGACGACAAGTCCTATACGGAGGAGTACACAAGACTTTATGACTGAATCAGGTAAACTCTACGTAGTGGGAACGCCAATCGGCAACCTTTCGGACTTTTCCCCGCGCGGCATCGAAACGCTGGAAAGCGTGGACTACATCGCCGCTGAGGACACCCGAGTGACGCTCAGGCTGCTGACCCACTTCGGCATAAAAAAGCCGCTGCTGAGCTACTACAAGCCCCACGAAGCAGAAAAGAGCGCCAGGATACTGGAGCTGCTGCACGCCGGGAGCAGCGTCGCGCTGGTCAGCGATGCGGGAATGCCCTGCATTTCCGACCCGGGAGTGTATCTTGTTCAGCGCTGCTATGAGCAGGGGATACCGGTGGAATCCGTGCCGTGCTGTAATGCCGCAATAGCCGCTGTAGCGATATCCGGAATCGACACAACAAGGTTCGCGTTTGAGGGATTCCTCCCGGTGGACAAAAAGGAGCGCCGCCAGCGGCTTGCCGATACGGCAAAGCTGCCGCACACGCTGATATACTACGAGGCTCCGCACAAGCTGCGGCAGACCCTCGCCGACCTCGCGGAAGCCCTCGGGGAAACCCGGAGCGCCGCGCTCTGCCGCGAACTGACAAAGCTGCACGAAGAAGTGATACGAGGGACTCTCGCGGAGCTGATACAGCTTTACCAGCAGACCGACCCCCGGGGCGAATATGTTATCGTCATCGAGGGAGCTGCTCCGGAAGCACCGGAGGAAATGACCCTCGAACAGGCGGCAGAATTGGCGCGCAGCTACGCTGACGGAGGTATGAAACTCTCCGAGGCGTGCAAGACCGCCGCGCAGGCGGCGGGTGTTTCCCGCAAGGAACTGTACAAATTACTTTCAGGCGAATAACGACATTTTATTACAGAAAGGAATGCAATTCTATGAAAACAATCCACGAAAGAGTTCAGAAGAACATCGGACCGACCGCTAAGGTCGTTATCCCGATAATCGGCGCCGTTATCGTTGTTGCGGGCGCAGTGGCGTACATCTGCATGAAGCTTGCTGACGAGATGCGCTACCACGAGAAGTGGAAGGACTACGACGAATGCGGCTGGCACTGAACTGTAACAGCAGCGACATCGAAGAATTTCTGGGGCAGTACTCTCACTTCGGCGCGCCGGTGAAGGACCTGTCCCGGTTCGCTGCGCTGTGCAATAAACTTGGAAACCCGCAGGACAAGCTGCGGTATATCCACATCGTCGGAACTAACGGCAAAGGCTCCGTTGCGGAGTTCTGCGCCTCCTCTCTGGCTGCGGCGGGATTCACCGCCGGAAAATTCACCTCGCCCTACGTCCGCAGCGTGTGCGAGCGTATCTCGGTGGGCTATCCGGACGGGCTGTACGAGATATCCTGCGCTGATTTCGCGCGGCACCTCAACAAGGCGGCGGACGCTGCGGAACAGTGCGGCGACCTCGGATTCTCGCAGTTTGAAATAATGAACGCGGCGGCGTTCCTCTACTTCGCTGAAAAACAGGTAGACTGGGTGGTACTAGAAGCGGGAATCGGCGGCACGCTGGATTCCACGAACGTCATAAAGCAGCCGGAGTGTGCTGTATTCACTTCAATAGGGCTTGACCACACGAAGATACTCGGCGGCACAGTCGAGGAGATAGCCCGCTCTAAATGCGGCATTATCAAAGGAGGTAACGCCGTTGCGGCTCTGGGTATCCCGGACTCAGCGATGGAGGTCCTGCGGGAACGCTGTGCATTTACCAACGCAGTACTTGTCACCCCTGACCGCTCCGCACTGGAGATACTGGAGCAGCCCGGGCTGCGCGGAAGCCGTTTCCGCTACAAGGGACAGGAATACCGCCTGCACCTCGGCGGAGCGTACCAGATAACGAATGCACTGACTGCAATAGAAGCTCTGACCTGCTGCGGTATCGCCCCGGAGCATATCGCAATGGGAATCGAGCGTGCGCGTATCCCGGCGAGAATGGAGCTATTCCCGGGGGATATCCTGCTGGACGGCGGGCACAATCCTCAGGCTGCAACGGCAGTGCGCTCTGCGCTGGAAACATCCGGCTTCGAGCGCCGCACCGCATTCATTGGTATGATGAAAACCAAGGACTACCGCGCGTTTCTTTCCGAGATACTCCCCTGCTTCGACCGGGTGTATTTCTGCGACGGATTCTCCGAGGGAGAGGTGCCAGCAGAGGAACTGCGCAGCGCCTCCGGACTGGACGGCGCGGAGGTTTTCCACTCGCCGTCCACTGCGCTGAAATTCGCGCGCAGCGACCACGAAGGTGGTCTGATGTATTTCGGCGGAAGCTTTTACTTTGCAGCCGGGATACGGAAACTTATGGTCTAATAAACGGATAAAAAAAGCTCCCACTGTCAACGTGGGAGCTTCAGACCGTCGAAAAAGTCACTAAAGTGACTTTTCCGCCGAACATCCGCCCTGCGCGCACGGTTTGTCGGCGTTGCCGACAAACCGCACACTTGTGCGGATAGAAGTGTTTTTTGCCCCGGGAAACCCGGAGCAAAAAACGGATTTCAAAAGCCCGCTTCGCGGGCAAATTCGATTTTTTCGACAAACTGAAAGCTCCCACTGTCAACGTGGGAGCTTTTTCAGCGCCGAAACTATCTGAGTCTCAACGTCCTCTTTAAGCGAGCGAATCCTCACAAGCCTGTCGCCGAAAATCGCATTCTTCAGTGCGTCGTTTTTCTGCGCACGCTCAGATTCGTGGCTGCGGTCATCGAGTTCGATCATTAGCACGATATTCATGTCATAATCGCACAGCAGAAAATCCACATGCTTCGAGCGTATCTTGTTGAACCACTTCTGCCAGTCCTTAGTGCCTTTTTTTATCGAAACGATATCTGCGACGCGGACTTTAGGGCATATCTGTAATTCCAGCTTGTCCGCAATAGGTTTTAATATACGATAGAAAGCGCGCTCACGCTCGGTCAGGATAGTCGAATTCAGCTCGTAGGGCAGCTTTTCGTGCAGCCTTATGTATATCCAGATGAGTACCGCAAGGGCGATAACTCCCAGCGCAGCCCACATCATCCAGTTATTCGTGTCAAAAAAATTCAATATGTTACCTCCGGAGATATGATACAAAATAGAATTATATCACAATCTCCGGGATGTGTCAAGTGCTTTTTCGGGTAAGTTTCAGGGCTTCGCAGCTTCACTTCCCTACTTGAGTACTCCCGGCAGACACCTGTAGGCGTTTCGCGACCAGAGGTACCAGTTAGATCCGTCGTTGTACATCAGAAAACAGCGCGGCGGAAATCCGCCATACGGCAGATCGTACCACTGCTCCGGGTCGAGCGTTCCGATACTGCTGTCCGCCACGCCCTCGCCCTTGATCTCAGCATCTATGGCGACAAGCCATGTATTATTCGATATTTCCCAGGTTTCGAGGGTGTTCCAGGGGGATTCTAACTGACCTTCTCCATCGACCGGGAAATCCATTGTCGAACCGAGCACCCGCGCGGAAACGTTTTGCTCATCCGTCAGCTTAAATGTCCTGTCAGGGTCGTCGCCCTTGAAGCTATTGATGTACTCCACCGCCAGGAGGTTCAGCGCCTCCTCCTGCGTAAGGGTTCCATCGCAGCTAACGATCGCAGGAGCGTCCGCAAGCACGTATTCCCCGGAAAGTTTCTCAGGCGGCAGCGTGAACATCGTATCCGGAGTCATTCTGCACCGTTCATCCGTGTATCCACAATGTTTCAGAGCATAAAGATGCGTTTCCTCGTTCCTGCTTATCGTGTAGTACTCGCAGCCTGCCGCGCTTTCCCCGGAAAAGCTGTTTACCCCGAAATACACGTCAGGCATGCTCATGCAGCCCACCTGCTCGCGCTCGTTCAGCGGGTCGAATTCAAACGTACCGTCCGGAGCGGCAAGGTCCTGCGGGACTTCAATGATGTCCTGCTCGACGCCGCTCACTAACAGACCAAGCTTCATGCTGGTGCAATACACCTTTTCGCCATCGGCATAAGCGTCCTCCGCAAGGAGGTATACGCATACGTCGTCCAGCGAGTACGGCATGAGCGCCATTTTTACCGTGCCCGCTCCCTTTGCGGGCATGTCGGAGATGCCCATCTCCGGATAATCCTCGCGCTTCCACGGCGCTTTGTAGTCCGTCACGCCGAGCATTTCCGCGATGGATTCTCCCGCTGATTTTTCGCTGCCGGGAGCAGCTTCCGCTGTGTAGGGCTGCGCGGATTCGTCCGCCTGTGCGGTTTCCTCAAGCCGTTCAAGCTGTTCAGCCTGTTCAGTTCGTTCCACCTGCCCAGTTATCTCCGTAGCAGGTCTGTTGTCCTGCATCGTGCAGCCGGTCAGTAATGCCGCCGCTGCTAATAACAGCGTCATATGTTTCATGTGTTTCATAGAATTACCTCCTTATCTTAAATCACCGCAAAGAAATTCACCGTGAACACCACACCTGATATAAATGAAGCTATATTCGCGCATATAGCATAGAAAACAGCGCGTACTCCTTTCTTATGATTCTTGCTGTATTTCCCGATATACAGGCCATAGAACACCGCCTCGAAGATCACCACCAGCAATTCCCCGACAAAATACGCAAACAGGAACATCAGTATTCCATAGTTGATATTAGCAATGGAGAGGACAATGTTCAGAAGTATTTGAGTTGCAACATTGACGGCGGCGAAAAACAGCAGCGTGCGTTTCTCCCAGTAACCGAAGATCAGCGCCACAACCAGCTCCACCACGATAGTGACGAGCACCCGCGATAAAAATTCCAGTATCCATTCCCCGACCTGATACGACGGCTGGACCGATATGCCGTACCCGGAATCGACGGAAATCGTGTCGCCGGAAACATCTGATAAATCGACCGCGAAATAACTGTCAAACGCGTAGGTGTGACAGATGTTGCTTTCAAGGATCCTGCCGCTTTCCGGTAAGTAAACAAGCAGCACGAACTCGTCCGGCGGCATGTAGCCCCAGCTTATTACGCTTTTACTGCTGTCCCACATTATAGGGAAGAAATTGAATCCTTCCTGCGCCTGATAAGCCGCGAAAGCGTTTACCGCTTCCTGCTCCTCCTGGGAGAGTTTCTGATACCATTCCGTGGAGTTATTGGCGTCTCCGTAAACATATCCGGCGCCCGGCTCGAAAGTACTCTTTGACAGTATCGTGCTGTAATAACGCTCATCTCCGGCATTCCGGAACGTTATCCTTAATTGGGGCTTAGGACCACAGTCAGCGCAGACGGTCAGCGATAGCGTAAGGAACAATGCCGTGCTCAGTATCAGTGCGAAAATTATCCGTAGTTTTTTCATAGCGTTGCCTCCACACCAATCGATTTTGTTTGTAGCTATATCATAGCATATTATTCCATCAAAGTCAATTACAGAGTGGTAACAGAGCAATTACAAATTAGTTACAAAAAGCCCCTGATTTTTGCAAGGAACTGCTGATGAAATAAACTATAATTTATGCGGGTAGTGATAAATTAGCAGGCGCCCCCAATCGGGAGTCAAGGGGGGCGCGCCCCCCTTGCGAGTCGAGGGCAGAGCCCTCGTCGCCGTAAGGCGAAACCTCCGCGCGAAGTGCGGTTACTCTGCGCGCTGGCGCGCAGCTAAACGATTCAAAGGCGCTAAAGGGGTGTGGGGGAAAACAAGAGTTTTCCCCCACAGTCTTTATCAAATTCCTGACGTTTAGACAT
>CAKSEO010000019.1 GCA_934446565.1 uncultured Oscillospiraceae bacterium | reverse complement strand
TTTTATCACCCTTTTTTATTATACCATATTTACGTAAAAAAGCCCAGCTTTCGCTGGACTTTTTCGACAAGCTGTGCCCGCGAAGCGGGCTTTTGAAATCCGTTTTTTGCTCCGGGTTTCCCGGGGCAAAAAACACTTCTATCCGCACAAGTGTGCGGTTTGTCGGCAACGCCGACAAACCGTGCGCGCAGGGCGGATGTTCGGCGGAAAAGTCACTTTAGTGACTTTTTCGACGGTCTCAAAGGGGCTGAACATTCAGCCCCTTTTGCATTATTTCTGTTGTTCTCCCAGCCCGTCATTTCTCATTTGTTTTACCAAATACAGCACTACGGAATGGAATTCCGACTCAACAGCCGCCGTTTCCATTTTGGACAGGCTGTCCTCGCTTATTCCCCCGTCCCTGATTATCTGCTCGACTGCCCCGCACCAGTCCTTTTCTGGCTTCATTTTCTCGCAGATCTCACGGTGCTGCGCGCTATATATCGCAGGCGGCGACAGCTTCTCGATTGATTCAAGACTGCTTCTTACATTATCCAGACTGTCCTTAAAATCGTCCCAGTCAAGGTCTGAACCCAGAGAAAGCGACGCAATATCTGCCGCAACTGCAATAACCTGGCTATTGTACGTCTTGTAACTTTCCATGAACCTGTCGTAGTACTCCTTTTCCGAAAGCGCCGTCGAGCAACCGGAAAATGCCATAATTGCTGTCGCAAGAATTACAGCAAGTATTTTCTTCATTATAAATTACCTCTAGACAACCACATAAAAACCGCACCGATATACGTAAAGTTATATCGGTGCGAAATTGTTCAATTTGTTATTCTGTCAATAAATCAAAGCTTCTCGATCCAGCCCATATCATCCGGGATCTTGCCATACTGCATGCCGGTCATGGTGTCGTAGAGCTTCTGAGTGATCGGACCGATCTTACCATTGCCGATCTCCATGATCTTGTCGCCCCACTTGAGATGACCTACAGGAGATACAACTGCGGCTGTACCAGTACCAAATACTTCGTCAAGCTTGCCTGCGTCGTATGCGTCAGCAACTTCCTGGATAGTGATGCGGCGCTCGGAAACCTTCATGCCCCACTTTCTGCAAAGCTCAAGAGCGGACTTTCTGGTGATACCGGAAAGGATGCTGCCCTGGAGGGACGGAGTAACTACCTCGCCGTCGATAACGAACATGATGTTCATTGCGCCGACTTCCTCTATGTACTTACGCTCAACGCCGTCGAGCCACAGTACCTGAGAGTAGTTCTGCTTGTGCGCCTCATCCTGACCTGCAAGGGAAGCTGCGTAGTTGCCGCCGGTCTTTGTAAAGCCCATACCGCCTCTTACTGCGCGGACATAATTGGTTTCAACGTAGATGTTGACAGGGTTGATACCAGTGCTGTAGTATGCGCCGGAGGGGCTCATGATGATCATGAAGTAGTACTTGTCGCCGGGGCGCACGCCAAGGAACGGGTCAGCCGCAAAAATGAACGGACGAATATAAAGGGACGCGCCGTCGATATGCGGAACCCAGTCCTTATCGATCTCAACGAGCTTGTGGAGCGCCTCGAGAGCGTCCTTTTCGTTGATCTGCGGGATAACCAGACGTTCAGCGGAAACGTTCATTCTCTTGAAGTTCTCCTCGGGGCGGAAGAACTGAATGTCGCCGGAAGGAGTTCTGTAAGCCTTCATGCCCTCGAAGATCTCCTGACCATAGTGAAGAACCATAGCAGAAGGAGCAAGCTCGATAGGACCGTAGGGCACGATGCGTGCATCATGCCAGCCCATACCGGTGTCATACTCCATGACGAACATGTGATCGGTAAAGATATGACCAAAGCCGAGCTTGGTTTCATCAGCGGGCTTGGGCTTAGGGTTTTTGGTTAATTCGATTTTGATATCCATAGTAGTATCCTTTCCTGCGCCGGCAGGATGTCAGCGCGATTTTAAATACATATTTATTATATCACTATTACGCCTGATTGTAAATATTATTTTCAGATTTTTTATTAAAAATGCAATTTTAACATACCAAATCCGGCAAAACACACAAATCCGGCATAACAAATGCAAAAGCGGTCCGGACATTTGAGCCGGACCGCTGATGTAACATTACCGCAGCAATATCAAATCACTTTACGATATACTTCTTGATAGCGTCGAGGAAATCAGCGCAGTCATCGCTGTGAATGTTCAGAGTCAGCTCCTTGGAGAGGTCGAGGCTGAAAATACCCATGATGGACTTAGCGTCGATTGCATATCTGCCGCTTACGATATCTACGTCATATTCGCAGCGGGATACGATGGTCACGAAATCCTTGACGTCATTGATGGTGTTGATGTTGATCTTTACAGTTGTCATAGTGATACTTCCTTTCCGTGCTAACAATCACGCCCTGAACTTGAGGGCTGCGTTGAGCAGCTCATCAGCCTTGGCGCTGTCATCGTGAACAACGAACTCCAGCGGCTTTGCAAGGTCAAGACTGAAAATACCCATGATGGATTTCGCGTCTACCGCATATCTGCCGGATACCAGATCGCTCTCGATGGAATAATTGTTTGTGAGCGCCACAAACTCCTTTACATCCTCGATAGAACCGAGCATAACTTTCATTTTCTTCATAAAAACCGCCGCCTTTCTTTGGTATGATTCATCTTTGAGGATATTTGTTCCTCTGTAAATAAGTATATCCTCAAACTGAAAAATAGTCAATAGCTTATTGCAAATTTCGGAATAATCAGCTATAATATTCTTATAACAAGTTTTCGTTTTGGCTAAAATTACGAATCCGCGCCACAGCCGTCACGGATATCGACAAAACACGCGGAAAGAGGCACTTATGACATTCCAAATAACCACCCTTGGCTGCAAGGTGAACTCCTGCGAAAGCGCCGCGATACACGACGCGTTCATAGCCGCAGGCTTCTCCCCCGCCGAGGAAAACACGCCGGCAGACGTGTATATAATAAACTCCTGCGCCGTCACCAGTACTGGCGTAAAAAAAGCGCGCCAGACCGTGTCGCACTGTAAGTCGCTCAACCCCGACAGCGTGACCGTGCTCTGCGGCTGCTATCCGCAGGCATATCCGGAGGAAGCCGCCCGTGACGTGACCTCCGCCGATATCATTATCGGGAATGCGAACAAATCCGAAATACCTGCCCTGGTGTCGATATTTATAGCAGAGCACAACCGCATGTCCTGCGTGCAGCCGCTCACCAGGGAGTTTGACGAAGCGTCCTCTGCCGCCGACCTCGACCGCACCCGTGCATTTATCAAGATAGAGGACGGCTGCGACAGATTCTGCACCTACTGCATAATCCCCACCGCCCGCGGGCGCGTTCGCTCCCGCCGCCCAGAGGAGATAACCCGCCAGGCTGAACAGGCGGCAGCCGCCGGAAACCGCGAGATAGTCCTCACCGGAATAAATCTCGGCTGCTATGGAGAAGATATCGGATACACCCCCGCCGACGCGGTACAAGCCGCGCAGGTTCCGGGTATCGAACGTGTAAGGCTTGGTTCGCTCGAAGCCGACACCCTTACCGATGAAGAAATACAGCGCCTGAAAGCCTGCGACAAGCTGTGTCCGCACTTCCACCTGTCGCTCCAGTCCGGCAGCGACACGGTGCTGCAAAGAATGAAGCGCCGCTACACCTGCGCGGAGTACCTCTCACTAGTGGAAAAGCTCCGCGCCGCATTCCCGGGCTGCGCGATAACCACCGATATCATGGTGGGATTTCCCGGGGAGACCGACGAAGAATTCGCCGAAAGCATGGCGTTCGCTGAAAAGGTCGGATTCGCAAAGGTACACGTTTTCCCCTACTCGATACGAAAAGGGACTGTCGCAGCAATGCGCTCCAACCAGATAGTCCCGCACATCAAATCCGCGCGCGCACATGAAATGACCGCGCTTGCGTCCCGTCTGGAACAGCAGTTTCTTGGATCGCAGGTCGGAACGGTGCAGACTGTGCTCATCGAGAAACGCACCTCCCCCGACTACTGCAACGGATTCACTGAAAATTACACCCCGGTCCGTATTTATAACGATGATATCCCCAGACATTCTCTGGTACAGGTAAAGCTGACTTCCGCAGAGGAAAATTACTGCACCGGAACGACAAAATTCTGATATAAAAGGAGATACACATGACAAGCAGCATAAAACAGCTTTTAGCATTAGGACCTATCCCGGCGGATTCAGAAATGTCGGACGAGCTTTTCGAGAAATACGACAAGCTGCTGAATTTCAGCCAGCCGCTCTCCTACGATGACGCGGCGCAGCTCACCGGGCTTTTCTCCCCGGATTGCGACGGGCTCAACTGGGCTATACTGAAAGCCCTGGAGGAAGCCTGCGACACCACCGAAGAACTGCTCTCCCTCGCGGATAAATGCACGAGCGAGGAGTACGCGGTGCTGCTGCGCTCCCGCGCCAGCGGTCATGACGCACAGGAAGAATAAATAACCAAATTATCAAAGCCGGAGCCGTTATATTTTAGCACCCCGGCATATTGATTTTACGCCGGTTTAGTAGTATAATGATATTATTATTGCAGCGTTATGCTGTGAGTTAGTATGGAGGAAAAACAATGGTATACCGTATTTACGTTGAAAAGAAGCCGCAGTTCGCGGTAGACGGCGGTGCTGTGCTTGCCGACCTCAATGTCGCGCTGGGCATAAAGACTGTCGAAAATGTAAGGATCATCAACCGCTATGACTGCGAAAAGCTTCCGAAAGAGAACTTCGAAGCCGCAGTTCCCACCGTGTTCTCTGAGCCGCCGGTAGACGAGGTATATTACGACCTCCCTAAGCCCGCCGCTGACGAGCGCATGTTCGCCGTTGAGTTCCTGCCTGGTCAGTTCGACCAGCGCGCGGATTCCGCAGCACAGTGCATCCAGATGCTCTGCCCCGGCGAGCGCCCTGTTGTTAAGTACGCGAAGATCTACGTCCTCAAGGGTAATATCTCCGACGATGAATTTGCGCGTATCAAGCACTATCTCATCAATGCGGTAGAATCCCGCGAGTGCGGTTTCGACAAGTACGATACCCTGGAAGTAAAGTACACCATCCCGACCAGTGTTGAGACCCTCACCGGATTCATCAACAAGACCGACGCCGAGCTTGCTGATTTCGTCGTACACTACGGTCTTGCAATGGACAACGACGACATCAAGTTCTGCCAGGATTACTTCAAGAGTGAGCACCGTGACCCGACCATCACCGAGATACGCATGATCGACACCTACTGGTCCGACCACTGCCGTCACACCACATTCGGCACCATCATCGACAACGCAGATATCAAGCCCTCCTACATCGCAGATACATACGCTGAATACAAGGCAGACCGCCACGAGCTCGGCAGGGACAACAAGCCGCTGTGCCTGATGGACATCGCTACCCTCGCCGCGAAAAAGCTCAAGAAAGACGGCATTCTGAAGGACCTTGACGAAAGCGAGGAGATAAACGCATGCTCCGTCCGCATAAAGGTCGACGTTGACGGCAAGGACGAGGACTGGCTCCTCATGTTCAAGAACGAAACCCACAACCACCCGACCGAGATCGAGCCTTTCGGTGGCGCTGCGACATGCCTTGGCGGCGCTATCCGCGACCCGCTGTCCGGACGTTCCTATGTATACCAGGCAATGCGCGTCACTGGCGCTTCCGACCCGCTGCTCCCGGTTGAAAAGACCATCAAGGGCAAGCTCCCTCCCAGAAAGATAACCACTACTGCTGCCGCAGGCTACTCCAGCTACGGCAACCAGATAGGACTTGCAACTGGTCACGTAGCCGAGATATACCACCCCGGCTACATGGCAAAGCGCATGGAGATAGGCGCAGTTATCGGCGCAGCTCCCGCTGAGAATGTACGCAGAGAGCGCCCGGCTCCCGGCGATATCATTATCCTGCTCGGCGGCAGGACCGGACGTGACGGCTGCGGCGGCGCTACCGGCTCCTCCAAGGCTCACAGCGTGCAGTCCCTCGACACCTGCGGCGCAGAGGTACAGAAAGGTAACGCTCCCGAGGAGAGAAAGCTCCAGCGCCTGTTCAGAAATCCCGAGGCTACCAAGCTCATCAAGCGCTGCAACGACTTCGGCGCAGGCGGCGTTTCCGTTGCCATCGGCGAACTTGCAGACGGTCTGGAGATAGACCTGAACGCAGTTCCGAAGAAATACGACGGTCTGGACGGCACCGAGCTTGCAATCTCCGAATCCCAGGAGAGAATGGCAGTCGTGGTTGCTCCCGAGGACGCTGACAAATTCCGTGCGCTCGCTTCCAAGGAGAACCTTGAGTCCACTCCTGTCGCAGTTGTAAAGTCCGAGCCGAGACTCCGCATGAACTGGAACGGAAAGACCATCGTAGACATCTCCCGCGAATTTCTTAACTCCAACGGCGCTGAAAAGCATACCGATGTTGCAGTTCCCGACGTAAAGGTTTCCTACTCCACCGGCAGAAAGAACACCTCCGCCGACTGGGAGGGCATGGTCACCGACCTCAACATCTGCTCGCAGAGAGGTCTTGTACAGCGTTTCGACAGCACCATCGGCGGCGCGACAGTTCTCATGCCGTTCTCCGGAAAGACCCAGCAGACCCCTGTACAGGCTATGGCTGCCAAGCTCCCTGTCCTGAACGCAAAGACCGATACCACCTCTATTATGGCATGGGGCTTTGATCCGGCGGTTTCCACCCAGTCACCGTATCACGGCGCTGTCTGCGCAGTCGTAGAGAGTATCGCTAAGGTAGTCGCAGCAGGCGGCACCTACGAACACTGCTGGCTGACGTTCCAGGAGTACTTCGAGCGCACCCAGGGCAAGCCCGAAAGATGGGGCAAGCCTTTCGCAGCGCTGCTCGGCGCTTACCGCGCACAGCTCGAGATGGGCTGCGGCGCTATCGGCGGCAAGGACAGCATGAGCGGCACATTCGAGCATATCGACGTTCCCCCGACGCTGGTTTCATTTGCAGTTTCCACCGCTAAGGCTCCCGATGTTATCTCGGCTGAGTTCAAGGCAGCCGGTCACAAGATAGGCTACATTGCTCCTAAGTACGACGAAAACGGTCTGCCGGTATTCGACAGCGTTAAGGAAGTATTCCGCACCGTTGAAAAGCTCATCAAGGACAAGAAGGCTGTATCCGTATGGAGCATTGCACACGGCGGCGTTGCAGAGGGTATCTTCAAGATGTCCCTTGGCAACCAGATAGGCGCAAAGCTGGATAAGCTCACCGATGAGGAGCTGTTCACACCGGTTTACGGCGCGTTCATTCTGGAGCTCACAGGTGACACCGACGGCGTAAAGACCATCGGCGAGACCGTGGCTGACTACACCATCACCTCCGGCGATGTGAAGCTTGATGTTGCTTCCCTCGAGAAGAAGTGGGACGGAGTTCTTGAGCCTATATTCAAGGCACAGCTCCCCGAAAAGCCCGCTCCCGAGAAGATAGCATACACTGGCGGCTGCGAGCTGAAGCACAGCTCCATTAAGGTCGCTAAGCCCCGCGTGCTTATCCCGGTATTCCCCGGCACCAACTGTGAGTACGACATGGCTAACGCGTTTAACCGCTATGGCGGCGACTCCGAGATTTTCGTTATCCGCAACCTCTCCGCGCAGGATATGGAGGACAGCGTAAACGAGTTCACAAAGCACATCGAAAACTCCCAGATCATAGCTATCCCCGGCGGCTTCTCCGGCGGCGACGAGCCGGAAGGCTCCGCAAAGTTCATCAACGCGTTCTTCCGCAACCCGAAGATAAAGGACGCTGTTGAATCCATGCTGTACAGCCGTGACGGTCTGATGATCGGTATCTGCAACGGCTTCCAGGCGCTCATCAAGCTGGGTCTTGTTCCGTTCGGAAAGATAGTTCCGCTGTCCGCTGAAAGCCCCACGCTGACCTACAACACCATCGGACGCCACCAGTCGCAGCTCACCCTGACAAGGATCTGCACCAACAAGTCACCGTGGCTCAGCTGCTGCAACGTCGGCGATATCCACAATATCCCGATATCCCACGGCGAGGGTCGTTTCGTGGCTCCCGAGGCTGTTATAAAGCAGCTTATCGCGAACGGTCAGGTGGCTACACAGTACGTTGACCTCAACGGCAACCCCACTATGGACGTTGCATTCAACCCGAACAGTTCCATGTACGCTATCGAGGGTATCATCTCCCCGGACGGCAGAGTCCTCGGTAAGATGGGTCACACCGAGCGTCTCACCGACAACGTTGCAAAGAACGTTTCCGGCAATAAGGAGCAGCTCCTGTTCAAGGGCGGCGTAGATTATTTCGCATAATTCTGAAACCATACATTATAGAGCCGTGCCGTCTGGTGCGGCTCTTTTGTTTACATTTACATTTGATCGCGTGAAATTTCAACATTCTCTGCTTTTTGATTGCTGCTTTTTTGATTTTTTCAACTTCTCAACTTTTAAATCTTCCGCGCTGATATTCTCACATTGTTCCCTCTGCACAAATGCAGAGAGAATTTTTCTATTATCCGTGTATTGACATTAGCAGTATTTATATGTTATAATCAATATGGTGAACTGCACACATAACAAAAAGGCAGGCAGGGAGTAAACCCTTAAAAATCACAGTTGGAGGGGACGACACCCATGACAAAAAACGGAGCCGATTCAGGCAACACTAACCAGACCGTTGCTGTGCAGTCACAGGACGGCGAAAACATCGGTCTTACCTACCCCAGAAGGGCGGCGGGACTGGTCAAAAAAGGTCGGGCACGTTTCGTGAACGACAATACCATTCGTCTGATAGACGTGTCCGATGTAACAAATACGGAGGACATCAAGATGGATAATATAAATACCCTTAACGAGAACAAGAACGAACAGCGCGTAAACAGACTCCTTTTTAATGCAAGGGATTGGTCTTTCAACAAGGACTGCCAGAAGTCCAACGTTGGAAACCGCAGCTTCATGCAGGGACCGGACGGTAAGCTTGCCGAAGCCTACACCATCGGCGACTGGGGCTACAACTGGACGGAGATCGTCTCAAAAACCCTGATTCTGCCGAAGAATACCACGCATACGTTAACGTTCTGGCTCAACGGCGGCGAAAACGACAAAAACGACGAGGTATGCCGGTTCGTAGTAGTTTACAACAACGACTGTGATAACTGCTACACCTACAACCTCAACAGAAATTTCATAAAGCCGCTCAAAAAGTTCAACGGATGGGAACTGTATGAGATACCGTTCATCACCGGCGACAACGAATACACCCAGCTCCGGTTTGTGGCTATGAGAGCGTACATGACGATACTTTCAGCGAAGCCTGCCGAAGCATACGCAGACCTGCCGGACAGCGTCGATGAATTCGAAAGCGAACGTCCGCAGCGGCACAACATCGTATTCGCAGACGGCTGGCCCACTAATACATGGTACTCTACCAGGGAGCTGCGCAGAAAATACGGCCACAATAACGCTACGGCGGGCAGTGTCCAGCAGCCTGTTGGTAACTTTGGCATCAGGGACATACGGGCACAGGCTGACGCTCTGGTCGGAACCACGACAAACACGATCGGAGAGATCACCGATAAGGTGAACAGCATGGCGGGCGTTTCTGCCACTCTGAGTTTTGAAATAAGTCAAGCGGTGAGCGAAGCCCTGAAAGGAATTAAGGATCCCAACGATGTTGATGTTGAAGAAATTTGCAGCAATATCGTGGAACAATTCAGCGACAGAATAGAAAGCATGGTCGATGAAATAACCACCGCAGTAGAAGGAATGACAGACGCATTTGACGAGATGCGCGATTCCCTTGATGATATCAGCGAAGACTAAGGGTAATATCCACAATTAAATACGACCGCCCCCTTGTGAAAACAAGGGGGTTATTTTATCTTAAATTTGCTGAATTGCCCGGAATATTTCCGCAATAAATTCCCACAATATTGCTGTTGAATTTATTGAAAGGAATGAACCCCATGAAGAAATATATCGCCCTCGCAATAGCCTGCGCTGTTCTCACCGCGGGAGTGTCATACCTCCCCGCAGCCGTCGAAGCAAGCGTACCCGCCGCTGTATCCATATCCCCGACCGAGGTGTATTACAGCGAGACCGTAAACACAAGCGGCTCACTGTGCTACATCGGGCAAGGTGACGTCACATCCGCCCTGCCGCTGGTCCTTAGCGAATTTACAGTAGAGGAGGGAGATCATGTCGAAGTCGGAGATGTGATAGCCCGGGTAGACCGCAAAGCGTCCGAAACGTTCATCAGCAGCCTCGGCAAGGTATCTCAGCTTGCCGCCGCTACCGCCAGTCTGTCTACCGCTATGTCGCTTATCCCGGATGAAGTGACCGCTGACCGCGCAGGTACAGTCATCTCAACTGCCGGCGCAGGCGCCGCCGTAGAATCCGGAACCAGCATCGCTACCATCGCGGGGACTGATTCCCTGGTACTGACCACCGCTGTAAGCGAACTGAACATCGCACGAATAGAAACAGGTCAGCCGGTGGAGTTCACGCTCTCCGCCTACCCCGACGATCTGTTCACCGGAACTGTTTCTAAAATTGCAGGCTCCGCCCGCAGCCAGTACAGCGGAGCAGTCCTTGAAACTGTCGTGGACGTACTGATAACCCCAGATGATACCGATCCGCGTCTGCGTTCCGGACTTACAGCCGATGTGCGTTTTCAGCTCTCTGACCCGCGGAAAATATGCGTACTGCCATACAACGCCATCGGTCAGGACGAGGAGGGAGAATACGTCTACCTGCTTGAAAACGGCGCTGCCGTCAAGCACAAGATATTCACCGGCGCGGAATTCGCCGACGGCACCGAGATAATAAAGGGCGCTACGCTCTCTGACAAAGTATTTCTTGATCCCGAAGATATTTCTCTCAGCCCATATGTGAGGATAGAACAATGAGCCTGCTTTCCACACTGACAAGCATTTTCCGCAGCCGCACACGCTCCCTGCTGACGATGGCAGGGATAGCGGTCGGCGTATTTTCCGTGGTGATGGTGTCTACTGTTGGCACTATAGGCACCCAGGAGGTAAGTTCAACGCTGGTAACGATGGGCGTTGATACTCTGCTCGTGCAGGCGGCGAACAAGAGCGTTTCCGTGACCCTCACCGATGATGATGTTTCCCTCGTCCGCCGGGTGGATGGCGTAAACGATGTCATGCCGCTAATGGCGTCAATGACCGAAGCAAAGATGATAGGCAGACGGCTGGACTGCTACGTCTGGGGAGTTGATAGATCCGCAGACCGGCTGATATCCCTCGAAGCACAGCACGGCAGGCTGATAAACAACAGCGACTCCGCCGCCAATCTGAAAGTATGCGTTATCGACGAACAGTTTGCGCAGCGCTCCTACGGCAGAAGCAACATCGTCGGCAAGAAACTGAATATATTTCTGGGCGGTAAGTACCACGAATTCGAGATAATCGGCGTAGCAAGCTCCGGGCTGTCCAGCCTTCAGGGAATGCTGTCCAACATTATGCCGGGATTTATGTATATCCCGATAAGCACCATGCAGCAGCTGACCGGTCGCTCGACCTACGACAAGCTCGCCGTGAAGCTCTCTGACATGGATACCGATATCCCGGTAGTGGAGGCGGTAAGCGCCGCTCTCGACCGAGCAAATAACACCACCGATGGATACATCGTCAACAATCTGCTTTCACAGAAGGCACAGCTTGACGATATATTAAGTATCGTGACGACTGCGCTTTCTCTGGTAGCCGGGATATCCCTGGCAGTATCCGGGATTTCAATAATGACCACAATGCTGATGAGCGTCACAGAGCGCACCAGGGAAATTGGCATAAAGCGTTCCATTGGCGCGACCAGTCTCGACATCTGCCGGGAATTCCTTGCGGAAAGCATATTGCTGACGATACTGGGCAGCGCCGCCGGAACTGCCGCAGGACTGCTGATATCCGGAGTCGGATGCATTATCGTAGAGGTGCCGTTCCAGGTCAACCCGGCGATGATAGGTATAGCCGCACTCGCCTCGGGAATCGTCGGGGCTCTGTTCGGTGCTTATCCGGCGTACAAAGCAGCCTCCCTCGACCCGGTGGAAGCGCTGAGGATGTAATATTATTAAAGATAAGAAAAAGCAGGACCGAAGTCCTGCCTTTTCCATTTATATTGGGGGGAGAGAGGTTATCATGGTAATAATTCATGCGCCGGAAAACGCGCTCTCCGTTTGGTATGCTGTATATTCAGCGTTTTCTTAGTTACTTAGCCTTGATCTTGTATATCTTAGAAGCGTTGGAATACAGCTTCTTACCGTTGATAGTGACATAGGACTTGATATAGTAGTAATACGTCTTGCCCTTGACTGTTGCGCTGTCAGTAAATGTCATGTCATCAGGATCGTCGGAAACTATATCAGTCAGAGACTTGCCCTTGCCCTTTGCGGAATTGCGACGGAATACTTCATATCCCTCGGCGTAATCTGAAAGATCCCACTCGAGCACTATGCCGTCTGTTGTTGACTTCCTATAGGTGATGACAGGCTTGGACGGACGAACCTTAACGGTTACAGTACGGGTCTTTGCGGGATTGGACTTAGCGGTAACAGTGATCTTTGCAGAGCCTGCGGAAACCGCTGTAACAGTACCGTTCTCGTCAACGACCGCAACATCCTCGTCAGAGGAGGAATACAGGAGAGTCCTGTCGGTTGCCGCCGCCGGATATATCTTTGCAGTGATGGTAAATGTGCTGTCAACATCAATGGTCTTGGTCTTTGCCGGCTTTACAGAGAAACTGGATATTGGCGTAGAAACAGTAACTGTGCACTGTGCAGCAAGTCCGTTGCCAGTCTTTGCGGTGATGACCGCCGTGCCGTTCTTGACCGCCTTTACAGAACCCGTATTAGTCACAGTTGCTACTGTAGTATCGGAGCTGCTCCATGTAACGTCCTTATCAGATGCGTTAGCAGGAGATACTGTTGCAGTGAGCTTTGCGGTGGCATTTGGCTTGAGACCGATCTCAGTCTTATCAAGAGTTATGCTGTCAGCCTGGATCATCTTCTTGCAAAGACCATCCTTGATAACGGTCTCAGGAGTGGATTTCAGACCGCCCTTGCCGTTTCCGCACTGACCGTATGTATTGTCACCCCAGCAGTAAAGTCTGCTGTCGTAGGAGACATAACCTGCAAAATCGCCACCAAGGCTTGCAGATGTAACGTTGCCCTTTGTTACCCTTGCAAACGTCTTTCTGGTCTTTGTGGAACCATCGCCGAGCTGACCGGACGCATTGTTGCCGCTAAGGCATATATCGCCGGAATCAGTCAGTACAGCAGTGAATTTATCAGAGGAAAGAACGGACTTAGTGTCAACATAAACCTTGGACGGAGATCTGAGTCTGGAAGAATCATCGCCCAGCTGACCATAGGTATTATCGCCCCATGCATATACCGTATCATCATATGTGACCGCAATGGTATGGCTTCCGTCAGCCGCAATGCCAGCTATGCTTATAGGATTATCCTTTGAATCCTTAACGTCGATGAGCTCCGGAATATCAACTATTCTGCTGGAGGTATCGCCGCCAAGCTGCTTTGCACTGTTGCTGCCCCAGCCGTACAGCTCGCCGCCGCTTGTGATGGCAACGCAGTGATTGTCGCCTGCCGCGATGTCGCAAACGGTAGGGAGCTTGTCAGAAAGCAGCTCCGGATACTTTACAACGCTTCCGCAGGTAGAAAGTCTGCCGGCGGAGTTGATGCCCCATCCCATTACCTGTCCGACAATAAGAGCGATGGCAAAATCCTCCTGGAGTTCTATCTTATCAATATCGCTGCCAGAGAGATATTCATTTTCAACAGGCGAATTAATTATATCTGTTCTGGTCTTTTTGCCGAGCAGATAATTGCTGTTGTCGCCAAACACATATACCTTGTCATTGACGGTCTGTACGATCGTCACCTTATTTCCGCACCATACCTTCTCGGCGTCAGCGTCAAGCTTTACCTTTGTGGGAGTGCTTCTGACATTGTAATCTCCAAGGCCGAGCTGACCCTTGTCGTTGTTGCCCCAAGTGTAAAGCACGCCCTTTGTATCTATTGCCGCCGCATGGTCCTTACCTGCAGAGAAAGCGGAAACATTGCCCATAACATACACAGGTGTGGCTGTGATAGAACTTACAGATCCGAACAGTTCACCCGATACACCCGCGCCAACACTGGAAACATAACCATTGTTCTTGAGCATAAGAGAGTGATGATGTCCAAGAGCGATCGAAACTACGCCGTTAGTGACCTTTTCGGGAATATAAAGGTCCTCAGAATTGCCGTTATGAAGCTGACCGGATTCATTGCTGCCCCATGTATAAAGCACGCCGCCAGCAACTGCACCGGAAGAATTACCGCCGGCGAAAACTGCGTCCGCGTTCTTTATTCCAGAAGCTGATACAAAGCTGCTGCTTCCGGTATAGCTGTCAGTGCCAAGCTGACCATATTCATTGGAGCCAGCCGTCTTTACAGTACCGTCATCCATAAGTACAACAGAGTGGTCGTCTCCCGCTTCAGCGTCAAGAGCGCCATTCTCAATTACCACTGTAAGTAAGGTATAATCCCGGTAATCTCCGGTGCCGAGCTGACCTTCCTCGTTGTTTCCGCAGCCGTAAACCGCGCCGTCCTTGGATACTACAAGTGTGAATCCGTCGCCGGCGGTAACGTCAACGGCGTCCTTCATGAGCTCTGTTACGGAGTTCTTCAGTGTGTTTGTCGCGAATCCGAGCTCGCCGTATTCATTTCTGCCCCAGCCGACTGCTGTGCCATCCTCAAGAAGTGCAACGGTATGTCCATCGCCTGTGCTGACCTGCTTGACCTTATCCATTATCTTGGTCGGCTTGCTGATAACTGCGGCGGAAACAGAGTTTGTGATCTGCCCCCTGGAGTTATCGCCCCAACCATAAAGAGATCCATTCTTATCTATCGCGAAACTTACATCCTCGTTTGCGTCAACATAAACAACATTGTCCATGACCTTCTCGCCGTTGGAACTTGATTTATCCGTTCCAAGTCCGAGCTGACCCTTACTGTTGTCGCCTGCCGCCCACAGAGACATATCGTTCTTGATAACAAGGCTGTGATTTTCTCCGACCGCAATGGTCGTGGTGCTGATCTGCGATTCTGCCGCCGCTGCGCTCACCGGGATCATTGTGATGACCTGTGCCGCACAGAGCGAAGCCGCAATGATCTTCGCTTTTCTGCTCATATAAACTCCCTCCATATCATCGGGCTAACCAACTCACCCGATATTTATTTTCAGCTTTGACGGCTGTCTGCGCCAAAACTTTCTGAGCCTTTCATAATATAAAACAACTGAGACACCATAAAGGTTGCATCAAATTGGCAAAAAATTTATAAATTTTCTGAAAAAATTATCTTATGCATATATTATAACGCAAAACAACCGGAAATGTTGCAAAAAAGACTTACAAATATCTTAATTTTCCATTCCCGGTCAAAAATCAATTTCCTCGCCACCACCGATGTACATCAGCTTATCACCAAGGATCTCATCCATGATATCAAATCCCTTGAAGCCGGTACAGTGGCAGGCATATATTTTTTCAGCATTGCTCAGTTTCAGTGCACGCGCCTGAGCGGATACATAATCCGCCGAACAGCCAAGCGTCTTGGGATTAGACCCCATAAAATGGAATCCCCCAACAATAGCGAGTACAGGTATTCCGAACCAGTTCTCCCTGACCGTTTCCAGCATGTTCTGCACTCCGCAGTGGAAACACCCTCCGACAATGACCAGTCCGTCAGCCTTACGCTTTTTCGGAAAAATCACCGCAAAGCTCTCGTCCGAACAGTCATATGGAAGCTGCTTTTTTCCGTCCAGAGCGAAATAGCTTCTGTCCGGATTAATGTCCTTTTCGTCAAAATGCTCACAGGAAGCGAGATAGAATCCATCCGCTACTTCGGAGAAACGATTGAACAATATAAGATCGTCGGCGTATTTTTTAAAGAACGACTTTCCCACGCCAACAGGTTCTTTAAAGAATCCATTCTTTCTGAAACGTTCCGTCTGGGCACCCGCCCTGACATATATCTCCGCTTCCGAGCTCTGCTTCATAAAGCTGTCTATACCGCCAACATGAGACGCATGATTGTGAGTCAGCACCACTGCGTCAAGGCAGTCGAGCGGGAGCTGCATGCGCCGCGCGTTTTCCGCAGCCTTACCGGTAAGCCCGGTATCAATAATATAGTTTTTCCCGCCGAATTCCACGAAAAACGACATGCCATTCTCCGCGAACAGCTTATCATCCACTGCCGTATTATCTATAAGACTGATAAGCTTCAAGGAGTCATTCCCCCTTGACGTGGCGCTTTATTGCCGCAAAGCTCTCCGCGCTGAGGCAGTGCTCGATACGGCATGCGTCCGCAGCCGCTATCTCCTCGGGTACTCCCATGGAAGTCAGCCAGTTAGTGAACAGGATATGACGTTCGTAGACCTTTTCCGCGATACCACGACCCTTATCTGTCAGCGTGATATATCCGTTCTTATCAACTGTGATGCACTCCTGTTCGCGCAGATTCTTCATCGCAACGCTTACGCTGGGCTTGGAAAAATCCATCTCAGTGGCAATATCCACCGAGCGCACCTCGCCGTTGCGGTTCTGAAGGATCAGTATGGTCTCCAGGTAATCTTCACCGGATTCAAGTATTCTCCCTTTCATATACAGACCTTTCTAAACTACATGTTTGCCGCAGATCTCTCTGCATTCTCTGTTAATATGATACCATATTTTTCATTTCAAGTCAAGCCATAAATTGTTTGAAACTGCTCCATCAAGTCGAACGCACGCAATTACCTCTGGTAATATTGTTTGCGTTTTCTACAGGGCGTTTGCATTTTCAATTCATGCTGAGTATTCTTGCGATAACGCTTCCCTCATAAACTATGGGATACTCCCTAAGTGAGAATATAAGTCCATCGGATGGTGCGGTCACTTCCTCCTCGACCGTACCAGTTATTGGAGTGACTATCTCGCCAATAAGCGTACCTTTCTGTACCCACATGTTGTGTTCAACTTTAGGTATAAATATTCCACTTTCGCCGGAATGTATAACGTGTACTGCACCATCGCTGCTGACCATCGGGTGAGACACATTCTCCGTAGGACCGACCCATATCCCCAGTTTTGACATGAGATTAAATATTCCGCTGAGGAGCTGCTTGCAGTACGCCTTTGTTATCCTCTGACCAACGCCCATCTCTATGACCAGCGTAGGTACCCCTACCTGTCGCAGCGCCGCCGCCAGAGAACCCTCCCCGACCGCATTGGAATCATGCACCCACACGAAATCCGTGTTGAGCATTTTCGCATATTTCAGCAGGTGGCTGCTCTCTGAACTGGGTATTCTGACCTGTGGTATTTCGCGGATAAAAATGTTGCTCGCATGGATATCAACGCAGACGTCAGCGCCGCTGATATCCTCGACAAGTTTCGCCGCGATATTCTCAGCGACCGCTCCGGAGGTGCTCCCCGGGAATACCCGGTTCATATCCAGCCCCGACATAGGAACGGCTCTGCTGACTGCCTCCATGCCCAATGGATTTATCGACGGGTAGATATCCACCGTGCCCTTCAAATGCGCCATATTCGCTGTTATGAGCCTTACAAGCTCATAGCAGACATACTGTCCCTCCAGCTCGTCGCCGTGGATACCAGTGACTACAGCTATGCGCTTTCCGTCCTCGCAGCCTACGCCGGTAAGACGGTTCTTTTTTATAGTCAGCTCCTCGTCAGCCGGCAGCTTTACCGACACCAAAGATTCTATCATTTCTTCTCCCCCATTATTCAACAGATTTCAGCGACTCTACCATGCTTATCTTCTTCAGGTCTCTGCGCATGATGAAGTTCACGATAAGCGAAAACGCCACAGTTATAAGGAACGCCCACAGGAAAGACAGCGGGTGAATGCTTCTTCCGAACATTACCTCGTCTATCTCGGCGGTCTGAATTATGAACTGACAGAGGATAACTCCCAGGCCAAGTCCAAGGACGCCACCCATTACTGACAGTATATTATTTTCCCGGAACACATAGCTTGATACCTCGTTATCATAGAATCCCAGTACTTTCAGTGTTGCGATCTCGCGTATACGCTCTGTAATATTGACGTTTGTCAGATTATACAGCACAACAAATGCCAGTGCCCCGGCTGAAATTATCAGCACGACAACCACGAGGTCCATGATTTTCAGCATGTCTGCAAACTGGCTGGACGCTCCGGAATTCACCGTAACGGTCAGCACGCCGTCAACTGCGAGCATTTTCGTAGTAAACTCATCCTGAACGGACTGTTCTGCACTCATGCCATTTCTGAAGTACACGATGTTATAATCAGGCGTTTCGCCAAATAACTCCGAGTATTTTTCCTCCGGAATATACATATAGTGGCTGGTGTAATGCTCTGTTACTGCGCCTATTTTTACTTCACGATTGTTGCCGTCGCTTATTTTAAGCGTCACGGTATCCCCCGCCTTAACGCCGAGGAGCTTTGTCATCTTCTCCGTGACGATGACCTCGCCACCGGTCTGGCCGAATGATATCTTCTCTCCGGTGGTGCGGCTGCGGAGGTCTATCATGTCCTCAAACTTAGACGTATCCTCAAGCGCCGTAGCGTAGCACTGCACGCTTCCACTGTCAGACGATACGGTATACTGCTTTATGAGCGCCCTTGTGTATTCCGTGTCAGGCTGATAATCAAGGAGCGCGTCGTAAATTCCCTGAACATCGTCCTGGCTCTCATAAGCAATAAACCCGCTGTAATTATTGATGCTATTATACTGTAAGTCAACGATGTCGCTGATGGAATCCTTTAGTCCGAATCCCGTAAGTGACAGCGCCGTGCACCCAGCGATACCGATAACGGTCATGAACATTCTGCGCTTGTAGCGGAACAGATTCCGTCCGGATACCTTTCCGAAAAACGACAGTTTGTTCCAGATAAAACCTATCCTTTCGAGCAGCACACGCTTGCCTGCCTTGGGCGCTTTCGGGCGCATGAGCTCTGCCGGAGTCCCAGCGAGCGCGCTCTTTGCGCTGAAAAATACCGTCAGGGCAATCGCGGCGACCATACTTCCCGCAGAAATGACGATATTGAACGGACTTAACTCGTAGTAGAAATTATTGATAATATACATCATGCCATATGCAAACATGATGATGAACGGGAACAGATACATTCCGATGAACGCGCCTATAAGGCTTCCCGCAGCAGCCGCAAGAACGGCATACACCATATACTGCCTCATAATTACAGCATTCGAATACCCCAGGGATTTCAGCGTACCTATCTGCATGCGCTGTTCCTCGACCATTCTGGACATGGTAGTCAGGCACACCAGCGCCGCCACCAGCAGGAAAAATACTGGAAATATTGTGGCAATCTTGTCGATACGCTCCGCATTGCTGGAATACTCCGAATAGCCGGGATTATCGTCGCGGGTGAATACATACCACTTAGCCTCTCCGGCGTCCGCTATCTCTTTCTTGCCGTCGGCGATCTTCTTTTCCGCGTCGGCTATCTCTGCATTGAACTCGTCAACGCCGTCCTGGTAGTCCTTGAGACCGTCATGATACTTCTGCTTTGCGTCCTCAAGCTCCTTTACGCCGTTTTCATAGTCTGCCTTGCCGTCAAGGAACTCCTGCTCCTTTTCGGCAAGTTCCGCAGCACCATCGTTGTACTGACGCTCTGCGTCAGTAAGCTTGTTTCTGCCATCGTTGAACTGTATAAGCCCGTTGGAATACTCCTGATATCCCTCGTTATACTGCTTAACGCCGTCCTCATACTTCGCGTAATTTTCATTGTACTGCTCCAGACCGTCATTGTACTGCTGCAAGCCGCTGTCTATCTGCTCCTGCGCCGCATTAAGCTGCGTTTCGCCGTCATTTAGCTGCTGCTCTGTCGCCGCTATCAACTGCTCGTTCTGGGTCAGCTGAGATTCTGCCTCGTCAAGCCGAGCCTTTGCAGCGTCAAGCTGCGTTTTAGCCTGGTCAAGCTGGGACTTTGTCGCTTCAAGCACCGCACGCTGCGCGATTATCTGCTGGTCATTCTCACCAAGCAGCAGCGCCGCCTGCTCAAGCTGTGCGACTCCCTGCTCGTATTGCTGCGAGCCTGCTTCATACTGCGCATAATTCTCGTCGTACTGAGCCTTTCCGCTTTCGTACTGCGCTCTGCCCTCCTCAAGCTGTTTCTTTCCCTCTTCAAGCTGAGCCTTGCCGGATTCAAGCTCAGCGCGTTTGCTGTCTATTTCAGCCTGTCCCCTGTCAAGTTGCTCTTTGCTGTCGTCAAGGGTGTTTTTTGCCTCGTCAAGCTGTTGCTTTGCTTCAGAAAGCTGTTTCCGGCTGTCGTCAAGCTGCGCTCTTGCGTCGTTTAGTTTCTGTTCATTTTCAGCAAGCTCAGCCTTGCCGCTGTCGATTTCTGCCCTGGCGTCCGCAAGCGTCTGCTTTGCCTCGGTAAGCTGTTTTTCGCCGTCTGCGATGTCCTCCGCCGCTTGGGCTAGCTCTGCTTCGCCGTCGGATATCTGCTTTGCCGCATCGTCAAGCTCAGCCTTTGCGTCGTCGAGTTTCTGCTGACCCTCAGTTCTTCCCTTTTCAAGGTCTTTTTCGCCGTCGGATATTTTCTGCTGCGCTTCGCCTATTACTTCGTCGTAGCGTATCTCGCTGCGTTCGATTCCGAGCTCCTCCAGCTTATCAGAAATTTCGTCCCGCAGAGCGTCATATTCATCAGAATAACTGGACATTCCCTTCAGTTCGTCCGACTGTATGTATATCTCCGTGTAAACTTCCTGCGTGAAATTACTCTCTGGAATATAAGCAAATGCGTCAAGAGAACCGTCACCGATGGTAGTGCTTCCACGCTGCGTAGATGAAATGTACATCGGCGTATCGAACAATCCCACGACCGTATACTCAGTGTTTTTCAGCGGGAACTCATCGCTTTCTGTCGGGTCGGTGAGCGTTAGCTTCTCCCCGACAGGGAGCTGGCCGTTCATTTTGCGGACGTTGAGAATGCATTCGTTATCCGCCTGCGGGAATCTTCCTTCGAGGATATCAATACTGTTAAGCTTAGCGGTATCTTCCCAGGAATACACCCGGGTATTATATTCCCTGCCATCGTAAGTAAACACAAGGTCGGAGTATTTCGACCCCTGAACGCAAGAAACTCCATCAATGTTTTCAAGAGCCTGCAAATCTCCGTCCGTCAGTCCGAACGTAGACATAACACGCAGATCAAAAAGCTCATGTGCGTCGTAATAATTATCAGCTGTTATCTTCATATCGTTGCCGGTTGCGCGGACACCGCTGAAAAAACCCACTCCGATAGCGCATATCGTGAAAATCGAGAAAAAACGGTTCTTTGTCCTGGCGATTTCACGAAAAATGTTCTTGGTAACTGATTTCACCCCTGCACCCCCGTTACCATTCGATATTTTCAACCGGCGTTGGGTCGGAATTTGTGATGATCTCAGCGACCCGGCTGTTTTTTATCTTGATTATGCGGTCGGCCATTGGAGCAATTGCAGAGTTGTGAGTTACCAGTATAACAGTCATTCCGTCAATGCGGCAGGTATCCTGGAGCAATTTCAGTATCATCTTACCAGTATTATAATCAAGCGCGCCAGTAGGCTCGTCGCAGAGCAGTAGCTTTGGTTTCTTGCTGAGCGCCCTTGCGATGGAAACGCGCTGCTGTTCACCGCCGGAGAGCTGCGCCGGGAAGTTCTGCAAACGCTCCCCAAGTCCGACTTTTTCGAGTATCTCCGCAGCGGGGATGAAATCCTTTGTGGTCTGCGCCGCGAGCTCAACATTCTCCTTTGCGGTCAGGTTAGGCATCAGGTTATAGAACTGAAAAATAAATCCAACATCGTATCTGCGGTAATTTGTGAGCTGTCTGCGGTTGAATCTGTCGATTCGTGCGCCGTCAACGCTGATAACGCCCTCATCGCAGGTATCCATGCCGCCCAGCATATTCAGAACTGTTGTCTTTCCTGAGCCGCTGGGACCAACGATTATCGCAAATTCACCCTTTTCGATATCAAAAGTCATACCATCTGCGGCGTTTATCGTTATTTCGCCCATGTGGTATCGCTTATATACACTATCAAGCGTCACAAATGCCATTATTTTACAACTCCAATCTTTCAGTTCATAATAAAAGAGCAGGCAGAGAAAGCCGTCGCATGCTGCGGCGGTTGACCCTGCCCCCTTCTATCTTTATTCTATCAGCCGATTTTAGTCTTGCCGCCCATATAAGGTCTGAGGACCTCAGGAATGTTGACTGTACCATCAGCATTAAGGTTGTTCTCCAGGAATGCGATGAGCATTCTGGGAGGTGCTACAACAGTGTTGTTGAGAGTATGAGCGAAGTACTTCTTGCCATCGGAGCCGTTTACACGAATCTTCAGTCTGCGAGCCTGTGCGTCGCCGAGGTTAGAGCAGCTGCCTACCTCAAAATACTTCTTCTGTCTGGGAGACCATGCCTCAACGTCGTAGCTCTTAACCTTGAGGTCAGCGAGATCACCGGAACAGCACTCGATGGTTCTTACCGGGATATCCATGCTGCGGAACAGATCAACAGTATTCTGCCACAGCTTATCGAACCACATCATAGAATCCTCAGGCTTGCAAACAACGATCATCTCCTGCTTCTCAAACTGATGGATTCTGTACACGCCGCGTTCCTCAATACCATGCGCGCCCTTTTCCTTACGGAAGCAGGGAGAATAGCTGGTGAGGGTTCTCGGGAGGGTATCTTCTTCAAGAATGTTGTCGATGAACTTACCGATCATGGAGTGCTCAGAAGTACCGATAAGGTACAGATCCTCGCCCTCGATCTTGTACATCATTGCGTCCATCTCGGCAAAGCTCATAACGCCAGTAACGACGTTAGATCTTATCATGTACGGAGGAATGCAGTAAGTGAATCCACGGTCGATCATGAAATCTCTTGCGTAAGCAAGTACTGCGGAATGAAGTCTTGCGATATCGCCCATGAGATAATAGAAACCGTTACCCGCAACGCGTCTTGCGCTGTCGAGGTCGATACCGTTCAGGCGCTCCATGATCTCGCTGTGGTACGGGATCTCGAAATCCGGAACTACAGGCTCACCGTAACGGGTGATCTCAACGTTTTCGCTGTCGTCCTTGCCTATCGGAACGGAAGGGTCGATGATGTTCGGAATGGTCATCATGATCTTCTTGACCTTCTCGGAAAGCTCCTCTTCCTGCTTCTCAAGCTGTGCCAGTTCGTCAGAGAACTCCTTTACCTGTGCCTTAGCCTTTTCAGCCTCATCTTTCTGACCCTTAGCCATGAAGCCGCCGATTTCCTTAGAAATGCGGTTTCTGTCAGCTCTCAGGGAGTCGCCGCGCTGCTGCGCCTTGCGGAGCTGCGCGTCAAGCTCGATAACCTCGTCAACCAGAGGAAGCTTGCTGTCCTGGAACTTCTTCTTAATGTTCTCCTTAACAACGTCGGGGTTTTCTCTTAAAAACTTGATGTCTATCATTGTGATTGCCTTTCTTTTTTATCAGGCTTTGCCTGTAATTGATTTTACTTGACTGCCATCAGCCTGAGTATTCCCTCAAGCTGATCCTTGTCTTCAAACGCTATCTGGAGCGTATTTGTCTTTTTGCCCTCGCATATCTTCACCTTTGTGCCGAGTGCCTCTGTAAGGCTCATCTCGACTTCGGTGTAATAAGCCATGCGCGGCTTTATCATCGTCTGTTCTTCCTCGGACTTTGCCTCGCGCTTGGCTATTGCCTCAATGCTCCTAACACTCAGCTCACCGTCAGCGGCTCTCACCGCGATTTCGGTCATGAGCGCGGGGTCCTTTATCATTTTGAGCGCCTTGCAGTGTCCCGCCGAAAGCTTTCCATCAGCCAGCAGATCACGAACCCCTACCGGAAGCGTCAGCAGTCCGAGACTATTTGCAATTGAAGAACGTGCTTTTCCTAGAGCTTTGGAAAGCTGATCCTGAGTCATGCTGTACTTTTCGATGAGTTCCTTGTAACCCTGTGCTTCTTCGATCGGATTCAGATTCTCACGCTGAAGATTCTCAATAAGTGCGACCTGCATGACCTGTTCATCTGACAGATCATCTCTGACAACTACGGGTACCTCCGTAAGTCCAGCAATTTTGGCAGCTCTCCACCGGCGTTCTCCGGCAACTATCTGATAATTTCCGGTTGACAGCGGTCGAACCAACAGCGGCTGGAGAACGCCGTTTACTCTGATGGATTCAGCAAGCTGCTCCATCGCTTCCTTGTCGAAGATTTTTCTGGGCTGTCCCTTATTGGGCTCTATCTCAGAAAGCCGCAGCGTTCTGAGTCCCTCGGATTCCTCCATGTTATTATCATCGAACAGGCTGTTGAAGTCTCCGCCTATACGTTTATTGCTCATTCTTCTTCTCCATTTCGCGGCACTTTTCCAGCACTTCCTTTGCAAGGCGCTTATATGCGTCTGCTCCCTTGGAGTTTTTATCGTAGAAAATGATTGGCTCACCGTGGCTCTGTGCCTCGGTTATTCTGACGTTGCGCGGGATCTCTGTCTTGAAAATCACATCAGACGGGAACGTTCTCTTGATATCTCTCATGATCTCATTGCTGGCAAGCAGACGCTTATCCAGCATAGTAAACACGATGCCCATAAGCTGCAATTCCTTATTTGCAGACCGCTTTACCTTTTTCACTGTCTGCATAAGCTGAGCCAGACCCTCAAGAGCAAACGGCTCGCAAACCATCGGAACGATTATTCTGTCGCATGCTATCATTGCATTGATTGCCAGAATTCCCAGTGACGGCAGGCAATCAACTATGACGATATCGTAGTTATCGCGAACCTGTAGGACTATTTTTCGCAGCTGATGATTGCGCTGTTCTACGTCTGCAAGCTGAAGTTCTGCTTCACAGAGCTGATTTGTAGCAGGAATAATATCGACATTTTTATATCTCGTCTTGATTATAGCTTCCTGCGGTCTTGCATTACCCATGACTATATCATATGTAGATATATCCAGAGTTTTTTTCTTTATTCCGAAGCCTGTCGTTGAGTTACCCTGCGGGTCGAAATCGATCAGCAGCACCTTTTTTCCGAGCGCGCCCAGTCCAGCGGCCACATTTATTGATGTTGTGGTCTTTCCTACGCCGCCTTTCTGATTTATAACGCCGATAACAACGCTCATTAGGTTTCCCCCTTCGTATATTACTTCTTATCTATTATATCATACTCTTCAAGAAAAATAAACCCCTTTTTATAAAAAATGTTCCACGTAGAACACTTTTTCGACCTTTTATTTTATTGTTCCACGTAGAACAATAAGCAAATTTGTCGAACCATGTTCCACGTAGAACATTATGTCGAATACGCAGTAAAGAGGCATTAAACTTCTGCCGCAGAGTGAATTTTTATAGTATATTCAAAGCAGTCACCAACACGATTTGTGACGGTCTCGCAGTCAATGTTGGCTTCTTTCATTGTTTTCACGATTTTATTAATGCTATTTATGTAAAGCCGTGGCACAGGAAAAAGGATTTTTTTCCGTTTTACGGGTTCTTTCTTTTGAATCTCGGTTTTCCCAGCCAGCAAGGAATCAACTAGTTGTTCTGATTGCTCTATATTTAAGTGATTCATAATTATCTCTCCCAGTGCCCTGACCCTTAGTTTCTGATCATCAAGACGAATCAGAGCACGAGCTTGCCTTTCAGAAATATTACCTTTAATAAGGAGATTACGTTCCGCGTCCGTGAATTTAAGCAGCCGAAGCTTATTTGCAATGGTAGACTGAGCTTTTCCGAGTTTAGCTGCCGCCTCCTCCTGGGTAAGTCCATAATAGGAGATCAGCTTTTCAATAGCGACTGCTTCCTCAAAATAACTAAGATCACGACGCTGAATATTCTCAATCAAGGCAAGAACAGCGGATTTTTCATCATCGACTTCAATAATTATACAAGGCACACTGTCAAGACCACACAATTTTGCAGCCCGCAAACGACGCTCGCCGCTGATTATCTCATAATTCACACCACACTTCCGCACGTTGATAGGTTGTAAAATTCCATTTTCCCGAATAGAATCAGCAAGTGAATTAAGTTCCTCATCGGAAAAAGTAATTCTAGGCTGTGATCTGTTGGGAATTATCAGTGAAGTATCAACTGATACAACGCGCTGCACCTGCTTTTCCTTATTCTTAAATAAGCCTGTCATGATATGTACCTCCCACATATTTTCTTGTTAGCTTGATTATAACACATGCAGGAAATAATATCCACAATAAAAAATCGCATTTCCGCTGATAAATCGCGGAAATGCGACAACTATATGCTTTTTATAACGCTTTTTTTACTATAACTCCAGAATTTCTGGGGTATTTTGTCGGCGTCTGCGATATTTTTTTGATTATGACCAGCCGTCTTGCGTCCCCATTGGGAATTGTATAATCCATAATTCTGTCGATAGTTCCGCCTAGCTTGGAAATAGCGTCAGACGCAGCATTGATATCCTCATTGACCGACTTTAGTGCAATAAATCTCCCTCCAACCTTCACAAAAGGGATACAATATTCAGAGAGCACTGGCATAGCTGCAACGGCGCGCGCTGTTGAAAAATCAAAGCATTCTCTTTTTTTTCTGCCCAGTTCTTCGCTTCTTGCATGAATTATTTCAGCCTTAACACCAATTAGGGCGCAAGCTTTTTCAAGATAAACGCAGCGCTTATTCAGGCTATCGCACAGAGTTCCTTTCAGGTCAGGACGATAAATCAAAAGTGGGATTGCCGGAAAACCAGCGCCAGTTCCAACGTCAATGAACGAGCTTCCATTCTGGATATCAGTCATAGTGAACGGAAGAACGCTATCAACAAAATGCTTTACGACCACTTCAGAAAACTCAGTGATGGACGTAAGATTCACATTTTCATTGTACTCCACCATGAAATCACACAACTTAACGTATTTTTCCGCCTGATGTTCATCAATCGAGATATTTGCTCTGGAAAACTCCGATATCACATAAGAAATACGCTCTGCATTATTCATTATCATCACCTCGGTTTTCATGTTCTCTTGAAGCCAGCCAAACAAGAAGCACCGAAACGTCAGCAGGATTAACTCCGGAGATCCGACCTGCCTGACCGACATTCAGCGGTCTGAACTTGTTAAGCTTCTCCTGAGCCTCCAGCCGCAGCCCTTTGATTGTTTTATAATCGGTATCTTCCGGCAGTATCTTGCTTTCAAGCTTGCGCATTTTATCAATTTGTTCCTGCTGAACTCTGATATAACCAGCATATTTTATCTCGATCTCTACCTTATTCACAAGAGAGTATTTGAGCGCAGGTCTTCCTGGGTCAAATTCAGCAAGGTCATTGTATCCAAGTTGTGGTCGCTTTATTAGCTCGATCATGCGAACTCCAGCAGTTATAGGAGATGTTCCCTTTTCAACCAACATCCTATTGACTTCCTCAGTCGGATGTATCACCACATTTTTGATACGCTGTAATTCTTCCTCACAGATACGCTTTTCGTCAAGAAATTTTGCATATCGCTCGTCTGAAACCAATCCAACATCATGACCGACAGGAACAAGTCGATCCGCCGCATTATCCTGACGTAATATCAGACGGTATTCGCTCCGGGATGTCATCATACGATACGGTTCAGAGCAGCCTTTTGTAACAAGATCATCCACGAGTGTACCAATATAGCTGGAAGCACGGTCAAGTATCATAGGTTCTCTGTTCTGGATTTTTAGCGCAGCGTTTATACCGGCGACTATGCCCTGTGCTGCCGCTTCTTCGTATCCGCTTGTACAATTAAACTGACCCGCCCCATACAATCCGGAAATCTTCTTGAATTCAAGTGTAGGAAGCAGCTCCAGTGGGTCGCAGCAGTCATACTCGATTGCATAAGCTGGACGCATTATCTCAACATGCTCCAGCCCCTTTATTGTGCGCAGAAATTTTACCTGAACATCTTCAGGAAGCGACGATGACATACCCTGCAAATAATACTCATCGGTATCCAGTCCCATGGGTTCAACAAAAAGCTGATGACGTTCCTTATCCTTGAATCTTACTATCTTATCCTCAATACTCGGGCAATACCGTGGACCGATTCCCTCGATTCGTCCGGAATAGAGCGGAGAACGATCAAGATTATCCAGTATCACCTTATGGGTTTCTGCGTTTGTGTAGGTAACATAGCAGTCAACGATGTTATGAAGTTCTTCTTCATTGTCAAAAGCAAACGGCATTATCTGATCATCACCGCTCTGCTTTTCCATCACAGAAAAATCAATTGAGCGCTTGTGGACGCGCGCAGGCGTACCAGTTTTGAATCTTCTCATAGAAACCCCAAGCGATTTCAGGCAGTCTGTAAGCCCACTGGATGGAAGCAGATTATCCGGACCCGAACTGTAGCTGAGCTCGCCTATATGTATTTTTCCGTTCAGATAAGTTCCGGTCGTGATTATTACAGCTTTAACGGGATGTATCGCCCCCAGCTTTGTGCGTACAGCAGTGACTCTGCCGTTTTCAACGTCAACGGATGTTACCTCTGCCTGCTTGATAAACAGATTGGGTGTATTTTCAAGCGTTTTTTTCATATATGTGTGGTATTTCACACGGTCGCTCTGTACTCTGAGGCTGTGGACTGCCGGTCCTTTTCCGCGGTTCAGTATTCTGGACTGAATAAAGGTAGCGTCAGCCGCCTTGCCCATCTCGCCGCCAAGGGAATCTATTTCGCAAACTATCTGTCCCTTTGCAGAACCGCCAATGCAGGGATTACACGGCATGTTAGCTATACAATCCAGTGACAGTGTAAAAATAGCTGTTTTCAGTCCAAGACGTGCAGCAGCAAGCGCAGCCTCGCAGCCCGCGTGTCCTGCGCCTATGACAGCAACATCATAATCCTCAAGCGTATATCCGGTTTCCAATAAACATCTTCCTTTCGAAAATCAGATTTCGACATAATGTTCCACGTGGAACAATACTGTATTCACAAAATTCGCCCGAACCAAAATCCGGGCGAACCTGTTCAATTGCTAAAAATCAGTCGTCAGAATTATCATCGGACTTAGCCTCTGCATTGTCCTCAGCGTTCTCATCATCCGGAGCGGTATCAGGCTCGATCACCTCAGACGCGTCCTCGTTTAGAGAAGCCTGTATTTCCTCATCGGAAACATTTTCGATCTCCTCAGTATTTTCAGAATCGTCATGCTGTGTTCTCGTAAAGGACGCGACACGGCTTTCCTCGCCGAGTTTCATTACGCGAACGCCGGTAGCCGATCTGCCCATTACGCGCATATCATTCGCACGGAATCTGATAATTATACCGTCTGTGCTGATAAGGATAACATCATCGTCAGGACCAAGTGTGCGTATTCCGCAAACGTAGCCCTTTTCATCGCCGACCTTGTAGTTTTTCAGACCCATGCCGCCACGTCTTTGCAGACGGTAGCTGTCAACAGCACAGCGACGTCCCATGCCCTTGTCTGTAACGGTAAGGATAGTCGCGGAGGGTTCAAACACCTTAGTTGCGCCGACAACGAAATCCTCATCGCGGAGCTTTATAGCCTTAACACCGCGAGCCTGTCTGCTCATCGGGCGGCAGTCGTTCTCATCAAAGCAGATAGCCGCGCCGTTCCTGGTGGCTGTAAGTATTCTGCAATCGCCCTCGGTAAGGAACGCAGCAGCAATCTCATCGCCCTCGGCAAGCGTTACCGCACGCAGTCCTTTCTTGCGTACATTTCTGTACTCAGACAGCTTAGTGCGCTTTACTATACCATTCTTGGTAACGCAGATGAAATATTTGTTGTCAGCGAAATCGTGCGTAGTCATCATCGCGGCTACTCTCTCGCCCTCGTTGAGCTGGAGCAGATTTACGATGTTCATGCCACGGGACTGTTTGCTGCCCTCGGGTATCTCATAGCACTTCAGGCGGTACATGTTGCCCTGATTCGTGATGAACAGAATATTCTCATGGCTGGACGAGATGAACATATTCTCAACAAAGTCTTCATCACGCTGCTTCATGCCGGAAACGCCCTTGCCACCACGCTTCTGGATATTGTAAAGCTCAACGGGCTGGCGTTTGATATAGCCGATATTCGTGTAAGTAACAACGCAATCTTCTTCGGGGATGAGGTCCTCAATATCGACTTCGCCGCTGACCGGTTCGATTTTTGTACGGCGTGCGTCGTTGTACTTTTTCTTGATAACGGAAAGCTCATCGCCGATAACATGCAGCAGCTTGTTGTGGTCTGCAAGTATCTCCTGCATTTCCTTGATGAGAGCGCGTTTCTCCTGGAGTTCATCAATGACCTTGGATTTCTCCATACCAGTGAGCGCACCTAATTTCATCTGTACGATAGCGTCAGCCTGCGCCTCGGAGAGGGAATATGTGCCCTTGTCAAAGAATCCGGTCGAGGAAACATCTATATTCTTGAAACGCTCGATAAGACGCTCCTTACCTTCCTGAATAGTCTTGCTGGAACGCAGTATCGCAATGACCTCGTCAATGAAGTCTATCGCAATGATGAAGCCCTCAAGAATGTGTTCCCGCTCAAGAGCCTTATCAAGGTCATACTTGGTGCGGCGGGTAATAACATCTACCTGGAAATCAAGGTACTGCTCCAGACACTCCTTGAGCGTGAGTATCTTCGGACGGCCATTCACCAGCGCCAGCATAATTACGCCGACGGTGTCCTGTAACTGCGTGAACGAATACAGCTTGTTAAGAACAACATTTGCATTGGCGTCGCGCTTGAGCTCGATAACGACGCGCATACCGTTACGGTCAGACTCATCGCGGACAACGCTTATACCCTCAATACGCTTATCACGCACCAGGTCGCGTATACTGTCAAGCAGACGCGCCTTGTTTACCATATAAGGTATCTCATCGATAATGATGCGTGTCTGATTGTTCTCCTCGACTATGTTTGCACGTCCGCGGAGGATTATCTTGCCGCGTCCGGTATAGTAAGCGGAGCGAATACCGCTGTAACCCATGATGATACCGCCGGTCGGGAAGTCCGGACCCTGGATCTGGGTCATAAGCTCCTCAATAGTCACGTCGGGGTTGTCTATCATCAGCATGAGCGCGTCGATCACTTCGCCGAGATTATGCGGCGGGATATTGGTAGCCATACCTACCGCGATACCGTTACTGCCGTTTACAAGCAGATTCGGAAATCTTGACGGAAGCACGACCGGCTCCTGGAGCTTATCATCGTAGTTTGTTGTGAAGTCAACGACCTTTTTGCCGATATCCTGGACCATCTCGTTGGATATCTTCGCAAGCCTTGCCTCAGTATAACGGTAAGCCGCCGCAGGGTCGCCGTCAACAGAACCGAAGTTTCCGTGACCGTCGATAAGCGGGTATCTCAGTGAGAAATCCTGCGCAAGGCGCACCAGTGCGTCATAAACGGAAGCGTCGCCGTGAGGGTGATACTTACCGAGAACCTCTCCGACGGTATAGGCGCACTTTCTGAAAGGCTTATCAGCGGTATTTCCGGCGTCGTTCATCGTGTAGATTATACGGCGGTGAACAGGCTTGAGACCATCCCTGACATCAGGCAGCGCTCTTGCCGTGATAACTGACATCGAGTACTGGATAAACGATGTTTTCATCGTCTCCTCAAGGTCTACATTTAAGAGCTTTTCCGAGCTGAAATCAATATCCATTTTACCTCCAACTTAATTTTCTGACTTCCATGAGATCTTATCAGTCAGAAAATTTCTGACCTTGTCCTCCTGTTCCACGGAAAGACATCTTTTCGGGAAACAGTATATCTGCTGTCTGTTGAAAACCAGAAGCAGCGACTCGTCATTTTCTATAAACTCGAGCAGATCCTGACCTAAAACAAACGTAGTTTTCAGCGGTGATATAGCCTCATCATCCGCCTGCTCGTCTATTTTGACACGCACCTCATTCGTCTTAGGCTTTATGACGGTATCTATTTCGATTCTGTCATCATAAAATATAGCAACGTAATCCTCGGGATTCATGTCGCGCAGCGCGTCGATCGTCCTTTTTCTCGCCCTGGTTCTGTCAGTGACGCTGTATATCAGTCCTATCGCGCAGAAAAGTAGTGCGGCATACGCAAACACCGAAGTGGGATTGATGACGATAGATACGATAACCGCCGCAGTTATCAGCGAGTAAGCCACGATCGAAAAGATATTGCGTTTGCTCTTGAAATGCGCCTGGAACGACTTCATCGCACCGTCGATCTCCTCAAGCGTGTTGTCGTAATTAAATTTAACGACTGGCTCGTTGTTTTTTTCAACAGCGCTGTTGTCAGCAGTCTCATCAGCCATACTGCCGAGATCCGGAATAAGTCCGTTAGAAATACAGATCACTCCCTTCGCGATTATACAGAAAGTATAATTCGGACAAAATACACATCAGAAATCAAGATTCTGGACCAGAGTTGCATTCTGCTCGATAAATTCACGTCTGGGCTCAACCTTGTCGCCCATAAGCACAGTCATTATCTCGTCAGCCTTAGCAGCGTCCTCAACTGTAACGCGGAGCATTGTACGGGTCTCCGGATTCATGGTAGTTTCCCAGAGCTGCTCGGGGTCCATCTCACCAAGACCTTTGTATCGCTGAACATCGACCTTAGCGCCGGCGTCGCCGGAAAGCTCCTTGATATAGAGGTCACGCTCATCATCAGAGAACGCGTATTTTACGTTCTTACCCCTTGACACCTTGAAAAGAGGCGGCTGGGCAATATAAACATGCCCCTGCTCAATAAGCGGCCGCATAAAGCGGAAGAAAAACGTCAGCATAAGCGTTGCGATATGCGCACCGTCGACATCGGCATCTGCCATGATGATAACTCTGCCGTATCTAAGCTTAGTTATGTCGAATTCTTCTGCTATTCCGGTGCCAAGCGCCTTAACGACCGGCGAAAGCTTATCATTGTTATAAACCTTGTCGGCACGCGCCTTTTCAACGTTGAGCATCTTGCCCCACAGGGACAGAATAGCCTGGAAGCGCCTGTCGCGTCCGCTCTTAGCTGAACCGCCCGCAGAATCTCCCTCTACGATGTAGATCTCAGTAATTGTGGGATCCGTTTCAGAGCAGTCAGCAAGCTTGTTAGGAAGCCCGTTGCTGTCCATTACGGACTTGCGCTTGGCCTCCATAGCCTTCTTGGCAGCGTCGCGCGCAGCCTGGGAATTCATCGCCTTGTTCATGATGATCATGGCGGTGTCGGGATGTTCTTCAAAGTAATAGGTAAGCTGCTCTACGGCGATTTTATAAACCACCGGCTGAACCTCGGGATTACCGAGCTTGCTCTTGGTCTGACCCTCAAACTCGCATTCCGGCAGCTTGACGGAAATGATCGCGTTTATCGCCTCGCGTATAGCCTCGCCGCTGTAGCCTGTGAACGGCTTTTCTTCCTCGCCTTTCTTTGCAGACTTCTTCTTCGGTTTGTTCTTCTCCTGCGCTTCCTTGTAAGCCTTTGCATAGTCGTTCACGACCTTGCTGAGTGCTTTCTTGAAGCCTATCTCATGAGTACCGCCCTCGCCGGTGTGGATATCGTTCGCAAAGGAGCGGAAAACTTCGCTGTTGAAGTCGGTAGTGTACTGGAATGCGATCTCAACATCTATACCGTTCATATTGCCCGCAAGATATACAACGTCAGGATGGAGCACATCCGCACCGCGCTTCTTGTTGAGCCACTCAACATAGCTGCGGATACCGCCCTCGTACATCATTTCCTCATAGACTGGGTTTTCCGGGTCGCGGGTATCCGAAAGTGTTATTTTCAGACCGCCGTTGAGGAACGCCTTCTCACGCAGTCTGTCCTGCAATGTGACGTAGTTGAACTCCGTTGTATGGAATATCTCGCCGTCAGGCTTGAATGTAACCATTGTACCAGTGTGGTCGGTAGTGCCAATGACCTTTATAGGCTCGCTGTACTCGCCGCGCTCAAAGCGCTGAAAATGAATATTCTTGCCGTCGTGTATCTCGACCTCGAGCCACTCGGACAGCGCATTGACAACAGACGCACCAACGCCGTGCAGACCGCCTGCAACCTTATATCCGCCGCCGCCGAATTTACCGCCGGCATGCAGCACCGTGAATACGACCGTAGCTGCGGATATACCCTCTGCATGGTTTATCGCAGTAGGGATACCACGTCCGTTATCCACAACGCGGATAACGTTGCCGGGGAGTATAGACACGTTGATCTCAGTGCAGTAACCCGCCAGAGCCTCGTCGATAGAGTTATCGACGATCTCGTAAACCAGGTGATGCAGACCGCCCTCACCGGACGAACCAACGTACATACCCGGACGCTTGCGCACAGCCTCAAGACCCTTTAAGATCTGAATGTCGTCAGCGCCGTAACTCATATTCTGAGTCTTTTCATTTTCAGCCATTAAACCTTAACCTCCATAAAATACCGGCTAACCGGTGAGACAGCAGGGCACACGACCCCCGCATATTGCAAAACGCATATATTATATATAGTATACCACAAAACCGCCGAAATTGCAAGCATTTCTGGTGTTTTTAAAGTAAAATTTCTGTTATCAAGCATTATTGTGATGTCGATTTTAGGTTTTGATCAGTACACTCCGCGAAGTAATCTTGCGTCACATTACTCAGAGTAAAAAAAAACTGCGAAAAAATTGCAGTTACCCCCTTGAAATTTATAAAATAGTATGTTATAATAAAATATATTATTATGGTCGTTCAGTATAAGCAATTATAAAGTGAACGCTCAATAAGACAATAAATCGAGAATGTGTGCAGAAATGCGCTGTTCCGATCGAATAGCTATGGAGGTGAAAATAAATGCCGAATATCAAGTCTGCAAAGAAGAGAGTTCTCATCGCCAAGGAGAGAACTGAGGCTAACAAGGCTTCCAAGACTGCACTTAAGACAGTTATCAAGAAGGCTCGTGCCGAGGGTGCTGACGCTGCTGTTATCAAGACCGCAGTTGTAAGCGTAGACAAGGCTGCAGGTAAGGGTCTTATCCACAAGAATAAGGCTGCTCGTCTGAAGTCCCAGCTTGCAAAGAAAGCAAACGCTACTGCATAATTTCTTGAAGAAAGCAAACATACACCCGCAGGCTGACAGCATGCGGGTGATTGTTTTTTTAATGCTAAATTCGGGTAAAAACGACATAAAAAGGGGGTAATTTTATGACAGGCAAAAACAGAGAAATGACCGACCCGGCAGAGATCAACAAGCTGCTGAAAGAAGCGAAGGTATGCCGTATCGCGCTGATGAACGGAGAGTATCCCTACATAATACCAATGTGTTTCGGATACAAGCTTGAGGGCAATCATCTAGAACTGTTCTTCCACACCTCTCCGAAGGGGCAGAAAATAGAACTTATCAAAAAGAATAACATCGCAGGATTCGAGGTAGACCACCTCACCCGGCTTGTAAAAGATGAAAATGACTGCGGAATAATGGCAGTGTATGAATGCATAACCGGTACCGGCTCCATCGAAATAGTGAACGGTATCGAAAAGCTGACCGGACTTACATCGATAATCAGCAAATACGATGAAGAAAAGACAGAGCACAAATTCAGCGAGCAGGCGCTCAATAGTATGGTGCTGCTTAAGCTGACCGCGGATAGCTACTGCTGCCGCACTCACGAAGTCGCAGAAGAAAAGATAGATCTTCCGGGTTAATAAAACACAAAAGGAGAGCTATGCTCTCCTCAGCTTGTCGAAAAAATCGAATTTGCCCGCGAAGCGGGCTTTTGAAATCCGTTTTTTGCTCCGGGTTTCCCGGGGCAAAAAACACTTCTATCCCAGCAAGTGTGCGGGTTGGCGGCGTAGCCGCCAAGACGTGCGCGCAGCTGGGATGTTCGGCGGAAAAGTCCCAACGGGACTTTTTCGACGGTCTGAGGAGAGCTATGCTCTCCTTAATTTTATGCCCGAGTTCTATACCCACAGTTATATTTTGTTCTAACTATACACAATTTTAAACACTTGTAGTGTAAATTTTCGAAAATACAACTATCAGGAATATTTTTCAGCACATCTCTTATTAAGAGTAGAATTAGAAACATTCGTGATATAGGTCTTATCCGCGCACACAACGAATGCTTTTGGCATATCGTTGGAAACGCTGACGACCCTGCCCTGCTTTTGTGAAGCATTGAGAAAATCTGCGGTTATCCGGCTTACGGAGCATTCCTCGATGTCGAAAATTCCGATAATTTCTTCTTTTTTGACCGTGGTTTCATTACCAAGGTGCAGGAACAAGGTCATCACCCCTCCGTGAAAACTCCGTTTTCAGCATGCCAGCACTTTCCGCCCTGAAGCGCAGAAAGGTCGTCCATATTACAGCAAGTTATAAATACCTGACTTTTATCTATATTGTTGATAACGAAATTTCGTCTGACGCTGTCCAGCTCACTAAGGATATCATCAAGGATAACCACCGGGCAGGTCTTGTTTTTTCTGCGGATTATCTCTGCTTCCGAGAGCTTCAGCGCAAGAGCTGCGCTCCTGGTCTGACCCTGGGAGGCGAAGTCCCGGGCTGCCATTCCGTTGATGTAGAAATTAACATCATCGCGGTGAACGCCAGCCAGTGTATACCTAAGTTTCATTTCAGACTGCAGGTTATTTGCAAGTTCAGAAACATACTCGTCAAACAGTTTGTTAACATCAGAGAAGTTTATACTATTTGTTTTAAAAATAGAGCTGAAATACTCCATTTCAAGCTTCTCCGTACCCTCGGTAAGCTGGGAATAAACCTCTGCTGCATGTTGCTGAAGAAACGAGAAATACCTCAGTCGTCCGTAGGTGACATTTATTCCCTCACTGGCGAGCACCTGGTCCCATGGCGCAAGCTGCGCGGAAAGCTCCGCTTCAGATATATCCTTGCGCGCAAACGCAAGGATATTGTTGCGCTGTTTTAGACCGCGATTGTAGTTCGACAGCTTCTTCAGATGAGTCTGCGTCTGCATGACCGCCACATCATCGAGATATGCCCGGCGAAGCTCCGGCGCCCCCTTGATAAGGTTCAGATGCTCCGGAACGAACACGACATACTTAAGCACACCAAAAAGCTTTGAAGCGTCGCTGACGCTTAGTCCATTATAGGTTACAGTCGGTTTTCCATTACTTATTGTATATTCTACGATATTTTCACGCCCGGTATTATCGTCATTTCTGAAACAAAGCCGGATAAATACTTCTGTTCCCGGTTCGCTGACCGGGACATACTGTGTATACCGCACATGCCGGAAGCTTCCGCCCAGACAGACGGAAATCGCTTCCATAAGGTTAGTTTTGCCCTGTGCATTTTTTCCGACAAAAATGTTGAGGCTGCTGTCGAAATCCAGTTCAGCCTCGCGGATATTACGAAAATTTCGGATATACAGTTTTGTAATGACCATTATGATTTATTCAGCAGAAGTTTCTGCGTTTTCTGCATTCTGTGCGTTTTCGTCAAGGACTATCTTGTACTTCTTGCCCTTGAACTCGATCGTATCGCCGGGCTTTATCTTCTTGCCGCGCTTGGTGCAGAGCTCGCCGTTAACATTGAACTCTCCAAGCTCAACAAGTATCTTAGCCTTTGCCCCGGTTTCAGCCAGTCCAGCAAATTTGATAAGCTGATCGAGCTTTATAAACGGTGTAACGATTTTGATTTCTTCCATTATTCTAGTGTTCCTTTCCAAATTAATTGCGGCATTCTCCGTGGGCAGACTGCCCAAAAGGCGCTTAAGATACCGCGGCGGCATGCACTATAGTATTTCTCGCGATGCCGCGTTTGCCGCTGCCTGATGTGATAAGCCCACCGCCGGAACCGCAGGTCGATATCAAAGGCAACAGAATATCTATTCATGGCAGGGGAAGCGCACTCGCTGCCTTACATGCCCTTTCCCACCGGTCTATTCATTTAAGACGCATAGGGAGAACAAGATATGTGAATTCATTCCCGATCATCGGGAGGATTATCAGCGGAGCAACGGACGAGGTTGCGATAAGCTTTACTGTATCGGAATCGCACGCCTTGAAAGCGTCAAGCATGTACTTGGCGTTGAAACCGATGACCAGGGGCTGCCCGTTGTACTTTACTGCAATGCTGTCGTTTACCTTGCCTATAGCAGTGGTGCAGCTCATGCTGATAGTATTGTCCTTTATCTCGCAGCGGATAGGATTCTTATTCTTTTCATTGATGATAAGCATAGCGCGGTCAAGCATATCTATCATCTCGCGGCAGTTAACTTCCGCATAGATCTCATCTGAGCACTTGAGGTAGTTCTTAAACGGAATGAACTCACCGTCCAGCAGACGTGAGATCATGGTATAACCGTCAACGATAAAGCTTATCTGATTCTTATCTATGCATATAGTAACGTTCTTATCGTTATCATCGGAAAGAATGTGAGTAAGCTCCTCGAGAGTCTTTGCAGGAACAATGAAGCTTATATTGTCATAAGCGACCGGTTCCTGGCGGAGTGCTATTCTCACGCCATCGACAGCTGCAACGCTGAGCACATTGTTTTCTATTTCAAATTTGCAGCCCATAAGAGCCGGCTTGCTGTCTACAACGGCTACTGCAAACTTAGTCTGTGTTATCATGCTCTTCAGAAGCTTCTGCGGCATAGAAAAGCTGGTATCCGGATTGACCTGGGGAACATTAGGATAATCATCCGCACTGGAGCAGCTCACAGAGAACGATGTCATATTATTAGTTATCTCCGCAAGGTTGTTCCCGCTGCATTCAAATGTAATGTTGCCAGACGGCATTTTTCTGATGATATCAACAGCCATTTTAGCAGAGATAACGATATTGCCGCTTTCGATGCCTTCGACCTCTATAGAGGTCTTGATACCAAGATCAAGATCGTAACCTGTAACTGTGAGGGTATTTCCCTCAAGCTCCATAAGAATACCCTCAAGAGCCTGGATACTGGATTTGCCCGCTGCCGCCTTTGAGGTGGTCTGTACAACTGAGAGGATCGTGTCCTTGTTGCAAATGAATTTCATATTACTTATATACCTATCCTTTCTTTTTCTGCCGGACTGCGTGATAAGGGCTGCGAAGCAGCAAACCGCGCAGCGGTTTTTCTCAAAGAATGAAATATATTATTTTAATAATAATAATAAGGGGCGTTAAAATGTTGAAAAGTCCGCAAACCCGTTTAAAAAGTTGATCTGAGGCGTTAAAGTTTTTCATCCCGCCATGTTGAAAAATCGTGAAATAACGGAGTTGAAAAAATCTGGCGTCCAGACGTTGAAAACTCACAAAAACATGTTGAAAATCAAGGCAAAAACGTCCTGATGTACTCTCAAAAATAAAGGCAGTCTGCCGGATGGCAAAGAGCCTTTATTATAATGATATCACTGATTAGCCTTGATGTTTTTGATGAGGTCTTCGATAACAGAACGGAAGCTGCTGTCCTTTGCCATCATTTCCTTGACATTTTTGATGGCATAAACGACGGTGGAGTGATCTCGTCCGCTGAACTTCTGACCAATGGTCTCATAGGGCAGACCGGTGATCTCCTGGATAACGTATATTGCAACCTTGCGTGCAGAGGATACCGGAGAATTTCTCTTTGGAGAACGTATCTCATCCGGATCAACGTTGTAGATCTTAGCTGCTTCGTTTATTATCTTATCGACCGTGATCGGAATAGGCTGGTGATCGGAAACGATATCCTTGATGACGTTCTGTGCCACAACAATGGTAGGCTTTATCTGGGATACCATATAAAGAGCGTTCATCTTAGTTACTACGCCTTCGATCTGTCGGATATTGGATTTCAGCTTTGTTGCGATGAAGTCCACCACATCTTCGGGTATCTTGAAGTTAAGCAGATCTGCCTTGCGCTGAATAATTGCAAGACGGGTCTCATATTCCGGCGCGCGGACATCCGCAGCAAGACCTGATGAGAACCTGGTTTTCAGACGGTCGGAAATAGACTTTATCTCTTTTGCCGGTCGGTCGGATGTAAGCACGATTGCTTTGTTGAGCTTGTACAGCTCGTTAAATATGTGGAAGAATTTTTCCTCTGTCTGCTCTTTTCCGGCAATGAATTGGATGTCGTCTATCAATAGCGCGTCCGCATTACGGTATTTTTCGTCAAAAAGTTCTGTTTTGTTTGCAGTGATGGAATGCAGAAATTCGTTGGTAAAAGTTTCTGCGGAAATGTATATGATGTTTATCCCGGGGTAGTTCTTTGTCATCTCATTCTGGATAGCTGACAGAAGATGGGTTTTTCCGAGTCCGGAGTCGCCGTAGATAAACAGCGGATTGTATTTTTCGTGCTGCTTCTGGGATACCGCCTTGGCAGCCGCATATGCAAGGTTATTAGACGGACCGACAATGAAGTTGTCGAACGTGTAGGTCACCTTGTTGTCGTGAACTATGTTGTCGATTTTGTTTGTTAGTTCACGGCTGTTGCGGATATCGTTGAATTTGGTTTCAGTTGTGGGAATATCGTCTTTTATGATGATCTCCACTTTTATCGGATTGCCAAGGACGTTGGTAAATTGCTCCTCAAGCTTTTCAAGATATATTGAGATTATCGTGTTGCGCTTAAAATCTGTATCAGTTGCGAGGGTGACAACATTTCCTTCCATGCTGATAGGTTCCAGTGAGTCTAGCCACAGTTCCTTCGCAGAGGCAGAAATGTTGTATTCACTGACGTAGTTTTCAACTACGAGGTTGTAGATATCAGATAATGAGGAAATATTGTTTTTCATGATAGTCACCATTCCATTAGAAAGTCAGCGTTTAACGTTTTAGAGAGCGAGCGAGTTTACAAGCCGATAAACTTGAAAGTTGGTAATCTGGTAAGACAGGAAGTCGGCAGGTAAATGTCAGTGTGCGTTATAAACAGCCAAGAATAATACAGTCTGTTGAAAACGTTCACGATATATAGTTAGATATCAAAATTAAATTGTGTCAAAAGATGTCCATATTTAATAATACCATAAAAGTTGAAATTTTTCAAGCAAAAAAGCGCTTAATTATTTCACGATAATATGTGAATTTTAAACAAACGTATATATAATAAGGAATGAAGCCGCGGTCAAAAGAGAGCCTACAGTTGCGGAGACCATCATTTTCAATATTGCGGAGCGTTTTTGGCGTTTCAGGAAGTCAGGCGTTGAATTGGTGAGTAGCTTGATTTGTTTAGTGAGTTCGCTTTTGTCGGGGATATCTGAATTGCTGCGGAGGATCACGATAACTTTCTCATAATTTGTATTTCCGGGTATTATTTCTATCATGCTTTTAGTAACGCCCTTGATCATATAGAAGAATCACATCCTATCTGCTGATTAATATGTTTCAACCTGATTATTGGATGTGAGTATGAATTTATACATGTTTTTATTGTTTTATCAACAAAACAATGTTAATGTTATAAAAACAGAAAGTATAATTGGTTAAAAGTCCTCAAAATTGTTGAAAACTATGTTGAAACGGTTAAAAAGTCGCATGATAAGCCAGGTCGTATACGCAGGTATTCAACTATCAAAATGAACAGTTTCAAATTTTAAGTTTAAAGTCAGTTGATTAACCCTAATTATACAAATAGTAATAGCCGGTGAATTCGCAGCGACAGGATATTTGGAAATATATGTAGCGTAAATTGTTGAAAACTAATCAACCCTGTCATTTCAACGTATTTTACACGGCAGTTTTCAACGTTGAAACTGTATGTGCCTTGATTTTCTGTTGAAAACTATGTTGAAACGGTTGAAAATCGGCATAAAACAGCTACATGTTGAAATCGGGAATTTGTTATAAATTTCAGTTGAAATCAGGTTGATTATATGTTGAGAAGAATATTATCAACAAATCCATGTTGAAAGTTGAAAGAAGGCGATGAAAACGCATCTAGTTTTTAAACATAAAAAAGCCGCCCAGGTGGAAAATCAGGGCGGCTGAATATAAAATTAAATGTCATTCTTTGTCAGATTCAAGAAAATAGGAAGCTTCCATGTCGGCGACTGAAAGTGCAAATGCCAGAGGGTACATTGCAAGCGCCTGACCGATAGTATTTTTATCTTCTATCCCGGAGAAACCCATATGCCAGCGGATAGCCATAGCTTCGTCACGGGTGAGACGTATGTAACCGCTGACCATGTACACGGATTTCTCGCCGTGTCCGTAGGGAAGCGTATCGTGTATCTCATACCGGGGCTGTTTTTCCCACTGACCGGTATGCTCGTTCTTTACGTTTCGCCAGCCGACGCGGTAGAAATTGACCTTGCAGACGTCGTGCAGCAGTGCGACTATCGCGGCTGTCTCTGCGGAGACGTTCAGTCCGTATTCGTTCTTAACGCGTTCTCGGTCAAGATAGGCGACAAGGCAGTGATAAACGTTCAGCGAATGACGCAGCAATCCGCCCTCGAAAGCATTGTGATAGCGGGTGCTTGCCGGTGCCGTGAAGAAATCGCTGCGGTTCTCCAGAAAATCAAGCAGCTTGTCTGCGCCCTCGCGGGTGATGTTTTCATTAAAAATGCTGATAAATTCTTCCTTGTCAGTCATAGTTCCTCCATCGGTCAGTTGTATCCGGTGTAGCGTACGCGTTTTCGGGTGATGGTGAGCGCGTCCGGGTCAAAGGTATATTCGTACTGTTTGACGGTGTATTCGCCGTATTCCTTTGCGACTATCCGCTGTATCATCAGTCCGGCGGACTCAGGCTCCAGATGAGTTCCGTAGGGAGCGACCTCATCGCCGTTTTCGTATACCGCTACTTCTGTCAGTTTTCCGCCGGATACTGCGAAATATCTCGCGTACTGAGGTACCTCCGCTTCGTTTATCATGTGGAAATCGAGTTGTATCAGGTCGGGGTATTCCGTGGCGTTAAAATCCCTCATATTTGAGATAAGTTCGCAGCCATAGGAAAGATCCTGCAATACGCTCTCAAAAATAAGAAAACGGTCGTCCCGCGGGACGTTTATCTTCAGCGTGTCGATAAGATTTCCCTGTTTAAGGAGGTCGAGCCTGAAATCTCCGTAAAGCGCGCCGTTTATATATGTAGTTTCAAGCTCGGGAGCTTCCGTGGTCTCAGGCAGCTTGATGCAGGATATCTCAACGGTGAAATATTCCCCACCTGAATATACGTTCATTATGGAGTATGAAAGGCGGCTGCCCTCTATCCTTGGGGACTGTACTGCCGCAGGGATGACGTCATCCGGGGCTAGGGGCTCGGAAGGCATAGTTGTTGTTAGCTTAGTGGCCTCTGTGACTGTAGTTACAGGTGGCTCTGTGGCCGAAGTAGCAGTATATGACGAAGAGTCGGCGTTTTCGAGCGCGCAGCCGGTGGAAATACCGGTAAGCAGAGTTAATGCTGCAACAAATGATAATGTTCTGGACGGCTTCACGGTATCTCTCCTTTCTTTGATATATGTCTGCTATACATTATATAAAACTTTTGGGGAAAAATCAAGTAATTTTTTGCAGCAGTTTCCTGAAAATGAAAATTTCAAAGTATTAATCCGATAATTAACGGATAATGGCGCTTATCGCGGTGGTAATGCAGTCTGCCCATAACAGCGACTGGATGTCCTCATCAGATGGCGCGGCAAGAAAACGCTGATGCTCTTTGTTTCCAGTAATGCTGCTGAGGAGCGCCGCAGATGGTACGCCGACCGCGATAACGGGAATGCCTGCGGTACGCGCCGACAGTTCTTTTCTTGGAGCAGCTGCACCGGAGCCGGGAGTGATACCCGCGTCTGTGATCTGGACGGTGCGGTAGAGTCTTTCCGGAACATCGCAGCACAGCGAATCCACTGCGATTATCGCGGTGGCTCCTATTTCCCGGGCGGCTGAGCGCACCAGCGCGGCGGTCTCTATTCCTGTGCGGAGCGCTACGTCGGTCTCTATTGCGGCGAGGGAATGCCGCCTGCCTTGACGTGGTGACAGCCTGCGGATGGCGAGGGCGCCAAGGCGGTCGCGGGTTATGTCCGGATTCCCAAGCCCGGCTGCAAGAAGCGTCCCGGTGGGAGGAATGAGCTGCTCCAGCGCGCGTTTCAACAGCGCCGGGAGGGCGTTTCCGGACGGGTCGCCCTCGAGGGTGATATAGCGCCCTGGTCGGCGCGATATGGAGCGTGCAGCGGAGCTTGACAGCCGTATATCCGTGATCTTCACGCCGCCGATGCTGCGGCTGACGCAGCGTGTGCCGGGAGTTGCGTCGTTAATACTCGCGGATTCGACGGCGAGGTCTGAATGCTTCATTTGTTGCTTCCTTTCTGTGGTCAAAATAAAGATACAGCATATTTTTTGCAGATAAAAGCAAAATAATACAGATACTCAAAAAAACATTGCAATTTTCACGGAAATGCTGTATAATAGATAATGTATAAATATACCCGGGAGGAAAACAGTTATGAAACTTGTTTTTGCTATAGTAAACAATGATGACAGCCATTCCGTGTCCTCTGCGCTGACGCAGGGCGGATATCAGGCGACAAAGCTCGCGTCTACCGGCGGATTCCTCATGGCGGGAAATACCACGTTCATGATCTGCTCGGCTGATGAAAAGGTCGATGATGTGATACAGATAATCAGCAAGCACAGCCACAAGCGCAAGCAGTTCGTGCCGAATTCAGCAAGCTACGGGCTTAGCAACTACACCAGCTTCCCTGTTGAGGTATCCGTTGGCGGAGCTACGATATTCGTGACGAATATCGAGAGATTCGAGAAGGTATAATGAAACTCTACGGAAAAGAGCCTCTGGCAGAGCTGCTGACCGATACTGCGGCGGAGGATCGCTTGTCACATGCTATACTGCTGACTGGTGAGGCAGGCAGCGGAAAGCGCACCATGGCAAAGTATATCGCCAAGCTTTTCATGTGCGGAGCGCCGCCATGTGATAACTGTCCGATATGCAGTAAGATAGATCAGGATAATCATCCTGATATCATATATGTGCTGGAAGAGTGCGGCGGTTCGTATAATATAAAGCAGCTGCGGGAAAAGGTCTGCGACAGCACTGCGGTAAGACCAAACGACGGGGATATAAAGATCTACATTTTTGAAAATGCGGATGCGTTAAGACCTGACGCGCAAAACTCACTGCTAAAAAATATCGAGGAGCCTCAGCCCTGGGTAAAATTCATCTTTCTGTGCGAAAGCCCGGCGGGTCTGCTGACAACGATACGCTCCAGGGTCACGGAGTATTATATGCCTGAGTGTTCGGTGGAAGAGTGTGCGGAGTGTCTTGTCGAGCAGTTCGGTGTTGACAGAAAGCATGCGCTTGAATATTCCGGTATGATGAGCGGCAATATAGGGAGATGCCTGGAGGTTATCAACGGCGGCGATGAGATAAAGCTGATGGATTCCGCAAGGCACGCTGCAACCGGGATCGCAAAGAAGAGCGGATATCTGCTGTGCACTGCCCTCGGTGAGCAGACCGGGCGCAAGGAATTTGCAGCAGTGCTTGATTACCTCGCGGGGATAATCAGTGACGCGGTATCGGTACATGCCGGTGCGGAACTGACTTCCTGCGGTAAGAATGAAGCCAAGCTTATCGCAGGCGTGTATGAGGACATAAAGCTTGTCAGCATGCTTGAAAAGATATATGACGTCAATTCCGCGGGACAGCTGAATATAAATCTTGCGTTAAGCGCGGCATATCTGACGTCAGCCCTTTTATAAAAGATAGGAGTACAATGGATAACAATTATTTCACTGAAAAAATAGCGCCGAAGAACAAGCCGGTGCAGGAAAATACAGAAGCGAAATCCCAGCAGCCCCAGCAGCCTGCTAAGGTGAACATTCTCCAGGATTTCACAGAGCACCGCCAGAACCACCCCGAAAACGGAGCGGCTCAAACGTTGGCGCAGAAACCTGCAAAGTCCGCACAGTCTGTGCAGCCACAGGTAGACATACTGGCTCAGAATCTGACGGAACACCGTCAGAATCACCCTAATAATGAAAAGCAAGAACGTACTGACCGTCCGGAAAAGCCCCGTCAGGAGCGTCCTTCACGTCAGGACAGACCCGAACGCCAGAATCGCACGGAACGTACTGAACGAGCTGAACGTTCGGAGCGTAATGATCGCCCGGAAAAGCAGGAGCGCCGCGCAGAACAGCCCCGGGAAAAGAAACCGACCGACCCTGACGCAGTAGTTGAGATAATCGGCGTTCGTTTCAAGGATGTCGGAAAGGTTTATTATTTCGCTCCTGCGGGTGTGAAGTTTGAGCAGGGCGATAAGGCTATAGTCGAAACAGCACGCGGCATAGAGTGCGGCGAGATAGTGCTCACCAACCGTAATGTTCCCGAAAGCACTATAGTATCTCCGCTCAAGAGCATAATCCGTAAGGCTACCGAAGCCGATGAAAAGCGGCTTGAGGAAAAGAACCGTCAGGAAAAGGAGATCATGCAGGTTTTTGCGGACAAGATAGCCCAGCACAAGCTTGACATGAAGCCGATAGACGTAGACTGCACATTCGACGGCAGCAAGATACTGTTTTATTTTACATCTGACGGCAGAGTTGATTTCAGAGATCTTGTAAAGGATCTTGCGTCCGTATATCGCACAAGGATAGAGCTGCGGCAGATAGGTGTCCGTGATGAGGCGAAGATGCTGGGTGGACTTGGGATCTGCGGCAGACCGTTCTGCTGTTCGAGCTTCCTTGGCGAGTTCCAGCCGGTGTCCATCAAGATGGCAAAGGAGCAGTCGTTGTCGCTGAATCCCACAAAGATTTCCGGCACATGCGGAAGGCTGATGTGCTGCCTGAAGTACGAGCAGAACTGCTACGAAGAGTTCCTGCGTACAACTCCTAAGGTAGGGGCGTACGTTGAAACCGCCGAGGGCAGAGGCAGGGTCTGCGAGACAAATCTGCTCACCGGAATTCTCAAGGTGCAGCTCGACAAGAATCCTGACGCTCCTATTGCAGTCAACAAGTCAGAAGTAAAGCTGCTCAAGGATGGCAGAGTACAGATAAGCAAGGACGAAATAAAGGCACTCAAGGGACTTGAGGACAAATAAAGACTATCCCCGGGCTGTTTAGTCCGGGGATAATTGTATCATCGTGTTGGGTAAATTGTATTAGTTTCGACTAACCAAATAAGTTGAATCCGGTTAACGTTAATTGCCCCTAACCCCGCATTACGACTAGCTTTGCAGACGAAAAACATGTGAAAATTTTCGGAAAGCACTTGACTTTTTCTGAAAATATGTTACAATATAATTAAGACAGACGGCAGCTGTGAGTACGCTGCCGCGTCATTCATCGGCTGTAGCCGGAACAATACTTATATGGAGGTAAATCAATATGGCATATGTAATTTCTGACGATTGCATCGCTTGTGGCGCTTGCGCTGAGGGATGTCCCGTAAATGCAATTTCCGAGGGTGACGGCAAGTACGTTATCGACGCTGACACCTGCGTTAGCTGCGGCGCTTGCGCTGGCACCTGCCCTGTAGGCGCTCCCTCTGAGGCTTAATTGCTTTTATAACTGAACTCCCGGGTCGGATGGTCCGGGAGTTTTTGTTTTTTTGGTAGGTGGATAAACTATAATTTATGCGGGTAGTGATAAATTAACAGGCGCCCCCAATCGGGAGTCAAGGGGGACTAGTCCCCCTTGCGAGTCGAGGGCAGCGCCCTCGTCGCCGTAGGCGAAACCTCCGCGCGGAGCGCGGCTACTCTGCGCGCTGGCGCGCAGCT